>NZ_JAMYPU010000001.1:0-145000 GCF_040320535.1 Mesorhizobium sp. M0676
TGGTGATGCTTTTGTTCGGAATCTTCGCCTTCGGCTGGGCCATGAATGCCGTGTCGACCGTCCGCTATACACTGGAAACCTCTTCCCGGGCGCTGCAGCTGAACAACACGCTTTCGCAGAGCGACCTCCAGGCCATCGCCACGCAGAAATTGGTGAACCTGGGTCTGAAGAACGTCATTGTGACGATCGCGACCGACCCTGCCAGCGGCGGTTTCAAGATGGCGCATCTGACCGCCAGCTATGCCTTCGTCATCGCTTTCCCGTATTTCGACCAGTATCCGATAAATTACGCCACGACCGTCACGGTGCCCCTGGTTGCCAGCTAGGATACGGCCGGCTTCGTTGAGTTGGCGGCGCCGAACTCAGACCGTAACGGATCGACTGGGAACCATCGCTCGATCTGGAATTGTACTTGCAAGAGGTCGATTCTCTTCGCGGCTGTAGATGCTTAAAGCTCGCTCCTGAGACCTCAGGGATGGACTTTTTCTATGGAACTAAAGTCGGGCTGCTTGCTTGGTCGCGTCCGTGAAAATCACCGAAAACCAGTCCATCTGTGCTGCAACATGCCGACAGGCTATCTCAGTCACCAAGCCTTTGATCTTGCTGGTGATCCCGACAGGAATCGAACCTGTGACCTACAGATTAGGAATCTGCCGCTCTATCCTACTGAGCTACGGGACCACGCGGCCCGACACATAGCCGCTTCCGATCGTTTCGCCAAGAGGGCTCGCCGAAGGCAATGAAGAGGCCGGCCGAAGGCAATTCGGCCGGCCTTTCGGCGGCATATGTCAGGCTGCGAGCGCCGTTTCGGCCAGTTTTACCCAGTAGCTCATGCCGTGCGGGATGACTTCGTCGTTGAAGTCGTAGGCCGGATGGTGGAGGCCGGCGGTCTCGCCATTGCCGATGAAGATGAAGGCGCCAGGGCGGGCTTCCAGCATGTAGGAGAAGTCTTCGCCGCCCATCACCGGCTGGATGGCGCGGTGGACCTGCGTGTCGCCGGCGACATTTGCCGCGACATCGCCGGCAAAGACCGTTTCTTCCGGATTGTTGAAGGTCACGGGATAGTTGGCGTCATAGTCGACAGTGATCGTCGCGCCGAAGGCGGTGGCTATTCCTTCGCAGATTGTGCGGATGCGCTCTTCCGATTTCTTGGCGATCTCTTTCTTCAGCGTGCGCACCGTGCCGGCGATCTCGGCGGCCTCGGGAATGACGTTATAGGCGTCGCCGGCGTGGAATTTCGTCACCGAAACCACCACCGCCTCGACCGGATCGGTGCTGCGCGAAGCGACCGTCTGCAGGGCGCCGACCAGCTGGCTGGTGATGACGATCGGGTCGATCGTGCCGTGCGGCATCGCCGCATGGCCGCCGCGGCCCTTCACGGTGATGGTGAACTCGGCGGTCGCCGCCATGATCGGACCCGGCCGGATGGCGAACTGGCCGACCGGCAGGCCCGGCATGTTGTGCATGCCAAAGACGCGCGAAATGTCGAAACGCTCCATCATGCCGTCCTTGACCATCTCGTTGCCGCCGCCGCCGCCCTCTTCGGCCGGCTGGAAGATAACCGCGACCGAACCGGCGAAATTGCGCGTTTCGGTCAGATATTTGGCGGCGCCCAAAAGCATCGCCGTATGGCCGTCATGGCCGCAGGCGTGCATTTTGCCAGGCACGGTCGAGGCATAGGGCTTCCCGGTGATCTCGTTGATCGGCAGCGCGTCCATGTCGGCGCGCAAGCCGATGGTCGCGCCTTGCCCCTTGCGGCCATGGATGATGCCGACGACGCCGGTCTTGCCGAGGCCCGTCACCACGTCGTCGCAGCCGAATTCCTTCAGCTTCTCGGTGACGAAGGCGGCGGTCTTGAAGACATCGAAATTCAGTTCTGGCGTTTGGTGCAGATGGCGTCGCCAGCCGGCAACTTCATCCTGCATCTCGGCGGCGCGGTTGAGAATCGGCATAATGGTTCCATCTCGCTGTTGGAGCAGACGATCTGGCCTGCTTGATTGCAATTGTGATTGCCATGCTTGTTGCCATCTTGGCACTTTGCCATCTTGGCGTCACATAGGGTAAATAGCACCCCAGACAATGTGATCCGGAAATTGAGGGCCGGATCAGGTCATGCTGGCCATCGCGTAACGAAATCTTACGGAGCCAGGGGCGACTACGGCAAGAGGCGATTTCGGATTCCATGATGCGGCACAGCCATATCCTCAAATTACTGCTAACGGGCGGCTTGGCGCTACCTATGCTGGCTGGGCCAGCTTTGGCCAATCCGGTGATCCTGTTCGACCTCAACAGCGGCAAGGTTCTGCAGCACCAGGACGCCTTCAAGCGCTGGTATCCCGCTTCGCTGAGCAAGCTGATGACCGCCTATGTCACCTTCCGGGCGATTGCCGCCGGCGAGGTCCAGCTCGATTCACCGATCAAGGTGACCAAGCATTCGGCGGGCGAACCGCCGAGCAAGATGGGCTTCAAGCCGGGCTCGGTGATGCGGCTCGACAATGCGTTGAAGATGATGCTGGTCAAATCGGCCAACGATATCGCCATGGCCATCGGCGAAAACATAGGCGGCTCGCAGGCCGGATTCGCCGTTCGCATGAATGCGGAGGCGGCGCGGCTTGGCATGACCGGAACGCATTTCGTCAATCCGAACGGCCTGTTTTCGCCGGAGCAGTACACGACGGCGCGCGATCTTGCCCTGCTGGTGATGGCGATCCGCAAGGAATTCCCGCAATACGCCCCCTGGTTCTCGATCGAAGGCCTTGCCGTCGGCAAGAAGGCGATCTCCAACTACAATCTCTTGATCGGGCGCTATCCCGGCGCCGACGGCATGAAAACCGGGTTCGTCTGTCCCTCGGGCTTCAACATGATCGGCTCGGCGACACGCAATGGCCGCACGCTGGTCGCGGTCGTGCTCGGCGAAAAATCGGCGATCAGCCGTGCCGAGACCGCCGCCAGGCTGCTTGACCAGGGCTTTGCCATGCCCGACCCGAACTGGCTCACGGTCGCGGCCATGCCTTCCTATGGCGATACCATGTCACCCAACGACATGCATGATGAGATCTGCAGGAAGAAGGCGCCGCACGAGCAGTCCGAGGCGGCTCCGCCGGTGGCCGCGAAGGGCGCCGACGTGCCGAAATCGCCCTATCAGGAAAAGCTCGACCACGTGCCGACGCTGGTTGCCGTCGGCCTCGGCGGCGCCACCGGGCCGGCACCGAAGGCGATGCTCGACCAGGGCGGCCAGGAATACGCCGATGTGCCGCTGCCGAGCTGGCGGCCAGACATTCCGGCGCCAAAGGGCGCCGAACCGGCCGTGGTGGGACAGGCAACCGCGGTGCAGGGCGACCAGCTGGTCAAAGCCGCGAACTAGGCGATGGCTGGCTTTCCGATACCCGTCACGGTGGTCACCGGCTTCCTCGGCGCCGGCAAGACGACATTGCTCAACCGGTTGCTCAAAGATCCGGCACTGGTCGACACGGCCGTCATCATCAACGAGTTCGGCGAGGTTGCGATCGACCATCTGCTGGTCGAGCAGGCCTCGGACGGCATCATCCAGCTGTCCGACGGCTGTCTGTGCTGCACGGTGCGCGGCGATCTGGTCGATACGCTGGCTGACCTCGTCGACCGGCTGCAGACCGGCCGTATCGCCCGCATTGCCCGCGTCGTTGTCGAAACCACCGGGCTCGCCGATCCGGCGCCGGTGCTGCAGTCGATCATGGCGCATCCCGCCCTTGTGCAGGCCTTCCGACTTGATGGCGTCATCACGCTGGTCGACGCGATCAACGGCAATGCGACGCTCGACGGCCATGTCGAGGCGGTCAAGCAGGTGGCGGTCGCCGATCGCATCGTGCTGACCAAGGTCGATCTGGCCAGCGATCCCGGCGACGTCGATGCTTTGCGAACGCGACTCCATCAGCTCAATCCAGGCGCCGTGGTGCTGGACGACGGCGACGGCCGAACCGGCGTCGCGGCGCTGTTCGATTGCGGCCTTTACAATCCGGCGACCAAATCCGCCGATGTCCGGCGCTGGCTCGGCGAAGAAGCCGCCCATGAGCACCACCATCATCATGATCATGACCACGGCGAGCATGAGCACCACCACCGCCACGATTTCCGCGTGCGCTCCTACTCGCTGGTCCATGACGGCCCGGTGCCGTTCTCGGCGATTGAGATGTTCCTCGACCTGCTGCGTTCGGCGCATGGCGACAAGCTTTTGCGCATGAAGGGCGTCATCGAGCTTGCGGAGGACCCGTCGCGGCCGCTTGTCGTCCACGGGGTGCAGAAGATCCTGCATCCGCCGGCGCGGCTGCTGGCTTGGCCGGACGGCCAACGCGGCACCAGGCTGGTGCTGATCACGCTCGACATGCCGGAAGATTATGTGCGCCGGCTGTTTTCCGCCTTCACCAACCGGCCGTCGATCGACACGCCGGATCGCGCGGCGCTGGAGAGCAATCCGCTGGCGATAGCCGGGGGCTGATTCTCAGGCTCGCTATGCGCCGCGTTCGACCAGGAAGCGGTGGCCGCCGCTGACGGCTGACGTTTCAACAAGCTGGTGGCCAGCGTCGGCGCAAAAGGCGGGGATGTCGATGACCGCCAGCGGGTCGGTGGTCTCCAGCCAAAGCCGGCTGCCCGGCTGCATTGCCGCCAAGCGTTTTTTCGCCTTGAGAACGGGCAGAGGGCAGTTCAGGCCCTTGAGGTCATAGATCGCGGTGTGATTTGTTTGTTTGTCTTCATGCATGTCTTTGTCCCAAAACCGCGGCGCACTTTTGGGCGGCATGCATCGGCAAGGCGAAAACCTCAGCCGCCGAACATGCCTAGCAGCTTGTTCTTGATCTTCGACATCCGGCTTTCGTCCGCCGGCGGTTCTGCAGGCGCCGCCTCGACGCTCGCAGTGGCGACCGGCTGCTGGGCGGCCTGCTTGGCTGCTTCCTTTTCGGCCAGCGCTTGGGCCTTTGCCGCTTGCTTTTCAGCCAGTGCCTGGACCTTGGCGGCTTTCGCAGCCTCGATGGCAGCAACCCGCTGTTCCTCGGCCTTGCGCTTGGCTTCCTTCTCTGCGTCCAGCGCCGCCATCTTGCGGCCGGCGGGCGAATCGATGCGGCCCATGCGCGCCGTCTCGGTCAGCGTGCCGTCGGAATTCAGCGACGGCGGTTCGATCGGCACGCGCTCGCCCCGGGCGCGGCGCTTCGACCAGTCGGAAACGATGCTGGCTTCCTTGATGCCGGCAATGGTCGGCTTGGGCGCCGGAACACTGGCCTTGACCGCGCCGGTGAAGGCCGCGTCATAGCTGCTTTGATAGGCGTTGAGTGCGCTCTTCAGCGAATCCGGCTGCGTGGTGGCGGGGCAGGCGCCAGTCGGATCGAATGTCGTGCCCTCGGGCGCCACCTGGTTGAAGATATAGCGCTTGTCGCAGACATCGACCTTCGGCGGCACCTTGGTGATCTCGAAATTGTCGTAACCGACCTTCAGCATCTTCCAGAACTCATAGTTCGGGTCGTTGCGGTAACGCGCCATGTTGGCGGCGGTCATGCGGAATGGGAAGGCCTGGATCTGGAACTCGGTCTGGCCGCCCTGGAAGGCATCCCGACCAAAAGCGTAGATCTGCTCGATCTGCGGGTCGGTCATCGAATAACAGCCCGACGACGAGCAGGCGCCATGCACCATCAGATTGGCGCCGGTGCGGCCATTGGCACGGTCATAGGCGTTGGGATAGCCGATGTTGAAGGACAGATGATAGTTCGAGCGCGGATTCATCTGCGACGGGCGGACCGTATAGAAACCTTCCGGCGCCTGGCGGTCGCCCTCGGTGTATTTTGGGCCGAGCTTGCCCGACCATTTGCAGATATCGTAGCTGGCGACCATCTCGTAGCGGCCGGTGGTCTTGGCCTTCCAGATTTCGAGCTTGCCTTCTTCCTTGAAGATGCGAGCCATCACCGACGAGGTGCGGATCATGCCCTTGGCCTTCATGTCGGCCAGGATCTTGTCCGGCAGCGGCTTGCTGGCTTCCGGCGCAAAATTCTTAATCGAGGAATCGTTGCAGCCGGCAACGCCAAGCGCGGCGATCAGAAGTCCAGTGCGGGCAAGCTTGGTAAACATGGATACGGCTATGTCTTTTTCTCGCGTCACGGCCGGATAGCGCCCGGGCCTGCATGCTGAACACTGACGGACCCTAAGCCCGTTAACCTTGAAAATTCCTTACCGCAAGCGTCGGACGGCGCCCCCCACGGCAATTCGCCCGGTGTCACGGATTTTTTATTGAGCCGAATGCGGCGGCATTTTTGTGGCGAAATTGCTCCTTGACGCCACATTGCGGTGCGCTGCCGGCCAAAATCAGAGGCTGCGGCCCATCGCCAGATATTTTTCGCGGCGCTGTTCGCGAAAATCGGTGTTGGCGCCGGCAAAATCCTTCATCGTCTTGGCGATGAGGTCGCCGGTGGCGGCGATCACCGTTTCGGGCGCGCGCTGGGCGCCGCCGAGCGGCTCGGCAATGATGGCGTCGATGATCTTCATTTCCAGAAGGTCCTGGGCGGTGATCTTCATGTTGGTCGCCGCATCTTTCGAGCGCGTCGTGTCGCGCCACAGGATCGAGGCAGCGCCTTCCGGCGAGATCACCGAATAGATGGCGTGTTCCAGCATGTAGACGCGGTTGGCGGTGGCGATCGCAATGGCGCCGCCCGAACCGCCTTCGCCGATGACGACCGAAATCGATGGCACTTTGAGGCCGAGGCAGGCCGAGGTTGAGCGGGCGATGGCTTCAGCCTGACCGCGTTCCTCGGCGCCAACGCCGGGATAAGCGCCGGCGGTGTCGACCAGCGTCAGAAGTGGAATCTGGAAACGGTCGGCAAGTTCCATCAGCCGCACGGCCTTGCGGTAGCCTTCAGGACGCACTGAGCCGAAATTGTGCTTGAGCCGGCTCGCCGTGTCGGAGCCCTTTTCCTGGCCGAGGACGGCCACCGGTTCGCCGCGGAAGCGAGCGAACCCGCCGATGATCGCCTGGTCCTCGCCGAAATTGCGGTCGCCGGCGAGCGGCGTGAAATCGCTGAACAGGCCCTTGATGTAGTCGAGGCAATGCGGCCTGTCGGTGTGGCGCGCGACCTGCACCTTCTGCCACGGCGTCAGCGCCTTGTAGATGTCGCGCAGCGCGTCGCGCACGCGCTTCTCGAGCCGGCTGATTTCGTCGCCGACGTCGACCGCCTCGCCATTCTCGGCAAGCTTCTTCAGCTCGAGGATCTTGAGTTCAAGGTCCTGCACCGGCTTTTCGAAATCGAGGTAATTGTACATTCTTGAGCGGACCGATGCGTCGGAAGGCAAACATCGCGCAGATGTAGGCTCCGCGCGGGCACGTTGCCCTCACATAGCGATATGAGCCCTAGTCGGCAAGCGGATGATGATCGTTGACCAGCCGCACCAACCGCTCTTCCAGCACATGCGTGTAAATCTGCGTGGTCGAGATATCGGCGTGGCCGAGCAGCTGCTGCACCGCCCTGAGATCAGCGCCGTTCTGCAGGAGATGGCTGGCAAAAGCATGGCGCAGCACATGCGGCGAAATTTTGGCCGCCGATATGCCGGCCCGCGCGGCAAGGCCTTTGAGGTCGCGGGCAAAGACCTGCCGGGAGAGAAAGCCGCTGTCGCCGGCGGCCGGGAACAGAAACGGGCTGTCGGCGAAAGCCGGCACCGACGCCCGGGCCGTGAGCCATGCCCGCATCGCCATGCGGGCCTTGGCCGACAGCGGCACCATGCGCTCCTTGTCGCCCTTGCCGCGCACCATGAAGAAGCGGTCGTCGCGCTGGGCGACGGTCACCGGCAGGCCGACAAGTTCGGAGACGCGCAGGCCGGTGGCATAGAGCACCTCGACCAAAGCGTGCAGGCGCAGTGCCGCCACCCGGTCGCCATTGACGCCATCGCCTGTCTCAAGCGCCGCACGGTCGAGCAGCCGACCGGTATCGGCCTCGCTCATCGTCTTGGGCAGCGGCCGGCCCTTTTTCGGACTGTCCAGCGTGCCGGTCGGGTCGTCGCCGCGCAAGCCCTCGGCGTAGAGAAACTTGAAGAACTGGCGGATCGCCGACAGTTTGCGCGCCTGCGACGTCGACGCAAAGCCGCGCGCTGCGATGTCGTCGAGATAGGCGCGGATGTCGACTGCGGCGGCGGCGGCAAGCCCGCCGGCAATCTGCTGCGAAGCGTCTTCGAGATCCCGGCGGTAGGAAGACAGCGTGTTTTCAGCGGCACCGCGTTCGGCGCTCATCATCTCGAGAAAGGCTTCGATGCGAGCCGCGCTGTTCATGTTCCAGAAGTCAGTTTGGGTCAGTTTTTCTTGGGGTTCAGCTTTTCCGGTGGGATGCGCACGGTGATTTCCGCCTTTTTCGGCTCGACGAACATCGCCAACGCCACCATCGTGCCATAGGCAATGCCGGCAAGAATCATCATCGTCACGACAAAGCGGAACAGCGTCGGCATCAATCTTCGCCCGTCTTCTTGCTCTGCGATTCCAAACCCTGTGCCCTTATGGGACGCTAATTCCTTCAATTCAAGGACGAAGGGCTCTGGGTGCGAAAGGCGCTATGCTTGACGCAAACGGGCTTTTGATGTCGATACGCCGGCAAAGACGGCTTAGAAACAGCATGGTCTCATGAACGCGTTACCAGCAAATCCTCCCGGCGATAGCCATGCCGCGCTGCTCGACAGGCTGGGCAGCCGCTCGATCGTCTTTGTCGGCCTGATGGGCGCCGGCAAGACGGCGATCGGCCGCAAGGTGGCGACGATGCTGTCGCTGCCCTTCGTCGACAGCGACCAGGAGATCGAAACCGTGTCGCGCATGACGGTGCCGGAACTGTTCGAACGCTATGGCGAGACCGAATTCCGGGCATTGGAGCAGCGCGTCATCCTGCGCGTGCTGGAGAGTGGGCCGCAGGTGCTGTCGACCGGCGGCGGCGCGTTCATGAATGCGCAGACGCGGGAAGCGATCGCCGGGCATGGCGTGTCGGTGTGGCTGAAGGCCGAGATCGACCTATTGATGGAACGCGTGTCCAAGAAGCAGAACCGGCCGTTGCTCAAAAGCGCCGATCCGCGCGCCGTGCTCGAGCGACTGATGGGCGAGCGCTACCCGGTCTATGCCACGTCCAACATCACCGTGCCGACACGCGACGACCGCAAGGAGGTCATTGCGACGGAGGTTGTCGACGCGCTGTGCGGGCATTTCGGCATTCCGGCTCCGACTGCGCCAGGCGAGGTGCGGCTGTGAGCGAACCGGTCACTGTCGAGGTCGGCCTTGGCGAGCGTGCCTATGACATCCTGATCGGCCCTGGCCTTTTGGCGCGCGCCGGCGCCGAGATTTCGCGCCGCCTGCCCGGCACGAGGGCGGCGGTGGTCACCGACGACAATGTCGCGGCGGCACATCTCGACGCGCTGAAGGCCGGTCTGGAAACAGGCGGCATCCAGCCTGCCGTCATCACTTTGCCGGCCGGCGAAAAGACCAAGAGCTTTGCCCATCTCGAAGAGGTGGTCGACGGCGTGCTCGCCGCCAAGCTGGAGCGCGGCGATGTCGTCATTGCGCTCGGCGGTGGCGTCATCGGCGACCTAACCGGCTTTGCCGCCGGCATCGTGCGCCGCGGCATGAATTTCGTCCAGATTCCAACCTCGCTGCTGGCGCAGGTCGATTCCTCGGTCGGTGGGAAGACCGGCATCAACAGCCCGCGCGGCAAGAATCTGGTCGGCGTCTTCCATCAGCCGAAGCTGGTGCTGGCCGACACCGAAGTGCTCGACACGCTGCCGATCCGCGAATTTCGCGCCGGCTATGCCGAGCTTGCCAAATACGGGCTGATCGACCGACCGGCGTTTTTCGCCTGGCTGGAAGCGAACTGGGAAAAGGTGTTCGCTGGCGGACCGGAGCGGACCGAGGCCATTGCCGAGGCGTGCCGCGCCAAAGCCGATGTCGTCGCCCGCGACGAGTTCGAAACCGGCGACCGCGCACTGCTCAATCTTGGCCACACGTTCGGCCATGCGCTGGAAGGCGCCACACAGTATGACGGCGCCCGCCTCGTCCATGGCGAAGGCGTCGCCATCGGCATGGCGCTGGCGCACCGCTTTTCCGCAAGGCTCAATCTGGCCAGCCCGGACGACGCGGCGCGGGTCGAGGCGCATCTTCGCGCCGTCGGTCTACCCTGGCGGATGGCCGACATCCCTGGTGAGTTGCCCGATGCCGAGGCGCTGCTTGGCTTCATCACCCAGGACAAGAAAGTGTCGCGCGGCGCGCTGACATTCATCCTGACGCGCGGTGTTGGCCAGGCTTTTATTGCCAAGGATGTACCGGCGTCGGAAGTGCTTTCGTTCCTCAGGGAGAACCATCCGGGCCAGGAAAGCCGGCAGCGATGATCAACGAGCCCGGCTGGACCGTCGTCGCCGTCCTTGCCATCCTCATCCTGCTGGTCCTGGCCGTGCGCACGCGCCTGCTTGCCATGTTCGGCTATGAGTTGTCGCGCATCGAGCCGCAGCGCTCGACACAGGACGAGTTGCGCGGCGCGGTCGACGATTTCCGCCGCGACGGCCAGATGGTGCGTGAGGACCGCGACCGTGTCGGCGGGCTGTTCGATCTCGCCGAGCTCGAAGTCTCCGACATCATGGTCCACCGTACCAATATGCGCTCGGTCAATGCCGACAATGGGCCGGAAGCGGTGGTGCGCGAGATCCTGCAGAGCCCGCACACCCGCATGCCGTTGTGGAAAGGCTCGCTCGACAACATTGTCGGCGTGCTGCACGCCAAGGACCTGCTGCGAGCGCTGAACGAGGTCGGCAACGACTTTTCCCGGATCGACGTGATGAAGATCGCGTCGAAGCCTTGGTTCGTGCCCGACACCACCACGCTGCAGGAACAGCTCAACGCCTTCCTGCGCGCCAAGGCGCACTTCGCTATCGTCGTCGACGAATATGGCGAGGTCGAAGGGCTGGTGACGCTGGAGGACATTATCGAGGAGATCGTTGGCGAGATCGCCGACGAGCACGATGTCGACATTCAGGGCGTGAAGCAGGAGGCGGACGGTTCCGTGGTCGTCGACGGCACCGTGCCGATCCGCGATCTCAACCGGGCGCTCGACTGGAACCTGCCTGACGAGGAAGCGACCACCATTGCCGGGCTGGTCATCCACGAGACGCAGTCGATCCCCGAGGAAAAGCAGGCTTTCACCTTCCACGGCAAGCGCTTCGTGGTGATGAAACGCGACAAGAACCGGATCGCCAGGATCAGGATCAGGCCGGCGGGCGAATCCTAAAGGTACCGAGCAGGCCCGCAACAGAACGCTCTTTGCGGAGTTTATGCCGCGATCTGGCTCGTAGACCGTTCGTGGATGGTCGCACCGGTTTGAGCGTCAACTGCAACCAGGCTGACCTCGTAGCCCCAGAGGCTGCGGACATGGCGCAGCGTCGCGTCACGACTGGCGCCTTCGAGCACAACACCATCCTTTACCCTGTGTTGCAGCCGCAACTGCCGGTCGCCGAGCAGGTCGACATCAATCACCTGGATGTCCGGCCGAGTCGCTCCAAGGTCGTAACTGTGGGCAAGCTGGGCGCGTATCTTGTGATAGCCACGTTCGTTGTGGATCGACGCGACTTCGAAATGCGGTTTGTCGGCTCCGTCGCCAAGCACGAAGAACCGCCATTTTCGGATCAAGCTCGGGCTGAGATACTGGCGGATAAAGGATTCGTCGCGGTGGTTGGCCCAGGCCTCAAGCAGGACCTCGCGCCAGTTGCCATGTCCCGCAATGTCCGGGAACCAGTCGCGGTCCTCCGCCGTCGGCTCGGTCGAAATGCGCTGTATGTCCTGCATCATGTCGAGGCCGAGGGCATAGGGATTGATGCCTGAAAACCGGGGATCGTCAAACGCCGGCTGGAAGATCACGTTCGAATGGTTGCGCAGGATTTCAAGCATGGCACCTTCGCCGATCCGGCCACGATCGAATAGCATGTTCATGAGCGTATAATGCACGAAGGTGGCGCAGCCTTCATTCATCACTTGAGTCTGTCGCTGCGGGTAGAAATATTGCGCGATGACGCGGACGATCCTGATGATCTCGCGCTGCCAGGGTTCCAGGATCAGGCTGTTCTTCTCGAGGAAATACAGGAGGTTTTCCTCGGGCAGGTTGAGCGATCTCTTGCGCTCCGCCATCCCTTGATCCTCATTGCCGGACTTGTTTTTGTTCTGCGACGGCGGCAGCGTGCGCCACAGATCGTTGTAGGAGCGCTCTTCGTATTCGAGGCGCTCGCGAAGCCCTTCGCGCTGTCGCTCCGACGAGAGCTTTGGCGGCCGGTGGTAGCGGAACACCCCTTGTTCCATCAGCGCATGGGCGGAATCGAGAATGGCCTCCACTGCTGCAAGGCCGTGCCGCTCCTCGCACCGGGCGATGTAGCCCTTGGCGAAGTCCAGATAACCCAGGATTGCCCCGGCGTCGGTCCATTGCTGAAACAGATGATTGTTCTTGAAGAAATGATTGTGGCCAAGCGCCGCGTGGGCCGTCACAAGGGCCTGCAACGCCATGGTGTTTTCCTCCATGAGGTAGACGATGCAGGGATTGGAGTTGATGACCAGTTCATAGGCCAGACCCCGACCACCCTTACGGTAAAGAAGCTCCTGGTGAAGGAAATGTTTGCCGAATGACCAATGCCGATACATCAGTGGCATGCCGATAGATGAGTAGGCGTCGAGCATCTGCTGGGAGGAGATTATCTCCATCTGGACCGGGTAAGTATCGAGATGCAACTCGTCGACCGCGATCGCCTCGATCTCTTCAAAAGCCCGCGATAATTTCTCGAAATTCCAGTCGGAACCGGAAAACAACAAATTCGTTTCGTTGGCTCGCCTGACCATCTCTCTCTCAAGCGCTCTTGATGGCCGCCGGCTGCCTGGCGAAGAGCCGGTGGAAGACCGGGTAAATATCCGCGGGAGCAGCGATGCGGCTCATCTGGAAGTTGGGCCATTTCAGCTCAATCGTACTGTAGGCGCGCCAAAGCGACGTCCCGTTTTCGGTAGCACCGAATATGTGGCTCTCGCGTTCGTCGATGATCTCGACATAGGCGAAATACTGGCACAGGCGCATGAGCTTGCCGTTCATGAGCTCTATGCATCGCTCGGAATCGGTGGTGAAATTGTCCCCGTCAGAGGCCTGCGCGGCGTAAATGTTCCACTCGCTGGCAGGATAGCGCTGGCCGATAATGCGGTGCATTTCGTCGAGCGCGGTGGAGACGATCGTACCGCCGCTCTGCGTGTTGTAGAAGAACGTGTCCTCATCCACTTCGTGCGCCTCATGGGTATGGCGGATGAAGACGATCTCCGTGCGTTCGTAGCGCCGTTTCAAGAACAGGTGCAGCAGCACGAAGAAGCGTTTGGCCAAGTCCTTTTCGCGTTGGCCCATCGATCCGGACACGTCCATAAGGCAGAACATGACGGCATTGGCATTCGGCACCGGCCGGGCGTCGAAGCGGTTGAATCGGATATCGACCGGATCGACAAAGGCAATTCGCCTGCGCCGTCGCTCCAGCCGGTCAAGCTCGTCGCGTAATTCCGCGATGCGCTGGCGCACCGCCGCGCCGGCCGGGGCCGACTCAAGCGTGACGATTTCCCGGAGGATCGCCTCCAGTTCCTGCTGCGTGGGGCGCCTCAGCGCAATGCGCCGGCCTAGGCTGTTGCGCATGGTGCGGCCGGCATTGATGTTGGTCGGGGAACCGGTTGCCGCGAAGCCGGCCCGGCGCGGCTTGAAGGCAAGGATTTCCTTGAGATTGAGCTTAACTAGGTCGGGCAGTTCGAGATCCTCAAAAAAGAGTTCGAGCACCTCCTCGCGTGACAGCACGAAACGAAAATCGTCTTCCGACGCCGTGTTTCCTGGCGACGACGCCGCGCCGCCCCCATGCGGCTTCGGGAGCAGGTCTCCAGGGGAAAAATGCCTGTTGCCCGGAAGGATGTGTCGGCGCCGTCCGCTGGCCCTGTCATCGTTGAAGCTCGGCTCGGCTGTTTTCCTTTCAGGCATGGGCACGGCGTGCTCGGTATCCACGTCGGCGATCCTGCCAGTGCGGATTTGATCGCGAATGCTCCGCTTCAACTCCTCGCGAGCACGCCTGAGGAAGCGCTGTCGATTGCCAAGGCTCTTGTCCTTGGGGTTCAGGCGACGGTCGATGAAGATCGGCATGGAACCATCCGGCTCTGTCAACCCGCCTTGTTCACCCGCATGTACCAGTCCACCAGCCGGCGTACCTGCCGTTCTGTGTAGCCACGCTCGATCATGCGCTGCACGAATTCGTTGTGGCGCTTTTCCGTAACGCTGTCTTGCTTGGAGCCGAAGCTGATCACCGGCAAGAGGTCCTCGACCTGTCCGAACATCCGCTTCTCGATGACCTCGCGCAGTTTTTCATAGCTGGTCCATGACGGGTTGCGGCCGTGGTTTCTTGCGCGAGCGCGCAGAGTGAACTTCACCACCTCGTTACGGAAGTCCTTGGGATTGGCGATGCCTGCCGGTTTCTCGACCTGCGAAAGTTCGTTGTCCAGGATCTCCCGGTTGAGGATCTGGCCGGTGTCGGGGTCCTTGTAGTCCTGGTCCTCAATCCAGGCATCCGCATAGGCGATGTAGCGGTCGAAGAGGTTCTGGCCGTATTCGCTATAGGACTCCAGATAGGCCTTCTGGATTTCGTGGCCGATGAACTCGGCGTAGCGCGCCGCAAGCTCCGACTTGATGAATTCAAGATAGGCCGCTTCCGTTTCCTTCGGGAACTGCTCCCGCTTGATCGCCTCCTCCAGAATGTACATCAGATGCACAGGATCGGCGGCCACCTCCTCATTATCGAAGTTGAATGTCTGCGAAAGGATCTTAAAGGCAAAGCGCGTGCTGACGCCCGTCATGCCTTCATCGACGCCGGCGGCGTCGCGATATTCTTGGACCGACTTTGCCCTGGGATCGACTTCCTTCAGATTTTCGCCGTCATAGGCGCGCATCTTGGTGTAGAGCGGCGAGTTGTCGTGCTCGGCCAAGCGCGTCGAAACTGCAAAGCGGCTGAGGATGTCCAAAACTTCAGGGGCACAGGGGCTGGCGGCCAACTCGCTCTCACGCAGCAATTTCTCATAGATCTGCCTCTCTTCGGTGATCCGCAGGCAATAGGGTACCTTGACCACCAGGATGCGATCGAGAAACGCCTCGTTGTTCTTGTTGCTCTTGAACTGTTGCCATTCCGACTCGTTGGAATGGGCGACGATGATCCCCTGGTAGGGAAAGGCGCCGAAATTTTCAGTGCCGTTGTAGCTGCCTTCCTGTGTCGCGGTCAGCAGCGGATGCAGAACCTTGATGGGTGCCTTGAACATCTCAACGAATTCAAGCAGACCTTGCGTGGTCCGGTTCAGGCCACCGCTATAGGAATAGGCATCGGGGTCGGACTGGCTAAAATTTTCCAATTGCCTGATGTCGACCTTGCCGACCAGGGCCGAGACATCCTGATTGTTCTCATCGCCAGGTTCGGTCTTGGCAATGCCGATCTGGCGCAGCCGCGAAGGCATCAGCTTGACGACGCTGAATTTGGAAATGTCGCCAGACAATTCGTCGAGGCGCTTGGCCGCCCATGGCGAAATCAATCCGTTCAGCCGGCGCCGGGCTATGCCGTATTTATCCTCTAGCAGATCACCCATGTGATCGGGATGGAACAGCCCAAGCGGCGACTCGAAAACCGGGCTGATCTGGTTGCCGACCTTCAGCGTGTAGATCGGGCGCTGCTCCATCAGTTTCTTCAGGCGCTCGGCCAGAGAGGATTTGCCGCCGCCGACCGGGCCGAGGAGATAGAGGATCTGCTTGCGTTCTTCGAGCCCCTGCGAGGCATAGCGGAAATATCCAGCTATGCGCTCGATCGTATCCTCCATTCCATAGAAGTCAGAAAAATGAGGGTAGATCTTGAGGGTCCGATTCGCGAAAATGCGGCCGAGGCGCTCGTCTTTGCTGGTGTCAACCAGTTTTGGTTCGCCGATTGCGTCGACCATCCTTTCGGGCGCCGAAGCGTACATCGATTTGTCTTCCCGACAGGCAAGAAGATACTGTTGGATGCTGACCTCTTCGTCCGCCGCATTGGCATAAATTTCCGAAAAAAGATCGAAGACGTCGGATTGGGTTGCACGCATGATGTTCTGCCCTCGGAGCCGATCTGGATTCCAATCGCCTCATCACCTTCAACTGTCGGAAAGCATTGTTGGTTCCCTTCACATGAAGGAGAGTGGCTGCAATCCGGGTAGAAGGCTTGGGAGGAAACATTCGGAGTGGCTGGAATGGCGGGTTGCCCGGTGCTGCGGCGCTGATGGGCGGCGTTGTCGCCGGCCAGCTATCTCGATGGACACAAGCATCCGCCGACCTTCATCGCCTATTCGCGCGCCGAAGGCCGCGACGACCAATCGAAGGCTTTGCCAAACGCCTGCGCGCCATCGGCACTGAAGTGACGCTGTTCGACGGCAACGCCTACACGCATATGTCGATCAATCACGACTTCGGCGAGGACGGCGACGCGTTGACCGCCGCGATGCTGGCCTTCCTGAATGGACCGTCGGTTGATCGCCGGATCCCCGCGAGGCGTCCTGGATCAGACCAAAAGCCCCGGCGGGACATTGCCGACCCGGCGCCTACAGGTGCAATTGTTCCTGAATTGTCGATTGGGAAAGAAAATCATGAATGGCGCCGATCTGCTGTGCGACGTGCTCCTGGCCAATGACGTCACGGTCTGCTTCGCCAATCCTGGCACATCCGAAATGCATTTCGTTGCCGCACTGGACCGCAAACCTCAGATGCGTTGCGTGCTCGGCCTGTTCGAGGGCGTGGTGACCGGCGCCGCCGACGGCTATGCGCGCATGACCGACCGCCCGGCAGCAACGTTGCTGCATACCGGACCGGGTCTCGCCAACGGTTTGGCCAACATGCACAACGCAAGGCGTGCGCGCAGCCCGATGATCAACATTGTCGGCGACCATGCTTCTTACCATCTGCCGCTCGATGCCCCGCTGACCAGCGACATAGAAGGCCTGGCGTCGCCGATGTCGAACTGGGTTGGCCGCGTCAAGGGGCCGGCCGATATTGTGCCGGCCGCAGAGGCGGCTTTCCGCGCCTCACTCACGCCGCCTGGCGTCACGACGCTGATCCTGCCTGCGGATGCCGCCTGGGGCGAAGTTGCTGCGATTTCACCTGGCAAGGTGGAGCTGGAGCCGCCGCCCGCCGTCGACATGGCTGTTGTGCGCACGATCGCCGAAGCAATCCGCGCCGCGCCGGGCCGTGTCGGCATGGTGGTGCGTGGGCAGGCGGCGCGCGCCGATGGACTTGAAATCGCAGGGAGAATCTCATCGGGAAGCGATGTCAGGCTGTTCAGTGAGGTTCTGATCGCCCGCATGCAGCGCGGCCGCGGGCGGTTCGCCCCGACCCGCATTCCCTATCCGGTCGATGCGGCGACGGCCACGCTCCGGGATATCGATTTGCTGGTGCTGGTCGGCGCCAAGGAGCCGGTTGCCTTCTTCGCTTATCCCGGCAAGCCCGGGCGGCTGGTTCGGGACGATTGCAAGGTGCTTTCGCTGGCGGCGCATGGCCAGGATCTGAAAGCGGCGCTGGAGGCGCTGGCCGACGAGCTCGGCATCAAGCCGACGCAGCAATTCGCCGCCGCAACCGCCTTTCCAGACGAACCGACGCTGAGCGGCAGACTGACGGACGATGCCATCGCGCTGTCGGTGGCGCGCAAACTTCCGGCCAATGCCATCGTCTGCGACGAAGCGGTCACCTCGGCGAGACGGTTCTTCACGCTATCCGCCTTTGCGGCGCCGCACGACTACATGATGGGTACGGGCGGATCGATCGGCGGCGGCATTCCCATGGCTACCGGCGCGGCGATCGCCTGCCCGGACCGCAAGGTGATCAATCTCGAAGCCGACGGCAGTGGCATGTACACGGTGCAGGGACTGTGGACCCAGGCCAGGGAAAAGCTTGACGTCGTGACCATCATCTTTTCCAACCGGACCTACGCCATCCTGCATGGCGAAATGAAGAATGTCGGGGTCAATGAGATCGGCGAGAACGCCAGGCGCATGCTCGATCTCGACCATCCGGCGCTGGACTGGGTTGCGCTGGCCAAAGGCATGGGCGTCGAGGCGGCCCGCGCCGACACGTGCGAGCGGTTCGACGCGCTGCTCGACAGTGCCCTGTCGCGTCCGGGACCGTTTCTCATTGAAGCGGTGATCTGAGGCGGAGAGACTTACCAACGGGTCTTTTCGCCGGGTGCAGCCGGTTCGATTGCCAGCGCATGGACGCCGGCTTGCAGCTCCGCTGCCAGCAATTCGTTGACGGCGCGGTGGCGGTCGATGCGGCTCATGCCGGCAAAGACGGATGAGACGATGCGGACGCGAAAATGCGTCTCGCCAGTGCCGTCATAGGCAGCGTGATGGTCGGAGCCGTGGTGGTGATGACCGGCATGGAGATGGCTTTCATTGACGATCGCCAGGCGCTCCGGCGAAAACGCCTTGTTCAGCTTGTCTTCCATCGTCGCCTGTATGGACATCGCCATCTCCCTTCACCATATCTGCAAGGCGTGATCGGGAAATCGGGATCGATCCCGCCGGGCCGCCTCAAAAATCGCCATTCGCCCTGCTTTATGCCGCGATTCAGCGGTTAGGGCGATGATCGCGAAAATGTCAATTCTTGTTTCGCACGTGCGAACAGCCCATAAATGGGTGAGATGAAACCGTACCCCAAATATTTCGAGAAAATTCGGGTCCGTCCCGACAAGGATGCGGAGCTGAAGTCGCACTCGCCGATCTGCCAGTGGGACGGCTGCAAGGAGGCCGGTACCCACCGGGCGCCGGTCGGACGCATGAAGGAAGGCGAGTATTTTCAGTTCTGCTTCGATCATGTGCGCGAATACAACAAGGGTTTCAACTACTTCTCCGGCGTGCCGGACACCGAGATAGCCCGCTTCCAGAAGGAAGCGATGACCGGCCACCGGCCGACATGGAAGATGGGCGTCGCCGGCGCCTCGACGCGCTCCTCGCCCGATTTCGCCCAGCAGCGTTCCGGTCGCGCCGGCTATTACAACCGCATGCGCGATCCTTTCGACCTGTTCAAAGGGCCGAAGGACCCGCGCGAGGCGCGCGAACGCAAGGCCAAGCCGCTTGAGGCCAAGGCGCTGGAAACGCTTGGCCTTGATACAAAGGCGACTGGCAAGGACATCAAGGCGCGCTATAAGGAACTTGTGAAGCGCCACCATCCGGATGCGAATGGCGGCGATAGAGGTTCGGAAGACCGGTTCCGCGATGTGCTGCAGGCCTATCGCGTGCTCAAGCAGGCGGGTTTGTGCTGAGCAACCTAACGGTTCGTGTCGTTTTCCAACTTTCATAAGGGTGGAAAAGGCTCTAAGACCGCCCCCGGACAAAATCGATTGCCGGCGAAATCAGGCATTTCGCCAGTGGAGACTTGGATAGAGATGAACAAGGTCGATCGCGACATCGCCAATTTGCCCGACACGACGGTGTCGGTGAAAGACAAATTCGGCTTCGAGTCCAAGATGGTGGTGCCGGCCTATTCGGTGACCTCGGAACATGTGCCGGACATCGATCCGGACTATCTGTTCGACAAGGCGACGACGCTGGCGATCCTTGCCGGCTTTGCCTACAATCGCCGCGTCATGGTGTCTGGCTATCACGGCACCGGCAAATCGACCCATATCGAACAGGTCGCCGCCCGCCTTAACTGGCCCTGCGTGCGCGTCAACCTCGACAGCCATGTCAGCCGTATCGACCTCGTCGGCAAGGACGCCATCGTCGTCAAGGATGGCCTGCAGATCACCGAATTCCGCGACGGCATCCTGCCCTGGGCCTACCAGCACAATGTCGCGCTCTGCTTCGACGAGTACGATGCAGGCCGTCCGGACGTGATGTTCGTCATCCAGCGCGTGCTGGAATCGTCGGGCCGCCTGACGCTGCTCGACCAGAGCCGGGTTATCCGCCCGCATCCGGCGTTCCGGCTGTTTTCGACCGCCAACACGGTCGGCCTCGGCGACACTACCGGCCTCTATCACGGCACGCAGCAGATCAACCAGGCGCAGATGGATCGCTGGTCGATCGTCACTACGCTGAACTACCTGCCGCACGACAATGAGGTGAACATTGTTCTGGCCAAGGCCAAGCACTATCGCGACGCCAAGGGCAAGGACATCGTCAACAAGATGGTGCGCGTCGCCGACATGACGCGCTCGGCCTTCATCAATGGCGATCTGTCGACCGTGATGAGCCCGCGTACCGTCATCACCTGGGCCGAAAATGCCGAGATCTTCGGCAATATCGGCATGGCGTTCCGGCTGACCTTCCTCAACAAGTGCGACGAGCTGGAGCGTTCGGTGGTGGCCGAGTTCTACCAGCGCGCCTTCGGCGAGGACCTGCCCGAGAGCGCCGCCAACGTGGTGCTGGGCTGAGCAGAGCCTCGATGGCGGGTCCGGGCGACAACACGCGCAACAAGTCGAAGACGGGGTCTGAAGCCGACAGCTTCAAGCGTGCCGTCACCGTCTGCATGCGCGCCATCGCCGGCGACAAGGAGCTCGAAGTCGGTTTCGCCAAGGACCGCCCGGCGCTCGCCGGCAGCCGCGCCCGGTTGCCCGAACTGCCGAAGAAAGCGTCCAAGACAGACATCGCGATTACTCGTGGCCTGGGCGATTCCATGGCGCTGAAGCGCGCCTGCCACGATCAGCGCATCCACACCAAACTGGCGCCGGAAGGCAAGCTGGCGCGCTCGATCTATGACGCCGTGGAACAGGCCCGCGTCGAGGCGATCGGCAGCCGCGCCATGCAGGGCGTCGCCGACAATATCGGCTCGATGCTGGAGGACAAATACGCCAAGGCCAACCTTGTCGACGTCAAGGACAAGGCCGACGCGCCGATCGAGGAGGCGCTGGCGCTTATGGTGCGCGAAAAGCTGACCGGACGGCCGATCCCGAAGAGCGGCGAACGGCTGGTCGACCTCTGGCGGCCCTGGGTCGAGGAAAAAGCCAAGGCCGATCTCGACGGACTGTCGGCCAAGCTTGGCGACCAGCAGGCCTTTGCCCGCGTCGTGCGCGAGATGCTTGCGTCCATGGAGATGGCCGAGGAACTCGGCGACGACCAGGAAACCGAAGACTCCGAGGACAGTGACGACAACCAGCCGCAAGGCGAGGAGCAGAGCGAGGAGGGCGGTGAAGACGATTCCGGCTCCGAGCAGTCGCAGTCCGAGGATGCCGAGGCCTCGGCCGACGACGAACAGTCGTCCGAGACTGAGGCCTCCGACGCCACTGCCGACGATCTTTCCGACGATGACGATGCGGACGCCGAAACGCCGGGCGAGGCGCGCCGTAACGACAACCCCTTCGCCAACCTGCCGAAAGAGATCGACTACAAGGTTTTCACCACCGCCTTCGACGAGACGGTCGGTGCGGAAGAGCTGTGCGAGGAAGAAGAACTCGACCGGCTGCGCGCCTTCCTCGACAAGCAGTTGGCCAATCTCTCCGGCGTCGTCGGCCGGCTCGCCAACCGGCTGCAGCGCCGCCTGATGGCGCAGCAGAACCGTTCCTGGGATTTCGACCTCGAAGAGGGTTATCTCGATCCGGCACGCCTGGTTCGTGTCGTCATCGACCCGATGCAGCCGTTGTCGTTCAAGCAGGAGCGCGACACCAAATTCCGCGACACGGTGGTGACGCTGGTGCTCGACAATTCGGGCTCGATGCGCGGTCGGCCGATCACGGTTGCCGCCACCTGTGCCGACATTCTGGCGCGCACGCTGGAGCGCTGCGGCGTCTCGGTCGAGATCCTCGGCTTCACCACGCGGGCGTGGAAGGGCGGACAGGCTCGCGAGAAGTGGCTGAAGGACGGCAAGCCGCCGAACCCCGGCCGGCTCAACGATCTGCGCCACATCATCTACAAATCCGCCGATCATCCGTGGCGTCGCGCCCGGCGCAATCTCGGCCTGATGATGCGCGAGGGCCTGCTCAAGGAAAACATCGACGGCGAGGCGTTGTTATGGGCGCACAACCGGCTGATCGCCCGGCCCGAACAGCGCAAGATCCTGATGATGATCTCGGACGGCGCGCCGGTGGACGATTCGACGCTGTCGGTCAATCCTGGCAACTATCTCGAGCGGCATCTGCGCGCCGTCATCGAACTGATCGAGACGCGCTCGCCGGTCGAGCTGCTGGCCATCGGCATCGGCCACGACGTTACCCGCTATTACAGGCGCGCCGTCACCATCGTCGATGCCGAGGAACTGGCCGGCGCCATGACCGAGCAGCTGGCCTCGCTGTTTGCCGAGGAAAACGTGCGCGATACACGCCGCGGCGGCTACCGGCGCGCCGGATGATTTTTTTGCGCGGCGGGTTTCGGCAGATGCTCTTCGCGGTCACTGCCTTGTTCGGCATGGCGTTTGCGCCGGCCATCGCCGCCGGCCCAAGCGCGGTCGAGCCGGTCGAAGTCTCGGCGCGGCCGATCACCACCTTCCGTATCGGCAGCGCCGACAAGCAGTTTGGGCTGCTGGAATTGGTCGGCGGTCTTGAGATGAACTCGACGACGCGCGATTTCGGCGCGCTGTCGGCATTTCGGTTCGTCAAACCCGGCAGCGATTTCATCGGCGTCGCCGATACGGGCTTCTGGTTCTTCGGCTCGATCACCCATGATGCCGACAAGCGGCCGTCCGGCATCCAGAATTTCCGCATGCAGCAGATGGTCGATGAGAAGGGCCGGCCGATCGACAAGAAATGGGAAGTCGATGCCGAGGGCCTTGCAGTCAACGACGGCATTGCAACCGTCGGCTTCGAGCGCGATCACCGCGTCGCCCAGTTCAAGATCGACCCCAGCAACATGACTGCGCCGTTCAAGCAACTGAACTTCCTGGTTCCAGCCCGGGAACTGCGGCAGAACCGCGGTTTCGAGACCGTCACCCACGCCAATCCCAACGGCCAGCACGCGGGCGGCCTCGTCGTGGTCTCGGAAAAGAGCTTGGACAAGGCTGGCAACATCTATGCCGCCATCATCGAAGGGCCGCACAAGGGCGTCTTCACGGTCAAGCGCAACGGTGATTTCGACATCACTGACGGCGCCTTCCTGCCGGATGGCGACCTGCTGCTTTTGGAGCGCAGTTTCTCGATGGCCGGCGGTGTCAGGATGCGGCTAAGGCGCATCTATGGCGAAAGCGTCGAGAAGGGCGCGGTTGCCGACGGGCCGGTGCTGATGGAAGCCGACATGGGCTACCAGATCGACAATATGGAAGGACTCGACGTCTGGACCCGCGATGACGGAGCGCTGATGGTGTCGCTGATCTCGGACGACAACCATTCGATCCTGCAGCGCAACCTCTATCTGGAATTCATCCTGCACCAGGATTGAGAGCCCTAAGGCTTGGTGGCGATCCAGATGACGTGGCGCGCGCCGCGCTTGCCATTGGCGCGCGTCTTCACCTCGTCCACGACAAAGCCCGCCTGCTTGAGCCTAAGTGTGAAGCCGGCATCGGGGCCTTGCGACCAAACAGCCAGCACGCCCCCGGGCCTGAGCGCTGCACGCGCCGCGCCGAGGCCGGCAGCGCCATAGAGGGCGTCGTTGCCCCTGTAGACGATGCCTTCGGGGCCATTGTCGACATCGAGCAGGATGGCGTCCCAGGCTGCCTTGTCGGATCTTATGATGTGCCCGACGTCGGCTTCGCGAACCGTCACACGGGGATCGTCGAGACAGCCGGCGAAGACCGCCTCCATGGGGCCGCGCGCCCAGGCGATGACGGCGGGGACAAGCTCGGCAACCGTGATGCCTGCGTCGGCGCCCAATTGGGCAAGCGCAGCGCGCAGCGTAAAACCCATGCCGAGGCCGCCGATCAGGATTTTCGGTTGGGCGCGGCCGCCGATCTTTTCACAGGAGAGCTTGGCCAGCGCTTCTTCGGAGCCGCTGAGGCGGCTGTTCATCAGCTCATTGGTGCCGAGCATGATCGAGAATTCGCTGCCGCGCTGCTTGAGGCGCAGTTCCTGTCCGCCGTCAGGCGTTTTGGCCGAGCCGAGCTGGACCCAAGGGATCACGGCCTAGACAGCCACGGTCGGCTGGCTCCAGTGGGCGGCGAGCAGCCGGTAGGGGATCAGGGCCACAACAGCGATGATCAGCTTCACCGAGAGGTCGCCCAGCGCCCAGGAGACCCAGCGCATGGTCTCGACCGGCAGCACGCCCATCAGCGGCGCCGTCTCCAGCGCAAAGCTGTCGTTCGGGCCGGCAAAAGCGAAGGCGGCCGAAAAGGCGATGCTGAAGAATACCAGGGTGTCGAACACCGAGCCGACCAGCGTGCCGACGATCGGCGCGCGCCACCAGCTCTGCCGGCGCAACCGGTTGAACACGGTGACGTCGAGCAATTGCGCGCAAAGGAAAGCCGCGCCGGAAGCTGCGGCGATGCGCACCAGCCGGTCGGCTGATGTCTCGAACTCGATCAGGCCGTGGCGAAACAGGAAGGGCGGGACGAGGATCGAGCAGACCACAGCGGTCATGAAGCCGACAAGGACGATGCGGCGCGCCACGGTCGGCCCGTAGCGGCGGTTGGCAAGGTCGGTGACCAGGAAGGAGAAGGGATAGGTGAAGGCGCCCCAGGTCAAGATGTCGCCCAGCGACAGACCGCCGGCCTGGCCCTGCATCGGGAACTGCACGAGGATGTTCGATGCCACGACGACAAGCGCCATGGCGGCCACAAAGGGCAGATATCGCGAGAAGGAAGTCATTTTTTTATTCTGGGTAATGGAACCAGCCAGGCGCTAGCCGAAATCCGGATCGCGCTGCCTTGCAAGTTTTGAGCATCGGATTGCTCCGATGCTGCTGCCTTTAATGTTTTGAGCATCGGATTGCTCCGATGCTCAGGGCGGTCGTCCCCCGCCTTGATATCGTTAAGCGGCGGGCTGGTCAGCCAGCTTCTTGGCGATCTGCTTCTTCAACAGGCGCGCGCGCTGCGACAATTCCTTGGCGTCGGCCTTGGCTAGGAAGGCGTCGAGGCCGCCGCGATGCTCGACCGAACGCAGCGCGTTGGCCGAAATGCGCAGGCGCACATTCTGGTTCAGCGCTTCCGAAATCAGCGTCACATTGACGAGGTTCGGCAGGAAGCGGCGCTTGGTCTTGTTGTTGGCGTGGCTCACATTGTTGCCGGTCTGGACTGCCTTGGCAGTGAGTTCGCAGGTGCGGGACATGGTTCTAACCTTCAGTTCTGTCTAGCCTGCCAAACCTTGTTCGCCCGCGCCGGGTGGCGCGCGGTTTCAGTCAGGCGGCCTTATGGAAAAGTTGGCGTTCCATAGTTGCATTTCGCCAATGCGTCAAGCTCCGGCTTACCCACGACTGTGACGAGCGTTTCACATAAAGGCCGGAATTCAGCCTATAAGCGGTCGGACAGGGACATCTCAAGCCGGAGTCGCCCGCCTCCGGTTAAAAAAATCAAGGACCGAGCCCGCCATGCTTCGCCCGTCACATGCCATTGTCGCCATACTTGTCGCCGCCTTGCCGACATCAACCCTTGCTGCCGCGCCCGCAGCCACCGCACAGTCCTTCAAGGGCGAATACACGGTGTCGTTCCTCGGCCTTTCCGTGGCCAAGGCGACATTTTCCAGCCACTACGAAGGCGGTAACTATTCCATAGACGGCACCGTCTCCAGCGCGGGTCTCGCCACCTTGTTCGACGACACGAGCGGCACGATCTCGTCAAAGGGCAAGATCCTGGGCAAGCAGATACAGCCACAGGTATTTCGCGCGGATTATAAGTCCGGCAAGAAGGCTTCCATGGTCGATATCCGCTTTGCCAATGGCGCGGTGACCGCCACCCAGGTCATTCCCGAACCGAAAAAGCGCAATCCCAAAAACTGGATACCGCTGGGCAGCAACGATCTGGCATCGGTGCTCGATCCGATGGCGGCTACCGTCATCCATGCCGACAGCCTCGACCAGGTCTGTGGGCGCAAGGTGAAATTCTATGACGGCGAGATGCGCGCCGACCTGACGCTGACCTACGCCTCGAAAGGATCGATCTCGGTCAAGGGCTACAAGGGCGACACCGTTACCTGCAAGATGAGCTTCGAGCCGGTGGCAGGCTACCGCAAGGGCCGCAAGGCGCTGAATTACCTGAAGAAGAAGAGCCAGATGATGGTGACGTTTGCACCGCTCGGCCAAACCGGCATATATGCGCCGATCCACGCCACGGTCGGGACGCAGATCGGCACCTTGACTGTCAGCGCGGGGCGGTTCGAAGCAACTGAATAGACGCGCCCACCCGAATAGAATGGGGCGCGTCGCCGGAGACGGGCATGGGGCGCGCAACACTGATCGGTTTCTCGGCGGTCGCCATGTGGGCGCTGCTGGCGTTGCTCACCGATGCGTCGGGCGCCGTGCCGCCATTCTTGCTCTCGGCCATCACCTTCACCATCGGCACCGCGGTCGGGCTGGTTGCCCGGCTGTTCATGCCGGCGACCGATAAAAGCCTGAAGATCCCACGCCAGGTCTGGGTGATCGGCATTGCCGGACTGTTCGGCTACCATTTCTTCTATTTCACCGCGCTGCGCAACGCGCCGGCGGTGGAGGCAAGCCTGATCGCCTATCTGTGGCCGCTGCTGATCGTGCTGGGATCAGCGCTGATGCCGGGCGAGAAGCTGGCCTGGAACCACGTCGTCGGCGCGCTGCTCGGGCTCGCCGGGACCGTGCTGATCGTCACCAAGGGTGGCGGCCTCGCCTTCGATGCTCGCTACACCTTCGGCTATGCGATGGCGGCCGTCTGTGCGCTACTGTGGTCGTCCTATTCGCTGCTGTCGCGGCGCTTTCCGGCGGTGCCGACCTCGATCGTCACCTGGTTCTGCGCCGCCACGGCAGCCCTGTCCCTCATCTGCCATCTTCTGCTGGAAAAGACGGTGCTGCCCGATGGCCCCGGCCAGTGGCTGGCGGTGGTTGGTTTGGGGTTGATGCCGGTGGGTGCCGCCTTCTACGCCTGGGATATCGGCGTCAAACGAGGCAACATCCAGGTGCTCGGCGCGGCAAGCTATGCGGCGCCACTGCTGTCGACATTGGTGCTGATCGCGGCGGGCGTTGCCGAGCCGTCGCTGCGTATCCTGGCGGCCTGCGTACTGATCACCGGCGGCGCGGCGCTGGCGGCGAAATCGCTGTTCGTGCGGAAGCCGGCGACGGGTAGAGCAAGCGCATGACGATGCCGTTTGCCGGCGGCATCGACGCCAATGCCAACGCCACATTGATTTTTTCGCTGGTGGCAGCGGTGATCTACGCCTTCACCCTGGATATGCGGCCGACGCTGGCCCGCTCGGCGGCAAAGACGCTGGCCGTGGCCATGCTTGCGGCGCTGGCCTTCATGCAAGGTGGGCAGCTGTTGCTCGTCGCGGCGCTGGCGCTCAGCGCCGTCGGCGACGCCTTCCTGTCGCGTGACGGCGAAAAGGCCTTCCTCGGCGGGCTGGCCAGCTTCCTTGCGGCGCATGTCCTCTATGTGCCGCTCTTCCTGCGCGGCGGCGGCGGGCTGGATGTGCTCAGCACCGAGACATGGCGCGGCGCCATCGCGCTTGCCATGGCGGCCTTCGCAGTCGTCATGCTGGCGGCGCTCTGGCGCCGTGTCAGTCCCGGCCTGCGGGTGCCGATCGCCGTCTATATCGCGGCCATTCTGGCGATGGGCATCTCGGCGTTGACGCTCGACAATCCGTGGGTCATCGGCGGCGCTGTTATGTTCATGGCATCGGACGGGCTGCTTGCCGCGGAGAAATTCCTGGTTCCGGCAATAGCACCCTATCGCGCCGGCATCCGTTATGCGGTCTGGGTGCTGTACTATGCCGCCCAGCTCTGCATAACTCTTGGTTTTCTTCTGGCCTAAGGCTGCCAGCCCGGCTCGGCCATTTCAAACGCGGCGAAGTCGAAGCCCGGCGCCACGGTGCAGCCGACCAACGTCCATTCGCCGAGGCTGCGCGCTGATTGCCACCAGCCGGCCGGCACTACGATCTGCGGCCGCTCGCCCGCCGCAAGTTCAATGCCGAGCACCTGCTCGATCACCTGGTTAACCTTTGGACTGCCTTCCTCGCACATCGACAGCGCCAGCGGCGCCCCGGCATGGAAATGCCAGACCTCGGCCGCGTCCTTGACCCGGTGCCAGGCCGAAATCTGGTCCTGTTCAAGGAGGAAATAGATCGCCGTCGAATGGCCACGCGCGCCACCGGCGCCGTCGCGAAAGGTCTCGGCATACCAGCCGCCTTCCGGATGCGGCTTGAGGCCAAGCATGGCGATGATTTCAGCGGCGCTGGTCATGGCTGATCCCGGAACGATGCTCAGAAATTGTCCTTGCGCTTGCGGATTTCCGCGAACACTTCGGCGTCGGAGGCCTCCTCCATACCGAGATGCTTGCGGATCGCCGGGTCGTGCCAGCGCAGGAACGGATTGGTCGACAATTCCTCGCCGATCGTGGTCGGCAGCGTCGCCTTGTTGTCGGCGCGCAGGGTCTCGATCTTGGCGGCGCGTTCCCTGAGCGCCGAATTGGTCGGGTCGACGGTCAACGCAAAGCGGGCGTTCGAAAGCGTATACTCATGGCCGCAATAGATGACTGTGTCCGCCGGGAGTGCGGCGAGCTTCTTCAGCGACTCATACATCACCGGCGGCTTGCATTCGAACAGCCGGCCGCAGCCGAGCGCGAACAAAGTGTCGGCGGTGAACGCCACTTTCGAGGCCGGAAAATGATAGGAGACATGGCCCGCAGTGTGGCCGGGCGTGGCGATGACATCGATCCGCTCGCCGCCGAGATGGACGACCGAGCCTTGCCCGACGGTCTCGTCGATGCCGGGGATCTTTTCCCTTTCAGCCTCCGGTCCGACGATGCGCAGCTTGAAGCGCTCCTTCAGTGCCAGATTGGCCTCGACATGGTCGACATGGTGGTGGGTGGTCAGGATCATCGTCGGCTTCCAGCCGGTACGCTCGATAGCGGCAATGATCGGCGCTTCTTCGGGAGCGTCGATAATGGCGGTCTCGCCGCTTTTCGGGTCATGCACCAGCACACCGAAATTGTCGCTGCGGCACATGAACTGTTCGACTTCGACGGGCATTGGCATCTCTCCATCTGTTGGCGCAGACATAGGGCGCTTGGCCCCCGATGTCACTCTAGCTTTGCAGAACGTGGCGGCTTTGTTGAACTTGGGCGGCATCGCAGCTACCGTCCCGCGCATGCATTCCGATATCGTCGATCTCCGCTCCTTCTATTCGACCACGCTCGGCCGCCTGGCAGAACGCTCGATCACCATGGCGCTGTCGTCGATATGGGCAACAGTGCCCAACGAGCGGCTGGTCGGGCTCGGCTACACTCTGCCGTGGCTGGAGCGGTTTGGCACCGATGCCGAGCGGGTGTTTGCCTTCATGCCTGCCACGCAAGGGGCCGTCGTCTGGCCGGCGAACGGACCGACGGCGACGGCGCTGGTCTTCGACGAGGAACTGCCGCTGGTCGATTCCTGCATCGACCGCATGCTGCTCGTGCATTCGCTCGAACATGTCGAAAACCCGCGCGAGACGCTGAACGAGATCTGGCGGGTGCTGTCGCCGGCAGGGCGCGTCGTCATCGTCGTGCCCAACCGGCGCGGTGTCTGGGCAAGGTTCGAGCACACGCCGTTCGGCAGCGGCCGGCCGTTCTCGCGCGGCCAGCTGACAGAATTGCTGCGCGAGGCGAATTTCACACCGGCTGCCTGGTCCGACGCGCTGTTCTTCCCGCCATCGCCGCGGCGCTTCATGATGCGGTTCCACAATGTGCTGGAGCGCGCCGGCCGGCGGTTCTGGCCGATCTTTTCCGGCGTCATCGTGGTCGAGGCGCAGAAGCGGCTCTATCAGGGCGTGCCGGTCGCGCAGCGCGCTTCGCGCCGTGTCTTCGTGCCGGTGCTGTCGCCGCACGGCGCCACCCGGCTTGGCCGCCGGGCGGAAGGGGTGACATCGACGACGCGTCAGGTGACACCTTCGTGATCATCATGAAAACTGGTGTTGCGTGGGTTTTTCCCACCTATCTGTCGCAGATGCATTCGCGGTCCGTTTGAGCGGCGGATGCCTTCAAGTCTCTCCATCTGGTTTCAGCAACGCTTCTGAACGCAAGGACCTCGTGCATGGCTGATCAACCGGACAAGTCCGCCACCGCTCAGCCGGTAACCGTCGAAGCCAGCAGCCTGCGCGATCAGGTGGCGACGATAAAACGGGCGCTGATAGGCTCACCGGTGCGCAAGTGGCTGGTCTGGACGTCGGTCGGCATTATGGCGGTCATCGTCGCGACGTCGATCGGCCAGGTTCTGCTCAACCGCTGGAACCAGCCTTTCTACGATGCGCTGGCGCGTCGCGACATGGCGGCCTTCCTGCATCAGCTGATGATCTTTGCCGTGATTGCCGGCACGCTGCTGCTGCTCAACATCGCTCAGACCTGGCTCAACCAGATGATCCGGCTGAAGCTGCGCGAGGCGCTGACGCTCGACCTGATCGACCAATGGATGCGGCCGGCGCGGGCCTTCCGGCTCGCCAATGCCGGCGCCATCGGCGTCAATCCCGACCAGCGCATGCAGCAGGATGCTGCGCATCTGTCCGATCTGTCGACGGACCTCGGCGTCGGCCTGCTGCAATCCTTCATCCTGCTGGTGTCGTTCGTCGGCGTGCTTTGGCAACTCTCGTCGGGCTTCGTCTTCCACATCAACGGCTGGTCGCTGGCGATACCGGGCTACATGGTCTGGGCCGCGTTCCTCTATGCCGGCATCGCCTCCTGGCTGAGCTGGCTGGTCGGGCGGCCGCTGATCCGCCTCAACAGCGACCGCTACACCCGCGAGGCCGAGCTGCGTTCCGGGATGGTGCGCGTCAACGAGAATGTCGACGCCATCGCGCTCTATCACGGCGAAGCCGATGCCAAGAGACGGCTCGAAATCGACCTTGGCACGGTGCTGGGCGCGATGCGAAACATCTACAAAGCGCAGATCAACCTGTCCTGGGTGACCGATACCTATGGCTGGATCACCGTGGTGGCGCCGATCCTTGTGGCATCGCCGGTCTATTTTTCAGGCGATATCAGCTTTGGCGGGTTGATGATGGCGGTCGGCGCCTTCAACCAGGTGCACTCGTCGCTGCGCTGGTTCATCAACAATATCGGCGGCATCGCCGACTGGCGCGCCACGCTGATGCGCGTTGCCGACTTCCGCATTGCGCTCGATGAAACCGATGTGCTGCACGACAAGGAAAAGCGCATCGAATTCGGCGATAACGCCAATGGCAGCCTGACCTTCGAGAAGCTCCAAGTGGCCTCGCCGGAGGGCTGCACCAAACTTTCAGACAGCCATGTCGAGATCCATCCCGGTGAGCGCGTCATGATCACCGGCGACCCAGGCGCCGGCAAGACATTGTTCTTCCGCGCCATTGCCGGCCTTTGGCCCTGGGGCAGCGGGCGGATCGGCTTGCCGGCCGGAGAAACGCCGATTTTCGTGCCGCGTGTTCCGTATTTTCCTGCCGGCACGTTACGCGAAGTGCTGCATCCGAATGGCTCGGCGCCGGCTGGCGATGCTGATTTTGGGGCGGTGCTGGCCGAGGTCGGCCTCGAGCGGCTGTCATCCTCGCTCGACCGTTCCGCACGCTGGGAGCGTGAACTCAACGATGACGAACAGCGGTCGCTGGCCTTCGCCAGGCTGGCCTTGCGGCAGCCGAAATGGGTGATCATCGACGAAGCGATGGACGCGTTCGATGGTCCTTCGCTGCGAAGGGTACTGTCCATGCTGGAGAAACGCCTGCCGGAAACCGCGATCCTCAACATCGGGCGCGGACTGCACAATGGTCATTTCTTTCCACGCGCATTGAACATCGTGAAGGATACGGGTGCTGCGCCACTGAAACCCGCCCGAGTCAGGACCGGCGCCATCGACCCGCCGCCGAAAGCGGCCGTGCGGCGAAAGAAGTAGAAGGGGCTTTATTTCGCCGCGATCGCGGCGAAGATTCACGGGTCGAAACGTCCGTGGTGCGGCCATGCTCGATGCGCTCAGCCTGCTTGCCTGCCTTGCCTGCACCACGCCCGTGGCTGCCCCGGCCGTTGCCGTGGATGTCGAACTGGTGCTGGCCGTCGACATCTCACAGTCGATGGACGAGAGGGAGTTCGCGCTGCAGCGCGCGGGCTATGTCGAGGCGCTCAGGCATCCCGATTTCATCAAGGCCGTGCGCTCGGGAACCACCGGGCGCATCGCGCTTGCCTATTTCGAATGGGCGGGCGTCGTGCGCGAGGATGGCGTCATCGCCTGGCAGGTGATCGACAGCGCAGAGAGCGCCAGCGCCTTCGCCGACAGAATAGAAGCGCGGCCGTTCCGCAGCTTTCGCGGCACCTCGATTTCCGGTGCGCTTGCCTTCGGCGCCGGGCTGTTCGAGGGCACGGGGTTCGATGCGCCACGCAGCGTCATCGACATTTCCGGCGACGGTCCCAACAACACCGGGCCGCCCGTCGCCACGACACGCGATGCCGCTGTAGCCAAGGGTATTGTCATCAACGGCCTGCCGATCCTGATCAGCCCGTCGCCGACCTTCAGCCATCTCGACCAGTATTATGACGACTGCGTCACCGGTGGGCCCGGCTCCTTCGTGTTGCCGATCTATGCGGCCTCGGAATTCGCCACCGCCATACGCCGCAAGTTGATCCTGGAGGTGAGCGGCATCGCCGATGCGACCGTGGTCCCGATCGATGCCGCCGCACCCATGGACTGCCTGCAGGGCGAACGCGACCGGCGGCTATATTCCGACCCATATCTGCCGGAACTCGACAAATGAGGTTTGAGGCAGTTCGGAGGGGAAAGCCGCTGCGCGGCTTGTCGGCAAACTTCAGGCCGGCCGTGCACCGTATTTGTCGCGAAATTCGGCATAGAGATCGCGGCGCCAGCGCCGGCCGCCGACATAGCCACGCAACAGCTGCGGCAGCGAATAGCCAAGCGCCTTCGACGACCGGTTGGCCATATAGCCGGAGAACGCCTGCGAAACCCTGCCCTTGAGTGCATCGGCGATGAGCTGCCGGGCGATCATGTAAGGCGGAATGTAGGGGTAGCGGTCGGCGATATAGGGGTGCTTGTCGATCAAGCTCGCATAGGCTTCGACATAGCCGTCCCGGCGACCGGAGATCGAATTCTCCGAGTTGTACTTTTTCCAGTCGATCACTTCGGACAGCTGCGCGCCGCTGCGACGGGCAAAGCGCAGCAACAATTCGCGATCCTGCATGCGCGTGACGTCACTATCGTAGCCGCCGATGGCCAGCAGCGACTCGCGCCGGGCGGTGATTGCCGACCCGGCAATGAAGATGGTCTGCGCGACAAGGGCCCGCTCCAGCGAGTCGCGGCTCAGCAGCGCCTCGCGGTTGACGCAGTTCGTGCGGCGATTGCCCTTCAGCGACACGAAGGAACTGATCAGCACTTCGAGCGAGGGATTGTTGTCGAACTGCTCCAGCGTCCGCGCCAGGCGATCCGGCAAATAGACGTCGTCGGAATCGAGGAATGTCACCACCGGCGCCTGCGCCCGCTCGATGCCGGCATTGCGGGCGGCATTGGCGCCGCGCCATTTCGAGCCAACATAGATCAGCCGTGGATCGCGGATTTCGGCAAGTGCGGCTGCCGTACCGTCGGTCGAGCCGTCATCGACGACAATGTGTTCGAACCGGGGAAAATTCTGCGCCAGCACGCTCTCCACGGCGCGCACCACCTTGCTGCGGCGATTGTGCGTCGGTGTGATCACCGAGATCAGCGGAGCGAGGTCGGTTGCCTTGGACATGTTGCTTCGATTGTGCCCCGAAATGCCTGGAGGCCGGAGGTTTTGATGGTCGCCGTCCAAGCCTTACCCCGGGATGGCATTCGATTCGACGCTACAAAAAACCAGCGGCAATGTCATCACAAACTGTTGAGCCAGGACGCCGGTAAGCCGGCCGATTACCCCAGACGTAATCGACCGATGGCCATCATGTCTGCAGATTGCGCCAACGAAGCCGGTCGTCGGGCTTCGATCTCACAGGGAGTTCAGCCATGGCCGCCTACGCCGTCGCCCATATGCGTCAAGTCACAATGGGCCCGCAGATTGTCGAGTATCTGCAGAGGATCGACGCCACATTGGAGCCGTTCGGCGGCCGCTTCCTTGTCCACGGCGGCGACATGGACGTGGTCGAAAACGAATGGCCCGGGCATCTGATCGTCATCGAGTTTCCGGACAGGGCGCATGCGTGGGGCTGGTACGATTCATCAGCCTATCGCGAGATTCTGGCCTTGCGCACCGACAACTCCCACGCCGATGTGATCATCGCCAATGGCGTTCAGCACCCGCACAAGGCGACGGACGTGCTGGAATAGGGGCAAACTACCGCTTCAGCAAGAACACCGCTTGCTGGCCGAAGAAATTCCAGAACCACCATGGCATCGACAGGCCGATCTTCTGGCCGTTGCCGTCGAGCGCGGTGGCTTTCTCGACCGAGGCGCCGAGTTCCTCGACCAGATTGACGAAGTCGCGGATGGTGCAGAAATGGATGTTGGGCGTGTCGTACCAGGAATAGGGCAGGTCCGCGGTCACCGGCATCCGGCCCTTGACGAACAGCGACAGCCGCACCCGCCAGTGGCCGAAATTGGGGAAGGAGACGATGGCGCGGTTGCCGATTCGCAGCAGCTCGTCGAGCACCAGCTTCGGGTTGCGGGTCGCCTGCAGCGTCTGTGACAGGACGACGAAGTCAAAACCCTTGTCCGGATAGAATTCGAGGTCGGTATCGGCATCGCCCTGGATGACCGAGAGACCGCGCGCCACGCATTCATTGACGCCGCGCTGTGACAGCTCCAGCCCGCGGCCGTCGACCTGCTTGGTCTCCTGCAGGAGTTCGAGCAGCAGGCCGTCGCCGGAGCCGACATCGAGCACCCGCGACTGCGGCGGTATCAGGTTGGCCACGACTTCGAGGTCGACGCGCTGGCTGCCATTGACGCTCATGAGGCGAGCCCCCTTGCGCGGGCCGCCGAGCCGATGAAGCCCTTGATGGCGGCAAACAGTTCGGGTTCATCGAGCAGGAAGGCATCATGGCCGCGGTCGGTGTCGATCTCGACGAAGGAGACGGAGGCGCCGGCGGCGTTAAGCGCATGCACGATCGAGCGGCTCTCCTCGGTCGGGAACAGCCAGTCCGAGGTGAAGGACACCAGGCAGAAGCGGGTCTTGGTCCCGGCAAAGGCATCGGCCAACCGGCCGCCATGGTCGGCGGCGAGGTCGAAATAATCCATCGAACGGGTCATGTAGAGGTAGGAGTTGGCGTCGAAGCGGTCGACGAATGTCATGCCCTGGTGGCGCAGATAGCTTTCGATCTGGAAGTCGGCGTCGAAACCGAAGGTCAGCGCTTCGCGGTCCTGCAGATTGCGGCCGAATTTCCGATGCAGGGCGGCTTCCGACAGATAGGTGATGTGGGCGGCCATGCGCGCCACGGCGAGCCCCTTTTCCGGGCGCTTGCCGTGCTCGAAATATTTGCCGCCATGCCAGTCCGGATCGGCCATGACGGCCTGCCGGCCGACCTCGTGGAAGGCGATGTTCTGCGAGGAATGGCGTGCGCCTGTGGCGATCGGCAGGGCCGAGAAGACGCGCTCGGAATAGCACGATGCCCATTCCAGCACCTGCATGCCGCCCATCGAGCCGCCGAGCACGCAAAACAGCTTCTCGATGCCGAAATGGTCGACCAGCATCAATTGCGCCCGCACCATGTCGCGGATGGTGATGATTGGCAGGTCGAGGCCGTAGGGCTTGCCGGTGGCGGGATTGGTCGAGGCCGGACCGGTGGAGCCGAGGCAGCCGCCGATGACGTTGGAGCAGATGACGAAGAAGCGGTTGGTGTCGATGATCTTGCCGGGACCGATCAGCACTTCCCACCAGCCGGGCTTTCCGGTCACCGGATTGGTGTTGGCGACATGCTGGTCGCCGGTCAGCGCGTGGCAGACCAGGATGGCGTTGGTGCGGGCATCGTTGAGGGTGCCATAGGTCTGGTAGGCGATCTGGAACGGCGACAAAAGCGTGCCGGCGTCGAGCTTCAGCGGCTTGTCAGGGCCAAAACGCAACACCGGGCTCGACGGGCTGTCGGCCTCGTTGTTGGTTTTTGTAGCGCGGAGCGCGGCCATGTGACTCTCCTTGCCCGCCGTCAGGCAATAAAAAAACCGGCAATGCGATCGCAAAGCCGGTTACGTCACGCAAACGGCCCTTTAGCGAGTTGTTTAACGTGGCTGCAAGCCGACCGGCCAAATCACCACGGAACTGTTGCGTTCTTCTAGAACTCGTGCGGCCCGGCGTCAACGGCCAGCTATTGCCCGCCTCTCGACATTCGCGGCTACGGCTTGTATTTCCGCTGCGGCCTCCGGACGGAGGCATTCTCGATGGATTTGCGACATGGACAAGACAGCGGACAAGGCACGGCCGACTCCCCGCGCGGGCATTATGGACATCGACGCCTATGTGCCGGGCAAGAGCACGGCACCGGCCGGCGTCGCCAAGGTCCATAAATTGTCGTCGAACGAGAACCCGCTCGGCCCGTCGCCGAAGGCGATCGAGGCCGCGCGCGAAGTGGCTGCCAAGCTCGATGTCTATCCCGACGGCACCGCCCGCCGGCTGCGCGAGGCGATCGCCGAGGTGCACGGCCTCAACCCGGCAAACATCATCTGCTCCAACGGTTCCGACGAGATACTTGGCCTGCTGGCGCAGACCTATCTTGCGCCAGGCGATGAGGCGATTTTTACCGAACATGCCTTCATGGTCTACAAGATCTACATTCAGTCGGCGGGGGCCAAGCCGGTTGCTGTGAAGGAAACCGAGGAGCGCGCCGACGTCGACGCGATCCTGGCCGCGGTGACGCCGCGGACCAAAATCATCTTCCTCGCCAATCCCAACAACCCGACCGGCACCTATCTGCCGTTCCAGGAGGTCCGCCGCCTGCATTCCGCGCTCCCGGGCAACGTGCTTCTGGTGCTGGACGCGGCCTATGCCGAGTACGTCAGGCGCAATGACTATGAGGCAGGTATCGAGCTGGCGGGCAGCGCGCAGAATGTGGTCATGACCCGCACCTTCTCCAAGCTCGGCCTTGGCGGCGCGCGCATCGGCTGGATGTATGGCCCACTGCACATCGTCGATGCCATCAACCGTGTTCGCGGCCCTTTCAACGTTAACGCAACAGCGATCGAGGCCGGCATTGCCGCCATCCGCGACCGCGCCCATGTCGAGCGCAGTTCGTTGCACAACGAGACCTGGCTTACCTGGTTGAATGAAGAACTGACGAAGCTTGGGCTGCGCGTGACGCCCAGCGTCGGCAATTTCGTCCTCATCCACTTTCCCGACGACAAGAAGCATTCGGCTGAGGCGGCGGACGACTACCTCACCCAGCGCGGCTATATATTGCGGCGCGTTACCGGCTATGGCTTTCCCAATGCGCTGCGCATGAGCGTCGGCACCGAAGAAGCCAATCGCGGCGTCATCGATGCCCTCACGACATTCCTGAAAAGCTGAAACAATGACTTCACCGATGTTTGAAAAGATCGCGCTGGTCGGCATCGGCCTGATTGGCTCGTCGCTGGCCCGCATCATCCGCCGCGAGGGCCTGGCCCGCCATGTCGCCATCGCGACGCGCAGCCCGACCACGCTGGCGCGGGCGAAGGAGCTCGGTCTTGGCGAGAGCTACACCACCGACGCCAGGGAAGCGGTCCGCAATGCCGACCTGATCATCGTCTCGGTGCCAGTGGGATCGTCGGGCGAGGTGGCGCAAGAGATCGCGCCGGCGCTGAAAAAGGGCGCCATCCTCACCGATGTCGGTTCGACCAAGGCCTCGGTCATTGCGCAAATGCAGCCCTATGTACCGGACGGCGTGCACTTTATTCCGGGGCACCCGCTGGCAGGTACGGAGAAATCGGGCCCGGATGCGGGTTTCGCCGAGCTGTTCGAAAACCGCTGGTGCATCTTCACGCCGCTGCCGGGAACCGATCCGGCCGCGCTGGAAAAGCTGTCGGAATTCTGGCGGCGCTGCGGCTCCAACATCGACACGATGGACCCGCAGCATCATGACATGACGCTGGCCATCGTCTCGCATCTGCCGCACATCATCGCCTACAACATCGTCGGCACCGCTGACGATCTGGAATCGGTGACCAAGTCGGAAGTGATCAAATATTCGGCTTCCGGTTTCCGCGACTTCACCCGTCTGGCCGCCTCCGACCCGACCATGTGGCGCGACGTGTGCCTGCACAACAAGGATGCCATCCTGGAAATGCTGGCGCGCTTTTCGGAGGACCTCGCCTCGCTGCAGCGGGCGATCCGCTGGGGCGACGGCGACAAGCTGTTCGACCTGTTCACCCGCACCCGGGCCGTTCGCCGTTCGATCATCGAGGCCGGCCAGGATATCGACGCGCCGGATTTCGGCCGGCAGGCGGTCGAGCACCCGGTGAAAAGTTAAATCTGTTTCAGACGGGCCAGGTCGCCGCGACCATGGCCATTGTCTCGGCCCGGTCCGGCGCGCCCAGCCGGCCGCCGAAGCGCTGGCATTTGAGCGCGGCCGCCGCGCTGGCAAAGCGCAAGGCCTGCTCGATAGGCATGGCTTCGGCAAGCCCGACGGCAAAGGCACCGTGAAACACGTCGCCGGCGGCAAGCGTGTCGACCGCCTTGATCTTCGGCGCCGCGATGTGGCGCACGCATCCGGCGGACCGGTCATGCCACCAGCTTCCCGCGGCGCCGCCGGTCACCGCGACAAAGGCGTCTGTGCGGCTGGCGAGGTCGGCGCAGGCGGTTTCGGGATTCAGCGCGTGGCCGCAGACGATGCGTGCAGCCGTCTCCGAAGCGACGATGTGCGACGCCAGCGGCAACAGACGCTCCAGCACCTCCAGCGGCGCCGTGTCGGCGTCGAGGATTGCCGGGCAACCGGCGTCGCGCGCGGCGGTCAAGGCAAGAGCGGCGGCGCCCGGCCAGCGCACATCGACCAGCACGGCATCGAAGCCGGAAAGATCGGCGACAGGCACCGCCTCGGGGTCGGCCTGCGCCTTTGGGTCGTAGAAGGGCACGATGATGCGCTCGCCATGAGCGTCGACCAGGATCGCGGCCAGCGCCGAGCGGGCGCCTTCGACGCGGCGGACAAAGTCGCAATCGACGCCCTCGGCCTCGATGCCGGCCAGCAATTGGTCGCCGACGGCATCGTCACCTGCACTTGCCCACAGGAACACCTCGGCGCCGAGACGGCGGGCGGCGCAGGCAGCACTTGTCGCCATGCCCGAGGCGATCTGGATGCCGTCCGAGGCGATGAACTTGCCCTGATGCGTGGGCAGGGTTTCGACGCGCAGGATGGTATCCAGCGTCAGCGCGCCAACGCTCAGCAGTTTCACCGGTCGGTTCATGCGTCGGCTTGCTCGAGCATGATCTCTCCCCAAAAGCCGTTGCCGCTCTTTGCGATCATGCTCTATCTCTTTGTTTTAACGCAATTCCGGACGGAAAACTGCTCACACTTTTCCTGGAATTGCTCTAATCGAGCGGCTTGATCTTGCCCAGCGGAATGAAGCCGAGCGAGACCTTGCCCTTCACCACCTTGAGCGGCATCGACGGTTCGTTGCCGAGCAGCGCCAGACCGGCAAAGCCTTGCTCGATCTGGCTCTTCTGCTCGGGGATTGCGGTGGCGAGGATTGCCGCCACGGCTTTGGGATCCTGCAGCTTGATCGTCAGGTCGGCATTGACCTGGCCGTTGGCGTCGACCGACACCGGGCCGGAGACGGTGATGCGCGCGGTTCCCGACGACAGATCGAGCTTGTGGATGCCGACCGCCTGGCCGCGCAGGCTCCTGGCCTGCGTCTTCATCAGCGCGACGCCGTTCTTCAGCGTCGCGTCGCCGCTGCCGTCGAGCGGCGGCAGCACGCGCCCGCCGATCGCGTCGGCGTCGATCTCAAGATCGGTGAAGCTTCCGGTATAGCCAAGGTCCTGACCGTCCGGCCGCAACTCGCCCGCCGCCGTTCCGGCGCTGAACAGTGAAACCGGGTCGGTGTCGTCGGCCGGATCGGTCTGGCCGGACAAGCTCTCGGCCTGCAGCGAAATGCTGCGTGGCAAGGGCCAGGAGAGCTTGGCATTGGCCTGCAGATTGTCCCAATCGATCCATAGCGGCGCCATCCCCGGCACCGAGGTGCGCAGCGGCCCACGCAACTCGGCGGCAGGCGACAAAGGCCGGATGAGCTCTGCAACGAAGTTGAAGCTGCCTGCCGAGGCGGCAACGTTCCTGGCGTCGTCCTCGTAAGCCAGATTGTCACAGGAGATGGCAAAACTCAGGGGGTAGCCGCTGACGGTGAGGTTGGCGCAGCCGGCCTCGATGCCTTTGTCCTTGAGCGAGGCCACCGCCTTGTCGGCTTCGCTGCTGACGCGACCGGCGACATAGAACCAGACCGCGCTGTAGACGCCGAACAGCATAATGACCAAGGCAGCGAGCCACATCAGCCGGCGGCGAAACTTCGACGGACGCTCGTCACTTGACGTCATGCTGCGGCTTTCATTAACGCGGGCGTGTTGCGGGTGGACTGTGGCTTACGCAACAAGCAAAAAGAACAGAAGAGCACCGATTCCGATGCGGCGGCGTCACTCTCGTGCAATCAGGCTTGGCGATATGGGCGATTTTTGGGTTTTTGGCTACGGCTCGCTGATCTGGCGACCGGGATTCGCGCATGTCGAGACACGGCGCGCGCGGCTTTACGGCTACCGCCGGTCGCTGTGCGTCTATTCCTTCGTGCATCGCGGCACGCGCCAGCGGCCGGGCCTGGTGCTAGGCCTCGACCGTGGCGGCTCCTGCATCGGGCTGGCCTTTCGCGTGCCCGGCGAGCTGCGCGATGAGGTGCTGACCTATCTGCGCGAGCGCGAATTGGTGACCAGCGTCTACCTCGAGCGTGTGCTCGATATCAGCCTCGACGGGAATGGGGCGGCCGCGGGAGAGAGAGTGAAAGCGGTCGCCTATATCGTCGACCGCCAGCATGAGCAGTATGCCGGCGGGCTCGACCCCGCGCATGCGGCAGGTGTTATCCGTGGCGCCGTCGGCCAGTCCGGAAACAACGAGGACTATGTGCTCAACACGCTGCAGCATCTCGCGGCGCTGGGTATCAGCGACCACTGGCTGGAAGAGGTGGCGAAGCGGATCGCCTCGTGAGCCAGTGGACCACGGCGAGCCTGCAGGCGAAGCGCTCGCGCCTTTGTGAAGCGCTGGCCCGCTGGAAAAATTGGCTGAGGCCTTTGACCTCGGCGCGGCGAGACCTAGCTTAGCTGCGGCCCGGAGCATTCGGGTCCCCCGCCGCCAGCCCACGGAGCCCCGTCTTGCAAAAACGCCGTCTCGGTCAAACCGACCTTTCCATCGCGCCGCTGGTTCTGGGCGGTAATGTCTTCGGCTGGACCGCGGACGAGAAGACCTCCTTCGACCTGCTCGACCGGTTCGGCGACGCCGGCCTCAACGCTATCGATACGGCCGATGCCTATTCGCGCTGGGTGCCCGGCCACGCGGGCGGCGAGTCCGAGACCATCATCGGCAAATGGATGAAAAGCCGCGGCAACCGTGACAAGATCATCGTCATCACCAAAGTCGGCTCGGATATGGGACAAGGCAAGAAGGATCTGTCCGCTGCCCATATCGAAAGGGCGGTCGAGGCGTCGCTTGAGCGGCTGCAGACCGATGTGATCGACCTCTATTTGTCGCACTGGCCGGACCCGACCACGCCTTACGAAGAGACGCTCGGCGCCTACCAGAAGCTGCTCGCTGCCGGCAAGGTCCGCCATATCGGCGCCTCGAATCTTGACGCCGGCCAGCTGCGCGCCGCGCTCGATGTTGCCAGCCTGCGCGGGCTGCCGCGCTACAGCGTGCTGCAGCCGGAATACAATCTCTACGACCGCTCATCCTTCGACGGGCCGCTGCATGATCTGTGCGTGGCCGAGGATATCGGCGTCATCACCTATTTCAGCCTCGCCAAGGGGTTTTTGAGCGGCAAATACCGTAGCGAGGCCGATCTCGGCAAAAGTGAACGCGGCGGCGGCGTGAAGGCTTATCTCAATGCGCGCGGCATGCGCATTCTGGCCGCACTCGACACTGTGGCGGCGCGCCATTCGGCCAAGCAGGCGGAAGTAGCACTCGCCTGGGTGATGGCGCAGCCCGGCATCACCGCGCCGATCGCCAGCGCCACGACGCTGGACCAGGTCGACAGCCTGGTGCGCGCCGCATCGCTGAAGCTCAGCGCGGAGGATCTCGTGGCGCTGGACAAGGCCAGCGCCTAGCCGCGCAGGTTCGGCACGATCGTTCAAGACGACGGCTGTCCGCCTTGCCACACTGTTCTCCATTATTGTGGAGAAGAGGCAGCATGGCCGCAGACATTCTTTCGCAGGCGCAGCCCTGGCAGCAATTGCTGGCGCTGGTGCTGGCGGCAACCGTCGTCATGGGCAGTCCTGGCCCGGCGACGATCAGCGTCACGGCGATAGGGGCCGCCTTCGGCCTGCGCAATTCGCTTCACTACACATCGGGGATCATTTTAGGCACGGTCGCGGTGCTGCTGGTCGTGGCCACCGGCATCAAGGCTATCCTCACCTCGATGCCGGGCGTAGCGCCAGTGCTGGCGGTCGCTTCCGCCGCCTATATTCTCTACCTCGCCTACAGAATAGCGACAGCGCCGCCGCTGGCCGCGCGTGACAGCAGCGCGGTTCTGCCGACCTTCCTCGGCGGCTTCCTGCTCGCCGTTGCCAACCCGAAAGCCTATGTGGCGATTGCTGCGGTCCTTGCTGGCTCCGCGACCGCAGCCGGCGCCGATGCTCTCGGCATCCCGGCCAGGCTGGCGGTTCTCACCCTGATGATCGTAGCCATCCATATGCTGTGGCTGCTGGCCGGCGCGGCCTTCGCCCGCACCCTGCGCCAGCCGCTGGCGTCGCGGATCATCAATCTGGCCTTCGCGGCGACGCTGGTGCTGACCACGGCGCTGGCGGCGTGGCCTTGAGCCGGCCCGCAGAAGAGATCAAGCTTTGGTCTTTTTTGTTTTGGCGCAATTCAGGACGGAAAAAACCGCTCACACTTTTCCTGGAATTGCTTTGGCGGCCGCGGCGAGTTCGGCCAGCCGCTTGACCGCCGTCGGCGGCATTTGCGGCGGGTTAGGAGCCTGCGATGCCTCGATCAGCAGCTGGTCGCAGGCGACTTCCGTATCGCCGATCAGCCGGTCCATGAATTCGTCCTTGCCGAGCCCGGGCGGAATCGGCGGCAGGAAGCGGGCCTTGATGGTGCCGGGAAAGCGCAAGAATTTGCGGCGAGGCCAATAGAGGCCGGCGACATGGGCGACCGGTACCACCGGGACGCCAAGCTGCGTATAGAGCTCGACAATGCCGTATTTGTAAGCCGGCTCGTCGCCTGGCGCTCGGCGCGTGCCTTCGGGGTAGATAATCAGCTGGCGCGGATTGCGCGCCATCTCCTGCTTTGTCGATGCAACGACCTGCTTCAACGCCTTGGAGCGGCTGCCGCGGTGAACCGGGATCATCCGCATCTTCAGGATGTACCAGCCGAAGAAGGGGATCCAGGTCAGCTCGCGCTTCAGGATATAAAGCGGATCGTGGAGGAAGGGAAAGAAAGCGATCGCGTCCCAAAACGACTGGTGTTTCGGCGCCAGGATGAAAGAGCCCTCCGGCAGGTTCTCGACGCCGGTGATGTCGCTCCTGGTGCCGGCGATCTTGTCGTAGAGCCACAGGCTGGTGCGCGACCAGAATTTCGGCACGAACCAGGCGCGATGGCGTGGCGAGAGGAAGTAGTAAGGGGTCCAGAGGACCATCTGGACGATCAGATTGACATAGAAGACGAAGTTGAACGCCAGCGAGCGGATATAGAGCATGCGGGGAAGGGCCCGTTGAGGAGGTGTGCGTTGGTTACACCAAGCGCGGGCAAAAAGGAAACGCCGCAATGGCCTGACATAGGCCGGCTCGCCACTGACTCAAGCCAGTCTCAACTCACCACGTCGCCTGCAATAGCCGCTGCTTCAGCCGCGGAGCGGCGAAATCGAGGAACGCCCTGAGTTTCACCGCCAGCAGGCCTTGGCCGGCATGGACGAGGCTCACCGGCCACGGCTGCGGCTCGAAGGGTCGCAAGACCGGGACGAGCACGCCGGAACGTACTGCGTCCGCGATCTGGTAGGAGAGCACCCGCGTCATCCCGGCGCCTGCAATCGCGGCATCGATTGCAGCTTCCGCCGTGTTGACGCGCAGCCGTGAGTGGATCGGCACGATCAGTTCGCCCTTGTCGCCGGCAAAGCTCCAGCTGGCGAGCGCTGCAGGCCCTTCGAAACTGATGCATTCATGCGCGGCCATATCGTCCGGCGTCCGCGGCATGCCATGCGCGGCGATATAGGCGGGGCTGGCGCACACGACGCGACGGATCGCGCCGACGCGGATGGCAACGAGGCTCGAAGGCGCAAGCTCGCCGATGCGGATGGCAAGGTCGAGATGTTCCTCCGCCAGTTGGGTTATCCGGTCAGCCAGCGTCAGGCGAATGTTGACTTGAGGATAAGCCGCCAGGAATTCGGTGACGACAGGCAGCACGTGCAGGCGACCAAAGACGACCGGCGCGGTGATGAACAGGTCGCCGGTCGGCGTGCTGTATTCGCCGGCAGCGGTGCGTTCGGCTTCGCCGACCTCGCCGAGGATGCGGCGGCAGGCGGCGAGATAGGCCTGGCCGGCATCGGTCAGCGTGAGCTGCCGGGTCGAACGGTTCAGCAGGCGCGCCTGAAGGTGCTTCTCGAGGTCGGAAACCTTGCGGCTGACCGTTGCCAGTGGAATGCCGAAATGGCGGCCGGCAGCGGAAAGGCTGCCCGCTTCTACCGCGGCGACGAACAGCGACATGGCTTCGAGCCGATCCATAGCTTCTTCCGGAAATTGGGAGGATAGCTTGCAACTATGCCATCTACATCCAAAACATGGAAGGACCTACTTCTTCGCGTACAATGGCCGTGTTTCGGTCTCGCGGAGGCTTCCATGAATGCACATACTTTCACCAGCGATGTCGCCTTCACGCCGACGGTCAAGGCGATCCAGACCCGCAAAGGTTCGCGCAAGGGCTATGCCAGCGCCGAGGAGCGCGGCGGATGGCGCGCCCATATCACGCCCGACCTCGCCGACTTCATCGCGGCGCAGACCAGCGTCTTCCTGTCGACGGCAAATGGCGAGGGTCAGCCCTATATCCAGCATCGCGGCGGGCCAGCTGGCTTCCTCAAGGTGCTGGACGAGAAGACCATCGGCTTTGCCGATTTCTCCGGGAACAGGCAGTTCATCACACAGGGGAATCTCGCCGACAACAACCAGGCATTCCTGTTCCTGATCGACTATGCGCATCGCCAGCGCGTCAAGATCTGGGGCACGGCGCGCGTCGTCGAGGACGATGCCGAGCTTCTGGCAAGGCTGATGCCGCAGGACTACAAGGCGCGCCCCGAGCAGGTCATCCTGTTCACCGTCTCGGCCTGGGATGCCAATTGCCCGCAACACATTCCGCAGCGATTCGAGGCCGCCGATGTCGCGGCCGCACTCGCCGAACGCGACAAGCGGATTGAAAGCCTCGAACAGGAGATTGCGCGGCTGCGTGGCGCGGAAGACGGCACGGCCAAGGGGTAATCGAGCGCCGTCAGAGTCGTCTGTTTGGACGCAATTCCCAAGGGAAAGCGTACGTGCTTTTCCCGGGAAAACCGCTACACACTTTTCCTGGAATTGCTTTAGTCCTTGGCGGTCGAAACCTCGGCCAGTGCGACGCTGTCGGCGGTCTGGCGGACCGGGACGACGCCGCGCGCCAGCGCCAGCAGGTATTTGCTGTATTCGGTCAGAAGCACGCGTAGCGCTTCCGGCTTGGTCAGCCAGTCGCCATTGTCCAGATTGGTGTTGACCACCGGATAGGGTTCAAGCCTGGCGCCATGCAGCAGGCGGCCCATCTCGAGCAGGCTGCGCGGCATGTGGTAATTGTTGGTGACGAGGATGACGCTGCCATAGGCGTGGCTCTCCACCCATTTAGCGCTTTCCTCGGCATTGCCGATCGTGTCGAGCGCGGCGCGGTCGATGTCGACACAGCAGGAAAACAGCGCCTTGTCGCCGCCGGTAGCAGCCTGCAATTGGCGGCGGCTGGCAGAGGGATGCACGCCTGAGATCAGCAGCCGCTCGCCCTTGCCGGAGGCAAGCAGATCGAGTGCTGCGTCGAGGCGGGCCTGACCGCCGGTCAAGACGATGATCGCATCGGCCTTGGCCGGGTTGGTCGGGGTCGTCATGTGGCTGACCTTGCTGGCGAACCAGCCGAAGCCACCGGCAAACAGGGCCACCAGCAGCAGTAGACAGAGGGAGGCGAGACGCAGGGCGGTGCGCAAACGGCCCAGCCCGGTGCGCACACGCGAACGCACCACTGGCATCTGTCCAGCCGTTCCGGTCGACTCCCGCGCGTTCATCATCCTATGGTTAATCCTGAAATGCCTTTTTGGTAAGGAAAAAAGCGCACATTGCGTTACGTCGGTTTTCGATCCGTGATCGTCCCTTCCATTCCTGTCCTTGCCCCCGAACTGTTTCGCTTCTGCCCTCACGGTTCACCCCGCATCCGGCTGGCGGACATCGATGTCGCTGAGATAGGCGACGACGGTGGCGTGCGAGGTCGCCGCCGTCAGTCCGCCGATCACCAGCACCATCAGGCCGACGCCGAGATAGCCTGCCGATCCGATGGCGAAATTGCCGAACAAAGCGGTGGCCTGGTCGGCCTGCGGCGTTGCCATGTTGCGCGACGACCACCAGGAAAAGACGATGAAAACCAGGATCGCGGCGGCGCCGCCGGCGGCCGCGCCCTTCATGCCGGTGACCAGGAAATGCCAGCGGAATTCGCGCGCGATGAAGCGTGCTTCGGCGCCGACGAAATGCAGCACTTCGATGATATGGCCGTTGCCGGCCATGGCGCCGCGCGTCGCGAACACCACGGTCAGCACCGTAGCCGACAGCATCAGCACCAGTACGGCGATGCCGATGGTGACGGTGGTGCGGGCCATGGCGACCAGTCGGTCGACCCATGTACGGTGATCGTCGAGCGAAGCGCTCGGCAGCTTGGGCGTGAGCGCCGCACGGATGGCGCTAAAGTCGGGCGGACTGGTCTCGTCGATGGTGACGATGATCAGGCGCGGCACCGGCAATTCGTCGATATTCAGGCCCGAGCCCAGCCATGGCTCCAACAGACGCGCGGTGGCGTCGCGATCGATGATCCGGGTTTCCTTCACGCCGGGGAATTCGCCGACGATCTGCGAGGCCTGGGCAAGGGCTGCCTCCATGTCGAGGCCGTCGACCGGTTTGATCTGAATCGTCGCCTCGCGCGAGATCTGGTTTTCCCAGACCGAGGCAGTGTCGCGCACCAGCGTGACGGCGCCGAAAGTCAGGCAGGACAGGAAGGTCATGATGGCGATGACCAGCACCAAGGCGCGGCCGGCAATATTCTGCGCCGGCACGATCGGCGCCATGCGGCGCTGGACGCGCTGCGTCGTCGTCGCCGGTTCGGCGGCGTCTTCATGCAGCTGTTCGGCCGATACTTCAGTCATAAATATCCAGCCTTCCGCCGGCCAGGATCATGCGGCGCGCGTCGACCTGTTCCATCAGGCCGAGATCGTGAGTGGCGATCACCACCGCGGTGCCGAGCCGGTTGAGCTCGATGAACAGCCTGAGCAGCCGGCGTGCCAGTGGCGGGTCGACATTGCCGGTCGGCTCGTCGGCAAGCAGGATTTCGGGCTGTTCGATCAAGGCGCGGGCGATTGCCGCGCGCTGCTTTTCGCCACCCGAAAGGACCGGCGGCAGCACATGCATGCGCTCGCCCAGGCCAACCCATTTCAAAAGTTCGGTGACGTCGGTGCGGTAGCTCGCTTCCTCGCGGCCGCGCACGCGCAGCGGCAGAGCGACATTCTCATAGGTGGTCATGTGGTCGAGCAGGCGGAAATCCTGGAACACCACGCCGATGCGGCGCCTGAGATGCGGCAGTTCAGCGCGCGAGATGCGCGAGCGGTCCTTGCCGAAGATGGTGATCAGCCCGCGTGTCGGCTTCAGCGACATGAACAGAAGGCGCAGCAGCGTCGTCTTGCCGGCGCCGGAGGGCCCGCTCAGGAACTGGAAGGAGCTCTCCGGAATGTGCAGGGAGATGTCGCGGAGGATTTCCGGACCCATGCCATAGCGGAGGCCGACATTTTCGAAGCGGATCACGTGCGACGACCTGAGGTGTGTGGCGGCGGCGTGCCAGCCCTTTCTGTTCGATCTGTCCGACGACCATCGGCCGCCATGGTTAACCCTCGGTTAATTTTCGCTGTTTTTGAGTGCGTCACAAGGGTTCCGGTGGGGAAGCGTTAACCATTTCCATTTACGCAAAAGAAACGAACAGGCAACAGCGGGGCCATGATGGCTGAGCAACGAACCGCGCGCCCGGTTTCCGGCGAAATCATGACCGGGACAAGTGTCGCACCGGAATCGCGTCCTGTGGCGACCGACATCGTCGATGCGGATTATGAGGTGCTGCCGCAGCCGATCCCAAGGGTAGAAGCCATGCCGACGCCGGCGCGCGACATCGCGACGCCGTCGATGGAAGGCATGGAGATGCTGCGCAAATCAGATGTGTCAGCCGGGCGGCCGGCATCGCGTGGCGGGCCGATCTTCTGGATTGCCGGCATCGGTGCGGCGCTTGCCGCCTTCTGGGTCTCGGGTGGCCACGCGCTGGTGCGCCAGACGCCGTTCTGGTCAGTCGAACAGCCGGAGGGCGCCGTACTCAGCATTGCCGGCGTCACGTCGCGTGTCGACGCCTCAGGACCCGCCCCGGTGCTGTTCGTGGACGGCGAGGCCGTCAATGACGGTTTGAAGGCGGGACAATTGCCGCCGCTGGAGATACGTGTCACCGGCAATGACAGCCGCATCACCCGCTATACTCTGGGGACATCCAACCGTTCTCTGGCGCCCGGCGAAAGATTCGGCTTTTCCAGCCGCCTCGATGTGCCTAGAAACGGCGTCAAGGCCGTGGCGGTCACCTTCGCCGGCTAGTCGGTTTCTCTGGAAAGGTTGTTGATGCCAGTTGTGCGCGGCAAGGACATCGAGGTCCTCTTTTCGGCGTCCGCGATCGCGCGGCGCAATCTCGAACTCGCCAAGGAGATCGCCGAGCACGACTATCACGACCTGCTGGTGATTTCGGTGCTGAAGGGCTCGTTCATCTTCGCCGCCGATTTGATCCGCGCCATGCACGATGTCGGGCTGTCGCCCGAGGTCGAGTTCATCTTCATTTCCAGCTATGGCGCCGGCACCACCAGCGGCGAGGTGAGGGTGCTGCGCGACATCGACAATGAGGTCGCCGGCCGCGACGTGCTGCTGATCGACGATATCCTGGAATCGGGCAAGACGCTGTCCTTCACCCGCAACCTGATGCTGTCGCGCGGCGCCAAAAGCTGCGCCATCGCGGTGCTGTTGGACAAGCGCATGCGCCGCCAGACGGAGCTGAACGCCGACTATGTCGGCTTCGACTGTCCCGATTACTTCGTCGTCGGCTACGGCATGGACGTCGCCCACGCTTTTCGCGAACTGCCGTTTGTCGGTGTCGTCAAAGGCGATGCCTGAGAAAAGGCCCCGACGCTTCAAATTTTCAGAAAAAGTCAACTTTTGCCCGCCAAATTCCGGCCCATGGCAAAGCTTCTGATCGTCGAGGACGATGAGTCCGTCCGCACCCTCGCCGCCCGCGCGCTCGAACGCGCCGGGCACTCGATCGATATCGCCGCCGACGGCGCGCAGGGGCTGGCGATGGTCAGTGCTGCAGGCGGCGGTTACGACCTCGTCGTCTCCGATATCCGCATGCCGGAAATGGATGGCATCGAGATGGCGATCGCCGCAGCCAGGCTTTTCCCTGACATGAAGATCCTGCTGATGACCGGCTATGCCGACCAGCGCGAGCGCGCCGAGGAATTGAACGGCGTCATTATCGACGTCGTGCAAAAGCCTTTCACGCTGGCCGAAATCCGCTTGCGGGTCGACCAGGCGCTCGCCTGCTTCGCCTGACACGCTTCAGGCGACATCCTGAGACGCGGCGAGGACAGGCGCAGCGCTCCGGCGCCGTTCGGTGTTGAGCGCCAGCAGACCGGCGCCGATGATCAGCGCCGCACCGATGGCAGTGGTCGAGCGCGGCACCTCGTCGAAGAACACGAAGCCCCACAGCGGTGACCAGATGATGCCGGTGTATTCGAAGGTGGCGACGCGGTTGGCGGGCGCCAGCCTGTAGGCCTGCGACAACAGGATCATGCCCGCCGAAGCGACGAAGCCGCAGGCGGCCATCTTGAGGAAATCCGGGGTCGTCGGCCAGACCCACGGCCGCACCAAGAATTCGAGGCTGGGGTGGACAGCATGGGTTATGCCGGCAAGCCAGAATGTGCCGGCAACCGCAGCGGCGCCGACCAGATAGGCGCCGTTCTGGTAGAAGGCCATGACGGTGGAGGATTCGGTGTCGCCGATCTTGCGCGCCATCAGCTGTGAAAAGCCGTAGAGCAAAGCCGAGCCCAACGAAAGCAGCGCCGCCCAGTCGAACAGGCCGGCGCCCGGGCGCAGCATCACGACCACGCCCAGCATGCCGATCAGCACGGTGGCGAGAGCCTGCCAGGATACCCGCTCGCCGAGATAGGGCCCGGCCATCGCCATGATGAACAGGGGCGCCATGAAATAGAGCGCCACCGCGTCGGCGAGCGGCAAGGCAGCGATCGCCAGATAGTAGACCGTATAGGAGGAGAACTGGATGAAGGCGCGTATCGTCAGCAGGCCGAACCGCTTCGAGACAATGGCCCGCAGGCCGACATCGGCGCGAACGAGAACGACCAGGATCGGCAAAGCGACGATCGAGCGGATCCACATCACCTCGGTCACGGGATAGCCGGCCGACACCGCCTTGACCAGCGGGTCCTGGAGCGAGAACACCAGCACGCCAAGGCACAGGCTGATGATGCCGAGAACGATCCGGTTGCGCATGTTGTTCTGCCGGCCCTTGCCTTGACTGCCCGCAGCCGCCCGGCCATGGGGTAAAAAGAACCCGCCACCGTTTCGGGCAGCGGGTATGAGTGAGGACTCTTTGATTGGTCCGCAGCCGGTTTCGCGGCGGCATATCCAATGGGTGAGCGGACTATGCTGCGGCGTTTGACATGTTGCAAACGAATTGGAATGATACCAGCGATCAAATTTGCTTATGACGGATTCGATGCGGCCGACCCTCGACAGCGATCTCCTGCGCACCTTCGTCGCCATTGCCGAAGCGGGCAATTTCACCCGGGCGGCGGAGCAGGCCGGGCGCACCCAGTCGGCGGTGTCGATGCAGATGAAGAAGCTCGAGGAGCTGGTCGGCGACAGCCTGTTCGAACGCGGCTCGCGCGGCGTGGCGCTGACGCGCCGTGGCGGCGAGCTGATCGTCAATGCCCGCCGCATCGTCTCGCTGCTCGACGAGACGGCGGCATCGATGGCGGCGGCACCGCTTGGCGGGCCGGTGCGCATCGGCATTCCCGAGGAATATGGTCACGCTATCCTGTCGCGCGCGCTCGGCGCCTTCTCGAAGCGTCACACCAAGGTCGAGGTCACCGTGCGCTATGCACATTCCGGCGCCCAGCTGGCGGCGCTAGCCGCCGGTGAACTCGACCTCGCCGTGGTGTTCGAATGGCAGGATCCTGGCGGCGGCGAGGTGCTGATGCACGATCCGACAGTGTGGGTGACATCGAGCCTGCATCACATGCATGAGGAGCGGCCGGTGCCGATCGCGCTCTACAACCGGGCCGGCTGGTGCAAGGACTTCGCCATCAAATCGCTGGAGCAGCGTGGGCTGGCCTACCGTGTCGCCTATACCAGCGACACCACCGGCGGCCTGAAGCTCGCCGTCACCTCTGGCCTGGCGATCGCGCCGATCTCGCACAGCAATATTCCGGATGGCTGTCGTGAACTCACCGCCGCTGACGGGTTCGGCCATATCGATTCCTCGAATGTGGTGATGCACCGCAGCCCAAATGCCTCAGGCGAAGCTATCGACGGCATGCAGGAGGCGATCCGCGAGGCGTTCGTCAACCGGCCGGCTTAGTCTGTTGCATCCTCGTAGAAATGCAGGCGATTGCCGAAGGGGTCGCCGACCGACACTTCACGGGTCTGCCACGACGTGGTTTCGAGGCCCGGCCGGGCGTAGCGGTATCTCTTGCCGATCAGTTCGCGGTGCAATGCCGCGATGTCCTCGACCTTGATGCGCATGGCTATACCCGGCGCGCCGTCGCCATGATGTTCGCTCAGATGCAGGACACAGCCGTCGCGGATTACACCCATGTAGAGCGGCGCATTGTCGTCGAAGCGGTGCTCGAACTCGACCTTGAAGCCGAGAAAGTCGACATAGAATTCGCGTGCCTTGGCGATGTCGAAGATGCGCAGGATGGGCGTGACGGCACCGAGTTTCGGCATGGCGCTGATACCATTCAGTTCGACGGATGTTGCCTTGGAGGCTACTTCAGCTCCAGCAGCCGCTCGAGGTAGCTGCGCTCGATGTCGGGGCTGAGCGCGTTGCCGAGCCGCTTGCGAATCGCTTCGAGAATCTGGCGGGCGCGCTGCACGTCGATCTCGTCGGGCACCTTCACCGAATCGCCGAAATCGGGTCCGCGGCTGGCGCGCGGCCGGCCCAGCGGATCGCGGCCGGCGTCCTGTTGGCGGCCGCCTTCCTGGCTGCCGCCCTGGTCGCCTTGCATCGCCTGCAGCTGCTTCATCATCTCCTTGGCGCCCTTGCGCAGCGCTTCCAGCGCGCGACCCTGGTGGCCGACCGCCTGGTCGCCTTCGCCTTCGCCAAGCGACTTTTCGGCATTGCCCATGGATTTGCCAGCGTCGCCAAACCCCTCATTGGGCTGCATGCCCATGCCTTCCAGGCCCTTCTTCAGCTTGTCGAGTTCGCTCTGCAACTGGCCCTGGCCTTCCTGCAGCTGCTTCATCGCATCGGCGAATTCCTGCGGTGTCATCGACTTCGGCCGGGCGAGAGGATCGCGATCCTTGCCGACGCCCGGCTGGTCCGGATCGTCGCCATTGCCTTCGCCGGGCTGCTGATTATCTCCGCTCTGCATCTGGTCCATGCGGTAGGTGTCGTTCATCATCTCCTGCTGGCGGCGCATGATCTCGCCCAGCTTGTCCATCTGCTGGCGCATCTCGCTGTCCTGCTCGCCGCCCTGCTGCTGACGGCCGGCCTGCAGGTTGTTCATCATGTTTTCCAGTTGCGACAGCAGCTCCTGCGCCTTGTCGCGGTCGCCCGACTTCGCCAGGTTCTCGATCTGGTCCATCATGCGGTCGATATCACTCTGACGCAGCTCGCGGCCATTCTGCTGCATCTGCGGCGCGTTCGGGTTCTGCTTGGCGCGCTCGGCGAATTCCTGCAGGAATTCGTTCATCGCCTCGCGCAGTTCCTTCATCGCCTTTTCAATCTCTTCGTCGCTGGCGCCGCGCTTGATGGCGTCCTGCAGCGCCTGCTGGGCCTGGCGGAGCCGCTTTTCGGCGGACGAGAGATTGCCTTCCTCGATGCCGAGCGCGATTTCCCAGAGATAGGCAACCTCGTTGCGCAACTGATCGTCGCTGTCCGACATCTTCAGCCGGCTGCGGGCGCTCATGATGGCGAGGTAATGCGACATGTTGTCGAACGTGTCCTCGGGCCGCAGCGTGATGGCGTCCATCAGGTCGAGCACGCGCGGCTTGGCATTGGCGTCGAGCGCCAGCAGGCGGCGCTGCTCGACCACCGCCCGCGCCAGCGGGTTGGCGAAGGGCCGCTCCGGCATCACAATAGTCTTGGTCTCGCTGGTCGCGGTGTGTCCGGCATCGTCGGTGGCGACAAGCGACAGCTTGATGCTGGCGCCGGCCCAGACGTGCTCGGTTAGGTCCTTGGTGGTCTTGGCGGCGTTCGCCTTGCCGCCGCGGCGCGGCAGCGCCAGCGGCAGGTCAGGCGGACCGTAGAGCGGATGCGCATCGGGCGCCGCCGGATCGGCCAGCGCGAAAACCGCCTTTGCGGTGGCCGCGCCATAGTCGTCGTCGATCTGGTAGTTGAGCTCGAAGGCGCCGTTGACGGCGCGCTTGGGCTCGCCGACGAAGCGGATCGTCGGCGGCTTGTCGGGGATCACCGCGAAGGCCCAGCGACCGAGATCGGCTTCGCCCGACTTCAGCGTCAGCGTGCCGTCGGCGGTCAGCTTGCCGGTGAACTGGCGCAGCTTGGGGGTCGCCGGGTTGACCGCCGCTGCCTTGACGGCCGCCACCTGTGGTCCCGACGGGTCGATGGCGCGAGCATTGCCGCCCTTGTCGGCAAAGCTTAGCGTTTCCTCGCCGGAGCCGCCGGTCACGCGCAGCGAGACGTCGCTGCCTTGCGGCACGGTGAAGGTGGCAACCGCCTGCTTGGCGTTGCCATCGATGACTGGCGCGGTCAAGAAGATGGGCGGCTTGCCGGTATAGGCCGGCGGGGTCACCCAGGCATCGATGCGCGGCGGTACGATGTCGCGCGCCGCATGGGCACTGAAACCATCGGACATCCTGCCGCCGGACGGTCCGAAGGAGAAGGCAAAAGCGGTGACCAACAGCAGCGCCGCCACGGCACGCAATGCCCACGGATCGCGCTCCGGCACGCGGGTACGCGGCAGGTCGGCGCCAAGGCTGCCGAGCTTATCGGCCATGCGCTTTTGGTGTTCGCGCCACAACGCCTGGGAAAAGATGCTTTCCTTGCCGCTGGGACGGTCGGTCTGCACCAGCACCGGGCTGTGCTGCAACTGGTTGGCGGCCTCGATACGGCGGTCGATTTCAGCGGCGGATGGAAGCTTGAAGAAACGCAGCGGATAGAGCGCCGCCAGCGTGGCAATACCGAACGCAGTGACCAGGATAATACGCGCAATGTCAGGCAGCCGGGGGAAAAGGCCGAGCCAGGAGAGGCTGAGAAACAGGCTGGCGACAATGAGCAGCGGCAGAAGCAGCGGCCAGCCGCGCTCGACGGTCATCGAGACCCGTGTCGCCAGCCGGCTCAGGGCAAGCCGCCCAGCCAGGCTGCGATCGCCACTGGAAATGGGGCGTTCCGTCATCGGCCCTTCCTGCCCGGGCGGGATAGCCCGGACTCAACAAGCAGAAGTTTACCAGCAAACACGGCAAAGGCGAGGCGGTTCCGGAAAACTTGAAAAGCTTTGGCGGGTTTGCGTCCCACTTCAGTCGAAGCAAGGTTTAGAATTTCGCCGGATCGGTATTCGAGCCGCAGACAAGGACGGCGATCCGCTCGCCCGGCGCCGGCGTGTAGCGGCCGGACAGCAGCGCTGCGAAGGCCGCTGCGCCGCCCGGCTCGGCGATGATCCGCACCCGCTCCCACAGCGCCTTTTGCGCGGCGATGATGGCGTCGTCGGTGACCAGGATGGAGCGTTCGACGAAGGCCTCGGCGATCGGGAACATCATCTCGCCGACGCGTTTGGGCGCCAGCGAATCGGCGGCGACGCCTTCGGCCGGCGCATCGACGGGGTGGCCGGCTTCGAAGGCGCGATGCAGCGTCGGCGCGCCTTCGGGCTCTATGGCGATGATCCTGATGCGGCCGGCAAACCAGGCGGCGATGCCGCCGATCAGGCCGCCGCCGCCGACAGCGACCAGCAGCGTGTCGATGTCTGGCAGATCGGTTTCGATTTCGAGGCCGAGCGTGCCCTGGCCGACCAATGTTTCCTCCTGGTTGAAGGCATGGATCTGCAGCGCGCCGGTCTTTTCGGCAAAAGCCTCGCTGGCGGCCAGCGCCTCGGCATAGCGGGCGCCGCCGACCATCAGTTCGGCGCCGTAGCCGCGGATGCGCTGCAGCTTGGCCGGTGGGCTGACTTCGGGAACGAAGATCGTCGCCTTGTGGCCAAGCCGCATGGCGGCATAGGCGACCGCGGCGCCATGATTGCCGCCCGAAGCCGCAACCACGCCGGCCGCAGGCACCGGCCGTTCGAGCAGATTAGTGAAGGCGCCGCGCGCCTTGAACGAACCGGAATGCTGCAGGCATTCGAGCTTGAGGTCGACCGCCAGCGGCGGCCGGTCGAAATCGGCCATGTCGACGCGCAGCACCGGCGTGTGCCTGATATAGCGGCGGATGCGCGGTTCCATCGCGGCAATGCGTTCGCGCGTGACGGTGTTGCCGTTCGTCATGACCATCTCCTTGGGATTGACAGCAATTAGTAACTTGGCAAAATGGCTAAATGCAAGAGGTTGATGTCTTCAAGGCGATCGCCAATGAACGCAGGCTGCAGATCCTCGACTGGCTGAAGGATCCGCAGGCGCATTTCCCGGCCCAGGCAGACGGCGATCTGGTCGAGGACGGCGTTTGCGCGCTGCTGATCGCGGAGAAGCTCGGAATTACGCAGGCGACGCTCTCCGAACATATGCGCGTGCTTACCCAGGCCGGCCTGCTGCGGCCCAAGCGCATCAAGCAATGGACGTTCTACCGCCGCGACGAGGACAGGATCGCCGACACAAGGATGCTCATCCAAAACCGGCTGTAGCGCAGCCGCCGTGGCGGCTCCTATGCAAGCCAGTCGGGCACCGAATCCAGGCCGATCAGCTCGTCATAGGTCTGGCGCCGGCGTACGACATGGAAACGGTCGCCGTCGACCAGAACCTCAGGCACAAGTAGGCGGGTGTTGTAGGTGCCGGATTGCACCGCGCCATAGGCGCCGGCGGTGGTGACGGCAATGAGGTCGCCAGACTTGAGCCGGGGCAGGTCACGGTCGAGGCCGAGATAGTCGCCGGTCTCGCAGACCGGGCCGACGACGTCGACCGCCATGCGCGGCGTGTCGGCCGGCGGCTGCACCACCGGCTTGATGTCGTGGAAGGCATCGTAGAGCGTCGGCCGGATCAGATCGTTCATGGCGGCGTCGACGACGAGGAAGTTCTTGGCGTCGCCTTCCTTCACGAAGATCACTTCCGAGACCAGGATGCCGGCATTGCCGACGATCAGCCGGCCCGGCTCGAACATCACCTTCACTTCAAGCTTTGTCAGGTGCTTCCTGACGATCTCGGCATAGGCATCGGGCAGAGGCGGCGGGCTGTTGTCGGTGCGGTAGGGGATGCCGAGGCCGCCGCCGAGATCGACATGCTCGACGGCGTGGCCATCGGCGCGCAGCGCGCCGACCAATTCCGCCAGAAGCGCGAAAGCATCATCAAAGGGCTGCAACTCGGTGATCTGGCTGCCGATATGGGTATCGATGCCGATGGGCTTGGTGCCCGGCAGTCCGGCCGCGCGGGCATAGACCTGGCGCGCCTTTTGCCATGGAATGCCGAACTTGTTCTCGGCCTTGCCGGTGGAGATCTTCCTGTGCGTCCTGGCGTCGACATCCGGGTTGATGCGCAGCGACACCGGCGCCACCTTGCCGAGCGCGGTGGCGCGGGCCGACAGCAACTCCAGCTCCGGCTCGGATTCGACATTGAAGCAGAGAATGCCGGCCTCGAGCGCAAAATCCATTTCGCGCGCGGTCTTGCCGACGCCCGAGAATACGATCTTGCTGGCCGGGATGCCGGCGGCGAGCGCGCGGCGCATTTCGCCTTCCGAGACGGTATCGGCGCCGGCGCCGAGCTTTGCCAGCGTCCGCAGCACCGCCTGGTTGGAGTTCGCCTTCAAGGCGTAACAGACCAGCGTGTCGAGACCGGCAAAGGCCCCGGCGAACACCCGGTAGTGTCTGGTCAAGGTTGCCGTCGAATAACAATAGAACGGCGTGCCGACGCTTGCGGCGATGTCTGGTATCGCCACGTCCTCGGCATGGAGCACGCCGTCGCGGTAGTCGAAATGGTTCACGAGAGTGTTTCCGGAAGTTGGAGCACGAGACCTGGTTAGCACGAGACCTGGTCAGAAAGACCAAGCCGGTCTCATCGGCCCTAGATCAGCGGGTCCAGGATGAATTTCTTGTCCACGACCGGTTTTTCCGGCTCCGGCGGCACCGGCTGTTTGGCGCGCTCGGCGTCCTTGCGGGCCTGGACGGCCGCTTCATAGGGCGTGTCGAGACCAGCCTTACGGCCGCAAGCGGTCACGGCAGCCATCGCCGTCAGCAGCGTCAGCGTCACCAAAATCCTGCTTGCGGTCATCGATCCATCCGTCCGAAACTTTATGTGCTGCGCTTTTAACCGAGTTTTAGGCGCATTGCACCCCGGCATCATGCCTTGGCGATGCGCTTTTTCCAGCTGCGGATCTGCTTCCTGACCTCCGATGGCGCGGTGCCGCCGAAGCTGGTGCGGCTCTTGATCGAATTCTGCACCGCCAGCACCGAGAAAATGTCCGCCGTGATGCCGGGATTGATCGACTGCAAATCCTCCAGCGACAGCTTTTCCAGGCTCACCTTCTTCTCTTCGGCCAACGCCACCGCGCGGCCGGTGACATGGTGCGCCTCACGGAAGGGCAGGCCCAGCGTGCGCACCAGCCAGTCGGCGAGATCGGTCGCGGTCGCGTGGCCTGAGCCGGCCGCCTTCTTCATGGCTGCGGCATTGACCGTCATGTCGCGCACCATGCCGGTCATCGCCGCCAGCATCAGATCGAGCGTCTCGGCGGCATCGAAGACCGATTCTTTGTCTTCCTGCATGTCCTTGCCGTAGGTCAGCGGCATGCCCTTCATCACCGTCAGCAGCCCGACCAGGTGGCCGGTGACGCGGCCGGTCTTGCCGCGCACCAGTTCGGCGGCGTCCGGGTTCTTCTTCTGCGGCATGATTGAGGAGCCGGTGGAGAAACTGTCCGACAGTCTGACAAAGCCGAATTGCGGCGTCGACCAGATGATGATTTCTTCGGCGAGCCGCGACAGATGCGTGGCGGAGATCGCCGCCAGGCTCAAAAACTCCAGCGCGAAATCGCGGTCGGAGACGCTGTCCAGCGAATTGCGCATCGGCTCGCGGAAGCCGAGCGCCTTGGCGGTCTTGTGGCGATCGATCGGAAAACTGGTGCCGGCAAGGGCTGCCGCGCCGAGCGGGCTTTCATCCATCCGCTCGATGGCGTCGCGGACGCGCGACAGGTCGCGCGAAAACATCTCGACATAGGCCATGCAGTGGTGGCCGAAGGTCACCGGCTGCGCCGCCTGCATGTGGGTGAAGCCCGGCATCACGGTTGCCGCATGCTCCTCTGCGCGCTCGAGCAAGGCTGAGATCAGCCCCTTCAGCGCCTCGGCAACGCGGAAACATTCGTCCTTGACCCAGAGCCGGAGATCCACCGCCACCTGGTCATTGCGCGAGCGGGCGGTGTGCAGGCGGCCGGCGGCCGGGCCGATCAGGTCGGCAAGGCGGGCCTCGATATTCATATGGATGTCTTCCAGCCGGGTCGAGAACTCGAACGTGCCGGCCTCGATCTCTTTCAGGATCGTGTTCAGGCCTTGAGCGATTTTTTCTTGATCGGCCGCCGAAATAATGCCCGTTTCAGCCAACATCTCGCTGTGGGCGATCGAACCTCTTATGTCTTGGGCATACAGTTTGCGGTCGAACGAAATCGACGCGTTGATCGCTTCCATGATCGCGGCCGGACCCGAGGCAAAACGTCCGCCCCACATCTGGTTGCTGGCCTTCTTGTCGCTCATCGCTATAACCCGTGCTCCGGAGCAGTCTTAGAAAATGGCAGACGGTAACAGATATTTCCCGGCCCCGCGGCTGATCCTCGCCGCTTTGCTGGCGGGCGTGCTGGCCGGCGCGGTCGCGGTATATGTCAGCGAGAGCGGGTCTGGCAACAACGCAGCCATCGGCAGCGCAACTGCGGCCGGCGCGGGCAACAGCAAGGACGACGTCGCCTGCGCCGCCAAGAGCGACCGCGCCAAGAAGGTTGCCGCCGCGGCCACGGGCCAGGTTGCGGCGCTCCTGCCCGCCGATCCGCCGCAATCGCTGAAAAGCTTGGCCTTCAACGGGCCAGACGGCAAGCCGATGACGATCGCCGATCATGCCGGCAAGACCGTGCTGCTCAATTTGTGGGCGACGTGGTGCGCGCCCTGCCGCGCCGAAATGCCGGCGCTCGACGCCTTGCAGAAGGAAAAGGGCAGCGATGCCTTCGAAGTGGTCGCGGTCAATGTCGATGCCGGCGACGATGTGAAGCCGAAGAAGTTCCTCGCCGATATAGGCATCGGGTCGCTCGGCTATTACCGCGATTCGACGCTGGCGCTGTTCAACGACGTCAAGACGCGTGGCTTGGCGCTAGGCCTCCCCGTCACCATGCTGATCGACGGCGAAGGCTGCCTGATCGCGCATATGAACGGACCGGCCGAATGGTCGGGACCGGATGCCAAGCGCCTGGTCGAGGCCGCACTCGCCCCTTAGGCCGCACTCGCCCCTTAGGCTGAGCGCAGGGCCGCCGCCGGCGGCAGCATCAAGATGCTGCCGCCGCGTTGTTTGACGCTGGCGTCGTCTTGTGCCGCCGGCACCGCGACGCCGGTCAGTTCGCTGAACGCCTCGATCGGGCTCGGCCGGCCTAGATAGTAGCCCTGGCCGATCTCGCAGGCCTCGGCGTCGAGGAATTTCAGCTCGCCCAGCGTCTCGACGCCCTCGGCCAGAACCGGCAGGCCGAGACCGCGGCCAAGCCCCAGAACGGCGCGCACGATGGCTGCCACCTGGCCGTTGCTGTCGACTGATTTGATGAATGAGCCGTCGATCTTGATCTTGTCGAAGGGGAAGGCGCGGAGATTGGACAGCGAGGAGTAGCCGGTGCCGAAATCGTCCATCGCCACACGCACGCCAAGCGCCTTCACCTGGCGCAAGGTCGCCAGCGCGCGCGGCATGTCCTTGACCAGCGCCGTTTCGGTGATCTCGAGTTCGAGCCTGCCGGGCGTCAGGCCGGAGCCGAGCAGGACTTCATGCACCTTGCGGCTGAAATTCGGATTGTGGAGCTGCACCGCCGAGACATTGACCGCGACGGTGAGAGGGTTCTTCCAGCGCGCTGCCTCGGCGCAGGCCGTCGCCAACACCCATTCGCCGATCTGGATGATGACGCCGCTGTCTTCGGCCACCGGGATGAAGGTCGCCGGCGACACGTCGCCGCGCTGCGGATGGCGCCAGCGGATCAGCGCTTCGAACCCGACCATCCGCCCGCTGCTGATCTCCTTTTGTGGCTGGTAGACGAGGCGAAACTCATCGCGCGCCATGGCCTGGCGCAGTTCGTGCTCCATCACGCGCCGGTCTCGCGCCTCGGCGCCCATCGAGGCCTCGAAGTAACGGTAGGTGTCCTTGCCCTCGGCCTTGGCGCGGTAGAGCGCGGTGTCGGCGTGGCTGACCAGGATTGTCGGCTCATCGGCGTCGAGCGGATAAAGTGCAATGCCGATGCTGGCCGATACCAGGCCGCCACCGACCGACAGCCGGTTTTCCTCGCGCATGGCCGCCAGCACCGCCTCGGCGATGCGGCCGGCCGCCTGCGGATCGGGAAGGTTCGGAGCGATGATGGCGAACTCATCGCCGCCGAGACGCGCCAGCATCTGTCCGTGGCGGAGCACGGCGGAGGCGCATAGCGCCACCTTCTGCAGCATGGCATCGCCGGCGCCGTGCCCGAACAGGTCGTTCACTTCCTTGAAGCGGTCGAGGTCGAGCAGCAGCAGCGCAAGATGCCCGCCCTTGCCGCCGCGGTCCATTGCGGCAATTTCGGCCTCGAGCCGGCCGGAGAAACTGCGGCGGTTGGGGAGCCCGGTCAGCGGGTCGAAATGGGCGAGGCGCAGGATCTCCTGCTCGGCCTTCCGGCGTTCGCGGATGTCGCGCACGGCGACAACGCTGTGCCGCTTGCCGCAATAGTCGATGCTTCTGGCGATAAGTTCGACGGGGATGGTGGCGCCGTCATGGGCTCTGAGTTCGGCTTCCTGTGCCTGTCCGCTGCAGTCGGACATGCCGGCCGCGGTGCGTTCGCCGAAGAGATCGCCAAGCAGCATCGCGTTCAGCACTTCCGGCGCAATGCCGGTGAGTGCCGCGATGCTGTCATTGGCGCTGACGATGCGGGCGCCATCGCAGACGATCAGCCCCTCGACGGCGGCGTTGGCGAGGCCGTGCATGCGCTCGGCCTCGAGCTTGTGACGCCGGAAGCGAAGGTCGATCCACAATGCTGCGGCTGAAAGCACCAGGATAGCCAGGCTGACTGCAGCGGCGGCGAAGGCCTGCGACACCGGTTCGACCGTGAACTGCGATATCTCGATGGAGGAGTCCGGGAAGATCGACACCGCGCCCATGGCGATGAAGTGCAGGCTGCAGATCGCCAGCGTCAACAGGATGGCGGCGGCGATTGTGGCCTGCATGGACGGCCGTCGCAACACCACCAGCAGCGCCAGCGCGGCGAGGGTGACGCCTGTCAGCACCGAGACGCCGACCAGCAGCGGGTTCCAGACGATGCGCCCTTCGACCTCGAAGGCGGCCATGCCGATATAGTGCATGGCGGCGATACCAGCGCCGAGGACCGCGCCGCCGACCAGAGGGTAGTCGATGCCCCGGCGCAAGGTGGCGATCCACATGCCCGCGGCGGTCAGGGCGACGGAACCGGCGAGCGAAAGCGCCGACATTTCCGTATTGTACGCGTTGGGGATTCCGGGAGAAAAGGCAAGCATTGCGATGAAATGCGTCGCCCAGATGCCGAAGCCGGTGGAAGTGGCTGCTATCATCAGCCAGGTATAGCGGTTGCGCTCGCTCGAGCGGTCGACATGGCGAAGCAGGTTGACCGCCGAGAAGGAAGAAATACCGCAAATGAGCGCTGCCAGTGCGACCAGTCTCAGATCGTGCTCATGCACGATACAATTATAGACCGTCAGCATCTCGCCCCACCTGCTCTCCCACAGCAATCAAGCCGTCCACTTGATTAGTATGTCGCGCTTGACGAAGAATCGGTTATGCGAACTACAACTACAGCGGGTTTTTCGGGTTGTACCTTGCGGCGATCCTGTCTCATTCCAGACAGGGTCACAGCAGCGCTTGGCGCGATGCCGCTCTACCGATCTCGATCTGGCCGAGCGCCGGTATGGCGGCCGCATGGTACAGGTGCGTGGCGCTGTCACGGGGGCCCTTCATGCATCGCCGGCGGTCGGCGATCGTCGCAGGCCCACCGCGCCCATGTATCGCTGAGCCGGCTTGGCATTTCTCTCTGTCCTCGTTGCAAGGCGAGGGGGCGCGAAGTTAGCCGAGTATGAAATTCACGAAACAGCAACAAATCCGTTGTCCGATTGTTATCAGCGACACATATTGCGTTCGCGGGAGTGCCCCTTTCGCCAATGACAAACGGGAGATGAAACATGAAGTTGTTCGGCTTTGCGGCCGGTGTTGCCGCCACCTTGACCCTGCTTTCCACCACCTCCGCCTTCGCCGCCACCCAGATCAGTTGGTGGCATGCAATGACCGGCGCCAATGCCGAGGTGGTCGACAAGATCGCCAAGGATTTCAATGCCAGCCAGAGCGACTATGAAATTCTCCCTGTTTTCAAGGGCACCTATCCCGAAACGCTGAATGCCGGCATCGCTGCCTTTCGTGCGGGGCAAGCGCCCGACATCATCCAGGTGTTCGACGTGGGTACCGGCGTCATGATGGCCGCCGAAGGTGCGATCAAGCCGGTGGCCGATGTGCTGACCAGCGCCGGCGTGACCTTCGACAAGAGCCAGTATTTGCCCGGCATCGTCGGCTACTATTCGAAGCCGGACGGGACCATGCTGTCCTTCCCCTATAATTCCTCGTCGCCCATCCTCTACTACAACAAGGATATCTTCCAGAAGGCCGGGCTTAATGTGAACAATCCGCCAAAGACCTGGAACGAGGTGTGGGAAGCCGCCAAGAAGATCAAGGCGAGCGGCGCCGCTTCCTGCGGCTATACCTCGACCTGGTTGACCTGGATCCACCTTGAGGCCTTCGCTGCCTGGAACGACGTTTCCTATGGCACCAACCAGAACGGACTTGCCGGAACCGACGTTGAGCTCAAGATCAATGCGCCGATCTTCGTCAATCATTTCCAGGCGCTCGCCGACCTGGCCAAGGACGGCACCTTCAAATATGGCGGCCGTACATCCGAAGCCAAGCAGATCTTTCTTGCCGGAGAATGCGGCATCTTCACCGAATCGTCGGGGGGTCTGGGTGACATCGTCAAGTCGGGCATGAACTACGGCATCGGCCAGCTTCCCTATGATAGTGACGCCAAGGGCGCGCCCCAGAACACCACGCCGGGCGGCGCCAGCCTGTGGGTGTTCGGCAACAAATCGGACGAGGAATACAAGGGCGTCGCGGCGTTCTTCTCCTACCTGTCCAAGACCGAAGTGCAAGAGTATCTGCACCAGAAGTCGGGCTATCTGCCGGTGACGCTCGCTGCCTATGAAGCGACCAAGAAGTCCGGCTTCTATGACAAGAATCCGGGCCGTGAGACGCCGATCCTGCAGATGCTGGGCAAGGCGCCGACCGAGAACTCGAAGGGCGTGCGCCTCGTCAACCTGCCGCAGGTGCGCGACATCGAGAACGAGGAGTTCGAGAAGATGCTGGCCGGCCAGCAGACTGCGCAGCAGGCGCTCGACAACGCGGTCGCACGCGGCAACAAGGCGATTCAGGAAGCGATCGGAAACTGAAGCGATTTGTCAGTTGAACCTCGTCCACGCGGACCCGCGTGGACGATTTCCTGAATAGCGAGGGAATCACCCTGTCTCCACGCGTCGTCTTTCCCAACAAGACCCTGCCTTACCTGCTCGTGGCGCCGCAACTCGCCATTACGCTGATCTTTTTCTACTGGCCGACCGGGCAGGCGCTCTACCAGTCGATGCTCAGGGAAGACCCGTTCGGGCTGAAGAGCAAGTTCGTCGGGCTCGCCAATTTTCGCAAGGTGCTGGCCGACCCGGCCTACCTCAACTCGATCAAAGTTACGCTGGTGTTCTCTCTGGCGACCGCGATCGTCGCCATGGGTGTGGCCCTGTTGCTTGCCGTCATGGCCGAGAAGGTGGTGCGCGGCAAAGGCCTCTATCGCACGCTGCTGATCTGGCCGTATGCGGTGGCGCCGGCGATTGCCGGCATGTTGTGGCTGTTTCTGTTCAACCCCTCGATCGGTTCGCTGGCCTACGCCTTGAGAGGTCTCGGCATCGCCTGGGATCCCTTGCTTAACGGCAACCAAGCCATGATCCTGCTGGTGTCTGCGGCTGCCTGGAAGCAGATCAGCTACAATTTCCTGTTCTTCGTCGCCGGGCTGCAGGCAGTGCCGAAGACGTTGATAGAGGCGGCGGCCATGGACGGCGCCGGGGAGACGAAGCGCTTCTGGACCATCGTTTTCCCGCTGCTCGCGCCGACGACCTTCTTCCTGCTGGTCGTCAACACGGTCTATGCGCTGTTCGACACTTTCGGTATCGTCCATGCGGTCACCGGCGGCGGGCCGGGCAAGGCCACCGAGACGCTGGTCTACAAGGTCTACAATGACGGTTTCGTCAATTTGATCCTCGGCGATTCGGCCGCGCAGTCGGTCATCCTGATGGTCATCGTCATCTCACTCACGGCCATCCAGTTCCGCTATGTGGAACGCAAAGTCCACTACGGTTGAGCGCGAGCGATGATTGGTCAGTCCCCGCTTCGCGCCCTCATCGCCCACGCCGTGCTCATCCTGGGCATCCTGATCGTCGCTTTCCCGATCTACTACACCTTCGTTGCCTCCACGCAGACGCTGCAGACCATCCTCAAGCCGCCATTGCCTCTTTTGCCCGGCGACCAGGTCTGGAACAATTACAGCGAGGCGCTGTTCGGCGGTGTCGGCCGCATCGGCGGCGTCAGTGTCGGCCGATTGCTGCTCAACACCACGATCATGGCGCTCGGCATCGCGGTGGGGAAGATTTTCATCTCGATCCTTTCGGCCTATGCGATCGTGTTCTTCCGTTTTCCGCTTCGGATGGTCTTCTTCTGGCTGATCTTCATCACGCTGATGCTTCCCGTCGAGGTGCGCATCCTGCCGACCTACAAGGTGATGGTCGATCTCGGCATGATCGACACCTATGCCGGCCTGATCATTCCGCTGATCGCCTCGGCCACCGCCACGCTTCTGTTTCGCCAGTTCTTCATGACCATTCCAGGTGAGTTGGTGGAAGCGGCGCGTGTCGACGGCGCCGGACCATGGCGCTTCTTTTTCGACATCCTGTTGCCGCTGTCGCGCACCAACATCGCGGCGCTGTTCGTCATCCTCTTCATTTATGGCTGGACGCAGTATCTGTGGCCGCTGCTCGTCACCAACAGCAACGACATGAACACCATCGTCATCGCCCTTAGAAAGATGGTTTCCTTCGCCGATGCCGATACGCAATGGCATCTGGTCATGGTCACCGCGATGCTGGCCATCCTGCCGCCGATCCTGATCGTGGTGCTGATGCAACGCTGGTTCGTGCGCGGACTTGTCGATTCCGAAAAGTGAGAAGCCGATGGCGACCGTCGATCTGAAGGATGTGAAGAAGGTCTATCCCAGCGGCGTCGAGGCGGTGAGGGGTGTCTCCATCGCCATTCCCGACAAGGAGCTTTGCGTGCTGGTTGGGCCGTCCGGCTGCGGCAAGTCCACGCTGCTGCGGATGATCGCCGGGCTTGAGACCATTTCTTCCGGCACCGTCGCCATCGACGGCAAGATCGTCAACACGATCGGTCCGACCGAGCGCGACATCGCCATGGTGTTCCAGAACTATGCGCTCTATCCGCATATGAAGGTCTACGACAACATGGCCTACGGGTTGCGCAACCGGGGTACTCCCAAGGACGAGATCGACAGCAGGGTTCGCTCGACCGCCAAGGTCCTGGAACTCACGGCGCTGCTCGACCGGCGCCCACGCGAGCTTTCCGGCGGCCAGCGCCAGCGCGTGGCCATGGGTCGCGCAATCGTGCGCAATCCGAAAGTCTTTCTGTTCGACGAACCGCTTTCCAACCTGGACGCCAAACTGCGCGGCCAGATGCGGGTCGAAATCAAGAATTTGCAGCGCTCGCTCGGTGTCACCTCGGTCTACGTCACCCATGACCAGCTTGAGGCGATGACGCTGGCCGATATTCTCGTCGTCATGAATGGCGGATTGGTCGAGCAGACGGGCGCGCCGCTCGACATCTACGAGAAGCCAGCCTCGACCTTCGTCGCTTCCTTCATCGGCGCACCGCCGATGAACCTTCTGCCTCTTTCGCAAGGACCGGCTGGTCCGGCGCTGACCGACGGCAAGACGGTTGACTTCGCGCCTACGAACGCCGCCACGCTTGGCTTCCGCCCTGAGGATGCCGACGTCACCTTCAGTGCCGAGGCATCATCCGGCGCGCTTATTCTGCCTGCGACGGTCGAGGCGGTCGAACCTGTGGGAGCCGAAAGCTTTCTTCACTGTGCCGCCGGCGGCAACCGCATCGTCGTGCGTGTGGCCGGCCGCGCCACGGCCAAACCCGGCGATCAACTGCGCGTCGTGGCCAGGGCCGAGAAGCTGCATTGGTTCGACAATGCTGGGAAACGAGTCGATTGACGCAGCCGCTCGCGCCAATCCGACGCATCGGCAGTTCAGGCGAAGACATGCGCCTTGCCGGAAACTGTCAGACGCACGATCTCGCCGACGGCAGGTGCGTCGATTCCCGGCTTGCGTAAGGTCAGCGGTGTGCTGCCGATCGCCGCGGCGTCCGGCGGATCGGGGTTGTTCAACAGCCGCACGGCAATGGTGCACATCGAGCCTGCGAATTCCGAGTCCGTCACCTCGGCGAATATCGTGCCCGCAGGACCCGACATGCCTTCGCGCGACGTGCGCTTTACCTGCACCTGCTCCGGTCGCAGCATGATGCGGGCGATGTCGCGCCGCTCCTTCGAGTCGACGGCTATGCGACCAAGCGAGGAGGTGGCGAAGCCGCCTGAAATCTTTGCCGGCAAGATGATGGCGTCGCCAAGAAACTCGGCAACCATGCGGTCTTTCGGCTGCAGATAGAGTTCTCGCGGTGTGCCGATCTGAGAGAACTTTCCGTCGCGCATGACCGCCACCTGGCTGGCGAAGGACAGCGCCTCGGCCTGGTCGTGGGTGACCAGGATGGTGGTGATGCCGGCGGCTTCGAGTAGTTCGGCGACCGCCTTGCGCATCGAGGCGCGCAGACCGGTGTCGAGCGCCGAGAACGGTTCGTCGAGAAGCATCAGCCTGGGCTTCATCGCCATGGCGCGGGCCAGCGCCACGCGCTGCTGCTGGCCGCCGGAGAGCTGGTGCGGGCGGCGCTTGAGGATCGCCTTGTCCAGCCCGACGGTATAGGCGAGCTCGGCGATGCGCTCGGCGCGCTGGTCCTCGCCGCGGGCCATGCCAAAGCCGATATTGTCGCCGATGCTGAGATGCGGGAACAGGGCGCCATCCTGCGCCACCAGGCCGATGCCGCGGCGGTGCGCCGGCACCGCATGGCCGCCATTGGCCAGCACCTCGCCGTCGAGCACGACGCGGCCCTGGTCGGGCGCCTCGAAGCCGGCGATCAGCCGCAGCAACGTCGTCTTGCCGCAGCCGGACGGGCCGACGATCGCGGTGCGACTGCCGCTTGCGGCGCTGAGCTCGATGCCGGCAAGGGCTGCGACCGGGCCGTAGTGCTTGGTGAGGCCACTGATTTCGAGAAAGCTCATCGCCCGGCCATCCGTTTCGACTGGACATAGAGCAGCCAGGTCAGCGGCAGCGACATCGCCACCATGATGAAGGCGTAAGGGGCGGCGGAGGCATAGTCGATCTCGCCGCTATAGGACCAGAACGCCATGGCCAGCGTGCGCGTGCCGTTGGGCGCCAGCATCTGGGTGGCGGTCAGCTCGTTCATGATGCCGAGCGCGACCAGCGCCATGCCGGCCGCAGCCCCCGGCGCCGACAGGCGAATCGTTGTCGACCAAAGCGCCTTCAGCGGCGGCCGGCCAAGGCTGGCGGCGGCGCGTTCGAGCTCGACCGGCGCCTGTGCGATCGAGGCTCTGAGGCTGATCAAGGCGCGCGGCAGGAACATCAGGGCATAGGCGACCAGGATTGTGAACAGCGTCTGGTAGAGCGGCATGGCGATGCGCACGGTAATGGTGACCAAGGCCAGCGCGATGACCACGCCGGGCAGCGAACCGACAATGTAGTTGCAGCCTTCGAGCAGCCGCTGCAGCGGTCCCGGCGCGCGGATCGAGATCCAGGCCATCGGCATGGCGGCGATGGTCGCAAGCAAGGCGCCGGCCAGCGCCAGGAACAGCGTCTGGCCAAGCGCCAGGCCGATCTCGTCCAAACGCCAGACATCGGCGCCGCCGGCGACCAGCCAGCGGCCGATGGTGACGAAGGGCACGCCGATGGCGAGAAGCGTGGCGATGGCAGGCAGAGCCAGGCAGGGCAGGGTGGCGCGACCGAGCCTGGTGCGCTGCTGGCGGCGCGCGGCACCCGAGCCTACGCGGGCATAGCGTTCCTCGCCGCGCACCAGCACCTCCAGCGCGAGCAGCACGAAGCAGCAAGTCACCAGGACGCCGGCCAGCATGTTGGCGGCGGGACCGTTGAAGGTCGACTGGAACTGGTCGACGATCGCCGTGGTGAAAGTGTCGAAGCGGATGAAGACGTAGAGGCCGTATTCGGCCAGCAGATGCAGGCCGACCAGCAGCGCGCCGCCGCAAATGGCCAGTCTCAGCTGCGGCAGCACGACACGCCAAAACACCCGCCATGGTCCAAGGCCGAGTGCTGCGGCTGCGTCCTCCAAAGCAGGATCGAGCCGGCGCAGAGCCGCCGCCAGCGGCAGATAGAGGAACGGGAAATAGGCGAGAACCGAGACCAGCACGCCGGCCCACAGGCCGTGCAAGGTCGGCACCATGGTGATCCAGGCGTAGGAATGCACGAAGGCGGGGATGGCGAGCGGCGCCACCGACAGCCAAGCCCACAGGCGGGCGCCGGGCAGGTCGCTGCGCTCGGTCAGCCATGCCAGCGTCACCGACAGCACGGTGGCGATCGGCACGGTGAGCGCCACCAGAAGCACGGTGTTGACCAGAAGTTCGCCGACGCGCGGCCGGAAGACCAGGGCCGAAGCAGTGTCCCAGCCGATCTGCACACCGATCCAGATGATGAACGCCAGCGGCAGCAGCGACAGCAGCGAGACAATTATGGCGGCAAGCGCGATCCAGGACATGGGCTTCCGGCGGGACCGCCCGACTGTCTGGCCTGAACGTGCGAGATCGACCGCAGTTTGCATCAGCTCGACCGCGCCACTGCCGCCGGGGCGGGGGCGCCGCAGGCGCGGCCGGAAACGCAATGTGTTGTCATGGACAATGCCATCTCGAAAACAGAGCGCTCCTGCGGAAAGTCCGGCAGGAGCGCAATCGTTGCCCTTTTAGGACGAACCCAGCCTAAAGCAAGCCGGCTGCCGTCATCAGGTCCGTCACCTTTTTGGAGTTCAGTGTCGCCGGATCGACCTTCGGCGCCTGCAGGTCGGCCAGCGGCACCAGCTTGGGATTGGACTGCGCGTCCTTGCCGATAGCGTATTCGAAGGACGTGCCGGTCTTCAGCACGTCCTGGCCGCCTTTCCCGGTCACCCATTTGAGGAACGCCTGGGCTTCCTTCGGGTGTTTGCTCGAGTCGAGCACGCCGCCGCCGGAGATCGAGACGAAAGCGCCGGGATCCTGGTTCTTGAAATAATGCAGTTCGACGTTCTTGCTGTTTTCGCCGGTCTTTGCCTGATCGCCGAAATAGTAATAGTGGTAGATGATTCCGCCTTCGATCTCGCCGGCATTGACCGCCTTCATCACCGTGCCGTTGCCCTTGTAGGCGGTGAAATTCTCCTTCATGGCCTTCAGCCAGTCGGCGGTTGCGGCTTCGCCCTTGAGCTCGAGCAACGCGCTGACGATGGCCTGAAAATCGGCGCCGGAAGGCGAGGCTGCCCAGCGGCCTTTCCAGCTCGGATCGGCGAGATCGAGCATCGATTTGGGCAGCTTTTCGGCCGTGAGCTTGGTCTTGTTGTAGGCAAAGACGGTGCTGCGCGCCGCGACACCCACCCATCTGCCGCTGCTCGGCTGGAATTCGGCCGGGACTTGCGCCAGCGTGTCGGCGTCGACCGGCGCGAAAAGGCCCGCCGCTTCGACCAGGGTCATCGCCGGCGAGTTTTCGGTCAGGAACACGTCGGCCGGCGAAGAAGCGCCCTCGGCGACGATCTGGTTGGAGAAATCGCTGTCGCCGCCATTGCGCAGCGTGACCTTGATGCCGGTTTCCTTGGTGAAACCTTCGACCCATTCCTTGGCCAGGCTCTCATGCTGGGCGTTGTAGACGATGATGCCGGCATCCGCGGCCATCGCCGGCCCGGCGATCATGCTCACGGCCAGCGCTGTGGCCCCCGCTAGGGTGGAGAGCGTGTATCTCATGGCGTCATCCTCAATCTCGGTGGTTCTGGTTTCGCAGGCTGCACCTATCGATACCTGACAGCAGTAGTCAACATTGCTCGGCTGCTTCAATCGGTCGCCGCTCCCGCAAACTTTCGTGATTTTGCGGCACTTTGGCTTGGACATCATTTCGCCGGACACGTAACAAATCGGTGCCGAGGCGCGAAGATCGGGGAGTGAACTCTTGTGAGCGGCAAGGATGAGGCCGAGCTTTCCCGGCTGATGCGGGCCGCGATCGCGGGAGATGAAAGGGCCTACGCCGACTTTTTGCACCGGATCGCCGCGCTGGTTCGCGGCTTTGCGAGGCGCAAGATCGTACAGGGCGGGGTCGATCCCGAGGATGTCGTGCAGGAAACCTTGCTGGCCATTCATGTGAAACGGCATACCTGGCGCCAGGACGCGCCGGTGTTGCCATGGATCTATGCGATAGCCCGCTTCAAGCTGATCGATGCTTTCCGGCGGCGCGGACGGCGCATCGAAATCGAGATCGACGAGATCGCCGAGACCTTTGCCGAGCCGGAAACCGAGACCGTCAGCGAACGCGACATCAACCGGGCGCTGGACGGACTGCCGGCTGCGCAGCGTTCCGTCGTTTCTTCGATCTCGGTCGACGGCCGCTCCATCGGCGAGACGGCGGCCAGGCTCGGCGTCAGCGAGACGGCGGTGCGGGTGTCGCTGCATCGCGGGCTTGCCGCGATCGCCAAGCGATTTGGGCAGGGGCGCTTCGGGCGGCAGTGACATGAGGACGGAGGATCTCATCAAGGCACTCGACGCCGACACAAGCAGCAAGGCGATGCCGCTGCGCTCGGCCTGGTTGATGGCGGCGGCAGCCGCGGCGGTGATCGCGGCTCTGGTCTTCTTTCTCACCATCGGCCCGCGTCCCGACATCATGACCGCCATGCACACGATGCGGTTCCTGGCGAAGTTCGTGTTCACCATCGTGCTCGCCGTCACCGCCTTTGGCCTGGTCCGGGCGTTGTCGACGCCGGGCGCTTCGACGGCAAGAGCCGCGGCCTGGATGCTGGCGGCGCCGCTGCTGGTGGCCGTGGCGGTGGCTCTCGAACTGTTCATGGTGCCGGAGCCGATGTGGAGCACGCGCATGGTCGGCTCCAACATGATGATCTGCATGGGCTTCATCCCGCTGATCGGCATCGGCCCGCTTGCCGTCTTCCTGTGGATGCTGCGCTATGGCGCGCCGACGCGGCCGGTGTTGGCCGGGGCGGTCGCGGGACTGCTCGCCGGCGGCCTGGCGGCGACCTTCTACGCCGCGCACTGCTTCGACGATTCGCCGCTTTTCGTCGCCACCTGGTACACGCTCGCCATCGCCGTCCTAGCCGGTCTGGGCGCGCTCGGGGGACGGTTCTTCGTGCGCTGGTGACCGGGCCGTCCAAGATCGCCCAATAATCACCGATCCTTAATCATGCCGGCAATTGTTTGCGGGTTCACCGTGTTGCCGGTCGCTCCGGCGCAACCTTTCCTTAAAATCGATCATCCAGTGTTTTTTGCAGAAATGTGTTGCGCATGGGGTGGCATGCACAGTGATGCGACGAGAGCGAAAAAGCCTGCGGGCTGACAGTCACGTGGCTTTGGTGCTTGCGGCCGGAGGGCTTTGCGCTGCCGTGGTCGCGCTCCTGCTGTCGCGGCTCGATGTCAGCGCCGAAGTGCTGAAACTCTGCCTGCAGATATCGGTGCCGGTCGCCGCCGTTGCGCTGATTCTCGCCGCCCTGTTCATTTACCGGATACTGGACGACCGCCGGCAGATCGCCGAAAGCGAGCAGCGTTTCCGCCGCGCCATGGAGGATTCGGCGATCGGCATCGCCATTGTCGGCCTCGACGGCCGCATCCATGAAACCAACCCGGCCTTCGCCGCCATGCTCGGCTATAGCAAGCAGGAGATCGAGGCGCTGACCTTCTTCCAGATCACCCATCCCGACGATGTGCAGATCGGCCGTGAGACGATGGACGGCATGCGGGCGGGCACCGTCAACGCCTTCCACTTCGAAAAGCGCTACCTCAGGAAGGACGGCACGCCGGTATGGGCCCATCTTGCCGGTTCCGTCATTCGCGACGAGAAGAGCGGCAGCCCGCTCTACCTGGTCTCCCAGATCGAGGATATCGATGCGCGCAAGCAATCCGAGGCGCGCATAGCCGAGGCCGAAACGCGCTGGAATTTTGCCCTGGCCAGCGCCGGACAAGGCGTCTGGGACCTCGACATGCGCAAGGGTGGCACCACCTACTCCGCCACCTGGGTGAAGATGCTGGGCTATGCCGATGGCGAGCTGGACGGCGACCCCGACCGCTGGCTGGCGATGATCCACCCCGACGATCGCGAAAACGTGGCCGAAGCTGATCGTGCCCATCTGGAGGGCAGGACACCGTTCTTCGAAGCCGAGTTCCGGATGCGCCACAAGGATGGCCACTGGGTCTGGATCCTTGATCGCGGCAAGACGCTCGAACGCGACAAGGACGGAAGGTTGGTCAGGGCCATCGGCAGCCTGACCGACATCACCCAGCGCAAGCAAACCGAGGAAAGCCTCATCGTATCGGCGGCAATGCTGGCCGACGAGAAGGAGCGGCTGAGGGTGACGCTGCAGTCGATCGGCGACGCCGTCATCTGCACCGATGCCGCAAACCGCATCACCTTCATGAACCCTGTCGCCGAAAAGCTCACCGACGTTGTTGGCGCAGAGGCGCTCGGCAAGACGCTTGGCCATGTCTACTGGGCGGTGGACGAAGAAACCGGGCGAAGGATCGGCATGACGCGGCCGGCGCTCGGCAGCGCCAGCCCTGCCGACCAGAACAGTCGCGCCGTCCTCATCCGTCGCGACGACACGCGCTGCAGCATCCGCCAGGTGGTGTCGCCGATCATGAACGACCGCCAGGAGTTCTGCGGCCTGGTCATCGTCTTCCAGGACTTCACAGATGCGCGCGCCTTGCAGCGCCAACTCGCCTATGCCGCCGCGCATGATGCGCTGACCGGCCTTGCCAACCGTTCGAGCTTTATCCGCACCATGGAGGAACTGGTCGACCGGAGCCGCAAGGCCGGCACGGCCAGGCCGGCGGGCGAGCATTATTTCATGTTCATCGATCTCGATCATTTCAAGCTGGTCAACGACACGGGCGGCCACGCCGCCGGCGACGCCTTGCTGAAGCGGGTTGCCGAGGCCATTCGCGGTGCGCTTGGGCCGGAGGATATCGTGGCCCGCCTCGGCGGCGACGAATTCGCGGTCGTCCTAAAAGCCGGCTCGAGCGCCGGCGCCAGGATTGCCGCGCGCTCGATCATTGAAGCGATCCGCGCCCTGCAGTTCACCTGGGACGGCCGGCCGCATGCGATAGACGCCAGTATCGGGCTGGCGCCGATCCACAGCAACAGCGGTGAAGTCGACGAGATCATCGCCCGGGCCGATGCTGCCTGCTATGCGGCCAAGGCCGCCGGCCGCGGCTGTGTTTCCGTGGCGCCTGACGATACCGGATCAAGCGGCCAAGCAGAGCCGCCGCTTGCAGCGGCGTCCTGAGGGCGGAACTAAGTTACCGTTTTTGTGGGTTAGCGCGTCGGAACCGGATGCTCGCCGCGATAATCGTAGAAGCCGCGCCCGGTCTTGCGGCCGAGCCAGCCGGCCTCGACATATTTCACCAGCAGCGGGCAGGGGCGATATTTCGAATCCGACAGGCCGTCATGCAGCACCTGCATGATCGAGAGGCAGGTGTCGAGGCCGATGAAATCGGCGAGCTGCAGCGGTCCCATCGGATGGTTGGCGCCGAGCCGCATGGCGGTGTCGATGGCATCGACCGAGCCTACCCCCTCATAGAGCGTGTAGATCGCCTCGTTGATCATCGGCAACAGAATGCGGTTGACGATGAAGGCCGGAAAATCTTCAGAGACGGTGATCGTCTTATCGAGCTGTTTCACATAGGCCTTGGCCGCCTCGAAGGTCTGATCCTCGGTAGCGATGCCGCGCACCAGTTCGACCAGCTTCATCAGCGGCACGGGGTTCATGAAATGTATGCCGATGAAACGCTCGGGACGGTCGGTCTGCGCGGCAAGCCGGGTGATCGAAATCGACGAGGTGTTGGTCGCCAGAATGGCTTCCGGGTTGAGCTGGGGACAGAGCTGCGCGTAAATCTTGCGCTTGACCGTCTCGTCCTCGGTCGCCGCCTCGATCACCAGATCGGCACCGGCGAGATCAGCCATGGTGGGGGCTGCGGAAATGCGCGCCATCGCTTCGTTACGCAGCTTTTCCTCAAGCTTGCCGGAGCCGACCTGGCGGGCCATGTTGCCGCTGACCGTGGCAATACCCTTCTCGATACGGTCGGGCGAGACGTCGTAGATCAGCACCTTGAAACCCGAAAGTGCTGATACATGCGCGATGCCGCCGCCCATCTGGCCGGCGCCGATGATGCCGATCGTCTCGATCTTGGCCATTTGCAGCGATCCCGTCGAAAGGCCTTTGCGGCCTGCTTTTTGTGCAGTGCAAACTAAAAGGGTGGGGCAGCTTCGTCTACCCCACCCTTTCACAATTTAATACGCTTTGGCATAAAGCGTCAAAGCGCCTTTTGCAGTTCCGGCAGGATGACGAACAGGTCGCCGACCAGGCCATAATCGGCAACCTGGAAGATCGGCGCCTCTTCGTCCTTGTTGATGGCGACGATGACCTTCGAATCCTTCATGCCGGCAAGGTGCTGGATGGCGCCGGAAATGCCGACGGCAATATAGAGGTCAGGCGCCACGACCTTGCCGGTCTGGCCGACCTGCCAGTCATTCGGGGCGTAGCCGGCGTCGACGGCAGCGCGCGAGGCGCCGACGGCTGCACCGAGCTTGTCGGCGACCGGCAGGATGACTTCCTGGAACTTTTCCGAGGAACCGAGCGCGCGGCCGCCCGAAATGATGATCTTGGCCGAGGTCAGCTCCGGACGGTCGGTTTCCGAGAGTTTGTTCTCGACGAAAGTGGAGAGGCCGGGATTGGCCGCGGCCTTGACCGTCTCGACAGCTGCCGAGCCGCCCTCCGGGGCAGCCTGGAAGGAGGCGGTGCGCACGGTGATGACCTTCTTGGCGTCGCTCGACTGCACCGTCTGGATGGCGTTGCCGGCATAGATCGGCCGTTTGAACGTGTCTGGTGAAACCACTTCGATGATCTCGGAGACTTGCGCGACATCGAGCAGGGCCGCCACGCGCGGCGCGACATTCTTGCCCGACGAGGTCGCCGGCGCGATTATGGTGTCGTAGGCGCCGGCCAGCGAGACAACGAGTGCGGCGAGCGGTTCGGCGAGGCGCTCGGCCAGTTCGTCGGCCTCGGCCAGCAGCACCTTGCTCACGCCCTCGAGCTTGGCAGCGGCGTCGGCCGCGCCCTTGGCGCCTTTGCCGGCGACCAGCACATGCACGTCCGAACCGATCTGCAGCGCCGCCGAGAGCGCCTTCGCGGTCTGGTCGGAAAGGCTGGCGTTGTCGTGTTCTGCGATGAGGAGAATGGTCATTTTATCTGTTCCTTCCAGTCTCAGAGCACGCCGGCTTCGTTCTTGAGCTTGTCGACCAGTTCGGCGACACTGTTGACCTTCACGCCCGCCTTGCGGCCGCTGGGCTCCTCGGTCTTGAGCACCTTCAGGCGCGGCTTGACGTCGGCGCCGTAATCGGCCGGGCTCTTTTCGTCGAGCGGCTTCTTCTTGGCCTTCATGATGTTGGGCAGCGAGGCATAGCGCGGCTGGTTGAGGCGAAGATCGGCGGTGATGATCGCCGGCATCTTCAGTTCCACCGTCTGCAGGCCGCCGTCGACTTCGCGCGTCACCTTGGCCTTGTCGCCGTCGATCACGACCTTGGAGGCGAAAGTGCCCTGTGCCCAGCCGAGCAGGGCGGCCAGCATCTGGCCGGTCTGGTTCGAGTCATCATCGATCGCCTGCTTGCCGAGGATCACGAGACCGGGCTGTTCGGCGTCAACGACGCCCTTCAGCACCTTGGCGACGCCGAGCGGCTCGGTCTGCTCGTCGGTCTTGACCAGGATGGCGCGGTCGGCGCCCATGGCGAGCGCGGTGCGGAGCGTTTCCTGCGCCTGCTGCGGGCCGACCGAAACGACGATGATCTCTTCGGCCTTGCCGGCTTCCTTCAGCCGGAGCGCCTCTTCCACCGCGATCTCGTCGAACGGGTTCATCGCCATCTTGACGTTGGCGAGTTCCACCGCCGAACCATCGGCCTTGACGCGAACCTTGACGTTCGCATCCACAACCCGCTTCACGGGCACAAGGATCTTCATTGTCTGTCACCTCTCCTGAGATATCCGGGCGCGCTATAGCAGCGTGCGCCTCCGCAGAGTTGTCGAAAGCCGACATTCCTGACTGAATTCCGGCCAAACGGAATCCTGGCCGGACGAATTCTGGTCTTCTGCCGCCTAGCGGTGGCGCTCTCCGTAGTTGTGGCGACGCAACACGTCAATATGCCACGGCAGCGGCCAAACCACCCAAATCGGTTCACTTGTGACCGGAAGCGCCACCCCGGCCCCAACGCGTCTCAGGTTGCACGGGAGCGGGACCGGCTGGCGCCGGCCCAGTAGAAGCGGCTGGCTGATCGGCGGGTTGCGGCTCGCCGTCGCCACCGGCGAGCAGCGGCACGCCGCGGCTGCGCATGATGAGCACCAGCACGCCACCGGCAATGATGCCGCCAATATGGCAGGCCCAGGATATCTGGTTTTCGCCGCCGGCGGCAAACATCACCACCTGGAAGCCGATCCACAGGATCAGTGGGATGAAGGCCGGGATACGCAGCGGAATCCGGGCAAAGACCAGCACCCACACTTTCACCCGGGGGTAGAGGACCAGATAGGCGGCGACGACGCCGGCAATGGCGCCGGAGGCGCCGATCAGCGGAACCTCCGAACTCCAGGCGACGAGCCCCTGCAAGAAGGCGCCGGCGATGGCGCAAAGCAGGTAGAAGATGAGGTAGCGGATGTGGCCGAGTGCGTCCTCGACATTATCGCCGAACACCCACAGGAACAGCATGTTGCCGCCGAGATGAAAGATATCGGCATGCAGGAAGGCATAGGTGAGGTAACTCAGGCTCTCCGGAATGACGACGAATTGGGGCGAGAGTTCTGCCGTATCGTGGACAACGGAAGGAATAAAGCCGAGGCCGAGCACGGCGGCATTGTTGAAATTTTCGCCGCCGATCGTGGTGATGAGAAAGACCAACGCGTTGGCCGCGATCAGGCCGATCGTCACATATTGCAGCCGGATGTGGCGCAACCTGTTGGAGTCGTAAAGCGGGATGAACATGCCCTAAGCCCTTTCCCGCCTTCGAGAAAATTCAGCGGTTCTTGCCGGGCACCCATAACACGTCGGCATTTCCGTTGTCATTGACCGCACGGGCGGCGACGAACAGAAAGTCGGAGACGCGGTTTATGTATTTCAGCCCCTCGCGATTGACATGTTCGGCCGGGTCCTGCGCCAGCGCCACCATGATCCGCTCGGCCCGTCGCGCCACGGTGCGGGCAAGATGAAGTGCTGCCGCCGCCGGCGTGCCGCCATTGAGCACGAAGGATTTGAGCGGCTGCAGATCCTTGTTGAGAAGGTCGATATCCTTTTCGACGCGGTCGGTCTGCGAGGCGATGATGCGCAGCGGCTCGTAGCCGAGCGGCTTGCCGTCGTCGGGCACGGCGAGATCGGCGCCGAGGTCGAACAAGTCGTTCTGGATGCGGGACAGCATGGCGTCGATGGCGGGATAACTTGCCGCTGTGTGCAGGCGGGCGATGCCGATGCAGGCATTGGCTTCATCGACGGTGCCGTACGCATCGACGCGCAGGTCGGATTTCAGCCTGCGTTCACCGGTGCCGAGGCCAGTGGTGCCGTCATCGCCGGTGCGGGTGTAGATCTTGTTGAGCTTGACCACGTCGCCTCCCGAACGGCCGTCACTTGCGGGTGAAGTACACCACCAGCAGGATCAGTGCCAACGCCAGCGCCTGCAACAGCACACGCGCCTGCATCAGCTTGTTCGAGCTCACACCGGAGCCGCCGCGCATCATGTTGATGAGGCCGCGGACAAGCACGATCACCACGGCGACCATGACGAGGACGAGGAGGACTTTGATGACGGTTGCCATGATCTGTTCCCAGTTCTGTTGCGGTCAGGCGCGTCTGGCCAGAACGCGGTAGAGCATCGATGCCGGCAGGATGCGCTTGAGCATCACGCCGATCCTGGCCGGCACTGTTACCACATAGTGCGGGCGCGGGCGCCGCGACAGAAGTGCATGGCGCAAGGCCGCATAGACCACCTCCGGCCCCTTTTTCAGCCGTGATGAGCTGCCGCCGGCCCGAAGCCGCGCCAGCTGCGTGGCATAGGCGAGGTGGTGGACGGAATTCTCGTGGTCGATGTTTTTCAGGAACCAGAACAGCCCGTTGCTGGCGATTTTCGAGGTCACCGGCCCCGGTTCGATCAGCGAGACATGGATGCCGCTGCCCCTGAGTTCCTGCTGCATGCACAGCATCAGGCCTTCGAGCGCGTGCTTGGAGGCTGAGTAGGCGCCGCGAAAAGGCACCGGCGCTAGCCCAAGGATCGAGGAACAATGAACGAGGCGGCCATGTCCCTGGCGACGCATTACCGGTACGATGCGTCGGGTGAGGTCGTGCCAGCCGAAGAAATTGGCCTCGAACTGCTCGCGCAATGCCGCAACCGGCAGGTCTTCCACGGCGCCGGGCTGTGCATGGGCGCCGTTGTTGAACAGGGCGTCGAGGCGTCCGCCTGTCCGCTCCAGCACCGATGCCGCAAGTGCTGCGATGGAATCCGGCTCACGGTAGTCGAGATAAAAGGCCTCGATGCCGTCGGCTTCAAGTGCGGCTATGTCATCCGGCTTGCGCGCCGTTGCAAACACGCGCCAGCCATCCGCCTTCAGTGCACGGGCGCAGTAGGCGCCTATCCCGGACGAGGCGCCGGTGACGATGATGGTGCGCAACTCTTTGGCAGGCGGCATCGTGGTTTGAGCAAGGGTTGCCATTTGCCACAATCCCTTCCCATATTCGCGGCGTCGAGACAATCGAAGGGAACGCGGCTCTTGATGCGGAATATCGTCGTGCTGCGCCGCGTGCTCTATGACGCGCTTGGCCATTTCAACACCGATGACGGCTGGGCCATGGCCAGCCATCTGGCGATCACTTCGCTCATGGCGCTGTTCCCGTTCCTGATCTTCGCCACCACGCTGGCGAGCTTCCTCGGTGCGCAGGCGTTCGCCGATACTGCCGTGCACCTGGTCTTCGACACCTGGCCCGAACAGATCGCCAAGCCTATCGCGCGCGAGGTGCTCAACGTGCTGACCGTGCGGCGCACCGATCTTTTGACCTACGGCGTGCTTCTGGCGGCCTATTTCGCCTCCAACGGCATCGAGGCGCTGCGCACCTCGCTCAACCGCGCCTACCGCGTCGCCGAAACGCGCGGCATCATCTACCGCCGGGTGCAGAGCATTTTCTTCGTGCTGATCGCGACGGCCGGTTTCCTGGCGATCAGCGTGCTCCTGGTCTTTGCGCCCTTGCTGGCGCGGCTGGCGGAAGCTCATTTCGAGTGGATCAAACCCTATACGGGCACGATCACGCTATGGCGTTACGTCATCGCCTCAACCGTCATCATTGGTGGCTTGTTTGCCGTCCACTATTGGCTGCCGGCGGGCAAGCGCCGCTTTGTCTCGCTGGTGCCTGGCATCATCTTCACTCTGGCTGCGTGGCTTGTCGGCTCGACGATGTTCGCGACCTACCTCGACCATTTCTCGTCCTATGTGACGACCTATGCCGGCCTCGCCTCGATCATGATCGCCGTCGTTTTCCTCTATATGCTGTCGGCGATCTTCATCCTCGGCGGCGAACTCAATGCGGCGATCAGCCGCTTTCTCGAAGCGCGCGCGCGTGTCGGCAGCTAGGTTTTGGCTGGCCGAGCCGTGGCCAGCCCGACGCCGAGCGTCGCGATTGCCATGCCGACGATCTGCACGAGGCTGAGCCGTTCGCCGAACAGCGCCCAGGCGATGACAGCGGTGACGGCCGGCACCAGGTAGAACAGCGACGCGACCTTCGACATCTCGCCGTCGCGAATCATCACCATCAGCAGGAAGATGGCGCCGATCGACAGCACCAGGACCAGCCAGGCCATGGCGAAGATCAGTTCGCCGTTGATGATCACCGTGTGGGTCTCAAGGGCCAGCGAGGCCAGGATCATCAGCGAGCCGCCGCCGATATATTGCCACATCGTCGCCGCCACCAGGTCGCCACCCGAGGCATAGCGCTTCTGCCAGATGGTCCCGGCGCTCATGCCCAGCACCGAGACCAGCGACGCCGTCAGGGTTTCGGGCGTAACGCCGCCGCCGAGAGCGCCGAGCTTCGGCCACAGCACGATGATCACTCCCACAAGGCCGACGGCAAGGCCGGCCCAATGGCGCGGCAGGATGGCCTCGCCGAGGAACCGGCCGGCAAGCACGGCGGTGATCAGCGGTTGCAGGCCGACGATCAGCGCCGAAAGCCCGGCGGGCATGCCCCTGTGGATCGCCCAGAACACCGCGCCGAGATAGATGCCATGCATGAGGATGCCAGAGACCGTGGCGTGAAGCGCTTCTGCCCTTGTGGCTCGCTTCGAGCCAAGCACGAGCATCAGGCCGGCGAGCAGCAAGGCGGCGATGACAAAGCGGGCCGCCAGAAAGGTGAAGGGCTCGGCCCAGGGCATGGCGTAGCGCGCGCCGATGAAACCTGTCGCCCATAGGACGACAAACGAGGCGGGGATGAACCGCTTGAGACTGTGCATTTTCGGGGAAGCCGTTTCCGGTGGAGAGGTCCGATTCGGTGAAGAGACAAATACGGCAATTGCTCTAATGCGGTTCAATCCGGCAAGCAAAGCGAAACAATTGGTACATAAGCTCATCCTGATCTAGGAGGTGGCCGAATTCAAAGGGCGGCGTCAGGGCAATCGACTTCTGTCGATGGATCCGGCGACATGGCGTTTTGGCTTCGACAGGGAGCGCGCATGCTGTTGCATCTCGACACAAGCTGGCTTTTGATGACGGTGGCCAGTGTGGCCGTGTTTGGCTTCTTCTTCGGTTCAGCGCTCGACGCCATCATGCAGGATGACGGTTTTGGATCGACCGGCAACACATTGCTGTTCACGCTCGGCTTTTTCGCCGCGGTCATGGCCGCGAACGAACATGGCATCGTCCTGAGAGATCTGAAGCTCGCGGTTGCCTGGGGACTGGGCGGCGCCTTCGCGTTTATAGGCGTGTTGGCGCTGCTCAAGGCGGGGCTGGCCCGGCTTTAGTCAGAGCCCGACCAGCCGCCTGACATCGTCCGGCAACATGCCTGCCTGCCTCAGCGCGGCAAGGCCGGTATCAGCAAAACTCTTCGACAGTTTGCGCCCATCCGGTCCGAGTATGAGACGGTGGTGGAAATACTGCGGCTGGCCGAGGCCGAGCAGTTCCTGCAGCAGGCGCTGGATGCCGGTCGCGGAATAGAGGTCGCGGCCACGCACGACATGGCTGACGCCTTGCAGAGCGTCGTCGACGACGACGGCCAGGTGATAGCTGGTCGGGATGTCGCGGCGCGCTAGAATGACGTCGCCCCAGTCCTGCGGACGCGCCTCGACTCGCTGCGTCGCCGAAAGCGTCTCGTTGAATTCGCGCCAGGACAAATCCGTGCCGACGCGCGCCAGCGCCGCCTTGACGTCGAGGCGCCAGGCGAAGGGCGCATTTTCGGCGATGCGGCGGTTGCGTTCGCTGACCGGCAGCGCCTTGTCGGCGGCGGGATAAAGCGGCACGCCGTCCGGGTCGCGCGGCCAGCCGCGGCCGCGCTTTTCGCTGTCGGCGATGAAGGCCCTGATCTCGCCACGGCTCATGAAGGCAGGGTAGACGAGTTCTTCGCGGACCAGCCGGTCGAGCACGGCCCGGTAGTCGGTAAAATGCTCGGCCTGGCGCCGCACCGGCTGTTCCCATTCGAGACCTAACCATTCGAGGTCGCGAAAGATGCCGGCCTCGAATTCAGGCGTGCAGCGGATCGTGTCGATGTCCTCGATGCGCAGCAGCAGGCGGCCGCCGGCCGCACGCGCCAGTTGCTGGTTGAGCAGTGCCGAATAGGCATGGCCGAGATGCAGTTCGCCATTCGGGCTCGGCGCGAAGCGGAATGTCAGGAGCGTCATCTCACAAGCGGCAATCGGGTTGTGCAGCGGTTTTGCCAATTGCTACCGTGAGGTCGGTTCAGGAACAAGAAAACATGCAACGCATCGCGACACTGGACGATATTGCGCGCGGGCTGGATGCGCTTTGCGCAATCGATCCGCGCCTGGAAAAGGTGCGCGGCATGGCCGGCGAGGTGCCGCTGCGGCTGTCGGAGCCCGGCTTTCGAAGCCTGGCCTCCATTATCGTTTCGCAACAAGTATCCCGTGCGAGCGCCGATGCCATTTTCGGCCGGCTGGTGAAACTGGTCGCTCCGCTGACGCCGCAGGCGATCCTTGCCGCCGGCGAGGACATGTTTCGTGAGGCTGGGCTGTCGCGGCCGAAGCAGCGCGGTCTGATCGCGGTTGCGCAGGCCGTGGTTGAGGGGCTCGACCTGCATCACCTCTGTTCGCTCGACGCCGAAGAGGCGATCGCGGCTATGATCGCGGTGCCGGGCATCGGCCCGTGGACGGCGGAAGTCTATCTCCTGTTTGCCGCCGGCCACCCCGATATTTTCCCCGCGCGCGACGTCGCGCTGCAGAGCGCGGTTGGCCACGCGCTCGGCATAGAGCCGCGTCCGCCGGAGAAAACGCTGATCGCTCTGGCCGAATCATGGAGCCCGTGGCGAGGCGTCGCATCGCGGCTTTTCTGGTCCTATTATCGCGAAACCAGGGGCCGGGACGCAGCACCTCCGGCCTGAAACCGTAAAAAAGCATGAAAATCCTGCATTTTTGCCGCTTTTGGCTGATGACAATCCGCTTCACATCCCTGTCATGTCGGGCTTACAGTATCCGCGCCGATCGGTTCTAGAACGAGGAGGTCAACAAGGTGACGGTTGCCGTATCTCCGGATGGGCTTCCTGCGCTGGTGCTGAATGCGGATTACCGTCCGCTCAGCTATTACCCCTTGTCGCTCTGGTCCTGGCAGGACGCCATCAAGGCGGTGTTCCTCGACCGGGTCAACATCGTCGCCGAATACGAGCATGCGGTGTCTTCGCCGACCTTTTCGATGAAGCTGCCCAGCGTCGTCAGCCTGAAGGCCTATGTGAAGCCGTCGAGGCACCCGGCATTCACCCGCTTCAACGTGTTCCTGCGCGACCGCTTCCAGTGCCAGTATTGCGGCACGCCCGAGGATCTGACCTTCGACCACGTCATCCCGCGCCATCGCGGCGGGGCCACGACGTGGGAGAATGTCGTGGCCGCCTGTTCACCCTGCAATCTGAGGAAGGGCGGCATGATGCCGGCGCACGCCAAGATGTGGCCGCTGCAGAAGCCATACCAGCCGACCGTGCACGACCTGCACAACAATGGCCGGCTGTTCCCGCCCAACCATCTGCATGAAAGCTGGATGGATTATCTCTACTGGGATGTGGAGTTGGAGCCGTAGGGATTGGCGCGATCGGCCTTGCCAGGGCAATCGCCGATGTCAGGTGCTGCCCCTCATCCGGCTGCCGCCACCTTCTCCCCCTATAGTGACGGGGAAAAGGGAATTGGCTGCAACCTCGGCGCTCGTTCTGCAACGTTGAAAATTGGCGAAAGCATGGATGAAAGTGTCTTTCTCCCCGTCGCTATACGGGGAGAAATGCCCGGCAGGGCAATGAGGGGCGGCGCAACCGTTCAAGCCCAGCCGCAGAATGGGCGGTGCGAGTTCTGTTTCTCGCGTCGCTAGATCAGTCGCGCGCCAGCGCGCCGCGGAAGGCGATGGCGGCGAGGATGAAGCTGGCTATGGCGTTCCAGCCGGCCAGCGACAGGCCGAGGATGCGCAAAGCGGCCTTGTCGCAGGATGGCGGCACGAATTTGTCGAGCGCGTCGAGCACGCCCTTGCCGCCGGTGTCGACCGGGCCGGCGCCGGCCGTGCAATCGGCCGGGCCCTGCCACCAGGCCCATTCGACGCCCGAATGATAGACGCCGAGATAGAGGCCATAGAGCATCAGCAGGCCGCCGACGGCAAGCAGGCCGCGCGTCAGCCATGCGGGCGCGCTAAGCATCGAGGCAATCACCGCCAGCAGCATCAGCGGGGCGCCGATATAATAGGGCGTGCGCTGCTCCAGGCACAGATGGCAGGGGATGTAGCCGCCTATGTGCTGGAAGGCGAGCGCGGAGCCGACCGTGGCGGCCATGGCGACGGCGAGAAACAAAGCGGTGCGCGTCCGCTGGCGTCCGGTATCGGCTGTCATCGTGCCTGTCATGTTTCGTCCGTTGAATTCGCCGTCCGCCGGCATAGTCCTGACCCACCGCCCGCCTTGGGCGGTTAGAAGGCGTATTTGACGACGATATAGAGCAAAATCAGGGCGGCGGCGCCGGCGCCGACGATCAATCCCAAACGCTTCTCGATGAATTCCTTGATCTCCTCGCCATAGCGGCGCAGCAGCCAGGCAAGAAGCAGGAAACGAGCGCCACGCGCCAGGATGGCGGACACGATGAAGACGACAAGATTGACGTGGAGGGCGCCTGCCAGAATGGTGACCACCTTCATCGGCGGCAGGTGGGCGGCACCCGATGTGACGAGCAGAACCAGCATCAGCCCGGTGCCGGCCGACTGCCACCTCTCGAACGCGTCAAGGCCGCCAAAGTGCTCCAGCATCGGCCGTGCTATCGTGTCGTAGGCATAGTAGCCGATCAGCCAGCCGGCAATGCCGCCCAGCACGGACGCAACGGTGGCGGTCAGCGCGTACCGATAGGCGCGTTCGGGCCGCGCCAACGCCATGGGCAGGTACAAGACGTCGGCAGGTATGAAAAACACCGAGCTTTCGACGAAGGCGATGAAGGCCAGCCACCATTCGGCGGATTTGCGGGCCGCCAGCGACAAGGTCCAGTCGTAAAGTCCGCGAAGCATCGGCTCTCCTGGATGCAGGTTGCCCAGACGCAACGCGCTTTGATGCGCGTCTGTCTAGAAAGATTTTCCGCGCCGCACAATGGCAGGAGCGTCATGAAACAGAAAGGCGGGCTTTTGCCGCAAGCAGGGCACGGCGGCGCATTTGGCCAGTTGACGAACAGGCCTCCAACCGTATAGTCCGCGCCCATCCAGGCCTTTGGGCCTGAGCCCCTATGGCGGAATTGGTAGACGCGCTCGACTCAAAATCGAGTTCCGCAAGGAGTGCTGGTTCGATTCCGGCTAGGGGCACCACTTCCCACCCGATAAACCTTGAAAGCCAAGGACTGCAAGGGTTCCCGCTTTCCCCGAGGTACACTTCTAGGTACACCAAGGGGTACAAATCGAATGAGACTGGTCTTGAAGCACGTCCAGAAACGCGGCCAGACGTGGCGCTATCGGCGCAAGGTGCCCGTTCCACTCCGTGAGATACTCGGCAAGGGTGAACTGGTCGCGCCTCTAGGGGAAAGCGAGCAAGAGGCGATTAAGCGGTATGGCCGAGTGCATGGTCTTGCCGAGCAGACGCTGACTGACGCGAAGCGCCGGCTCGCCGAGGCCCGAGGCCAAATCACGGCGCGCATTGAGACCCCTCTCGACCACTTCGCCAAAACTCGTGACGCAATCAAGGCTTTTGGCTTCGACCCGGACCCGCCCAGCATAAGTGAGGCCGAGTGGTTCGCCCGTTCGTCGGTGGCAGAACGATTGACTGCCGGCCGCCCGGTTGACCCGGAAACAGGCCATCCTCTCGACGTTGCCCCTGCCGAGACAGCGCTTATCGCCGCCTTGCATTCGGGTCTTGGCTCGGCCCCCCTTCCCACGCTTGAGGACGCCAAGCGGCTCTATCTAAAGGACCGTGCCAAACGCTCCAGTTCAAGCGAACTGGCGAGAAAGAAGGACGAGCAGCGTGTAGAGCGGGCAGTCGGCTACGTGAGAGACGCTCTTGGCAAGAACCCTCTTCTAACCGAACTCCGGAGAGCTGACGCCCGCGCAGTACTCGACCACATGCTCCGGGTCATAAACAGCTCAAACACCGTCGACCGCTACCTCAATGACACGCGAGCAGTCATCAACCATGCTCTCAAAGAAATGGACCTCGGCCACATTGCGAACCCCTTTATGGGCCTAGTGGCCGGGAGTGCCAACGAAGCCGAGACCGCGAAGGATCGGCGGCGGTCTCTCACGGACGCGGAGCTTGCCGCCATCCGTGTACGGATCGACACGCTATCCCGCGCCGACGACCTCAAGCACCTCTGGCGCATCCTTGAGGGCACTGGGTGCCGGCTTGCAGAGGTGACAGGCGCCCGGACTGTTGACGTGATAGTTGAGGGAGAGCTTCCCCATATCAGCGTCCAGTGGCACGAGGGGCGGCGTCTCAAGACCCACTCGTCGCGCCGCAAGGTCCCCTTGGTGGGAGAAGCCCTAGAGGCGGCGAAGGTCGCGCTGGCGGCGGCCGGAGAGGGTGCCTTGCTGTTCCCTCGCTACGGCGGGGATAGTGGCCCCACGAGCGCGTCAGCGGCCCTTATGAAGCACGTTCGGGCCATCGTGAAAGACCGCAAGGCCACGGTGCACTCCCTTCGGCACAACATGAAAGACCGCCTGCGGGTGGCTGGAGTTCCGAAGGCCACCCAAGACATGATCCTCGGGCATGCAAGCGGGGGCGTGGGGGAGACCTACGGGAGCGACGAGGCGCGGCTTAGGGTGGCGATGGACGCCATGAAGAAGGCGCGGCCCGAGCGGCCGGCCCGGCGTTCGTAGCTAGGGTTGGTAGGAAAGACGGAACGGCGGGGGGCTGGTCGGGCGGGGGAGCTTTGGCTGAAGTTAGTTGACGACGACCTTTCGTGGTCTTCCGCTGGTCACTAAAGCGGCTCGGAAAACTACCAGCCCTTGTGTTGTCGATTATGGAATGCGTCTCTCGACTTTGCAGGACTTCACAGCGAAACTCCACTCACGTCCGACTAGGTATGCCGATCAAATCACACGCTTAACTGTCGGTAGCGGCCAAAAGGCGATTCGGGAGGGGCTTGCGGTTGGAACTGCCACATACGCTAGTTGACGCTATCACTCGCGGAGAAGCGATCCTATTTTTTGGTGCGGGCGCCAATTGGGGGTGCACTCGACCCGGTCAAGCAAACACGATTCCTTTGGGGAATGATCTGCGAGACTTGATAGCGGACCGGTATTTGGACGGGCAGTGCAAGGACCGCTCGTTGGAAGAGGTCGCTACATTAGCGGAGAACGAAGCAGGCCTTGCACCACTGCACCGCTTTGTCGCCGAGCAATTCAAAGGCTTTTCCCCCTCTGCCGGGCACAAATTGCTACCGCTTTTTAGGTGGAAGGCAATTTTTACACTTAACTACGACAGACTTGTAGAGGATAGCTACACCGCACAAAGCAAACGACTCCAAAATTTGATAGCGTTTCACCGGGATCAGAATAGTATCGAAAAAGAATTGGTCTCTGTTCCGGATGCGCTTCCTTACTTCAAGCTTCACGGAAGCATTGATCATCTCTACGAATCTGATGCACCCCTGATACTTACAACTAGCTCATATGTCGACTTTGAATCAAATCGGCGCCGTCTTTTTCGACGCCTTGAGGACCTTGCGGTGGAATACCCTATCGTCTTCATAGGGACTCGATTGGGAGACCCGCACATAAAGGCGATCTTGGCCGCAGTTGAGAAGGGCGCCGGCTCATCTCGGCCGATGTATTATTTCGTCTCTCCGGGGATAAACCAGTTCGATACAGCCTTGCTCGCAGCCCGGCGAATGTCTCCGGTGCAAGCGTCTTTCGGCGACTTTATGGCGCGGCTTGAACAAGACATTCCGAAGGTATCACGCATCCTTTCTGCCGCGTTGCCCCAATCGGGGTCCTCAATCGAGCGACATTTTAGGCGGAACGTTCCTGCGCCGCCCGCGCTGTCAGCCTTCCTCAAGGACAACGTTGAACATGTCAGAGAAGGGATGCCGACTAGCACGGTGTCTGCGGAGCTGTTCTACAAAGGCGAAAGCCAGTCGTGGGCGCCGATTCAGCAGAGTTTCGACATCGAGCGGACCTTATATTCCACTCTGGTTCTACGTGTGCTGGGGCTCGATAAGGCCGAGGAGACAATCAATCTCATAACGATTCGTGGCGTCGCGGGCTCTGGCAAAACCGTCCTGATGCGGCGCGTGGCGCACGACTTGGCTACGAAGTATGACAAGCTGGTTCTCTTTGCTCCGCCGGGTGCGATATTGCGGGCCGACCCATTGATTGAGCTGCACGAATTGACGGGATTACCCGTCATTCTGGTGGTAGACCATGCGGCCGATCAAGTGCCTTCCCTGGAGCCGATGCTTGAACGGCTTCAGGCGGTTGGCATTCCGATTATCGCAATCCTGGGTGACACGCATGCTGCCTTTGGAAACACGTTAGAGCCTCTTTCAGATCGCATAAGATATGGCCACGAAGTCAGGAACCTCGATGACATGGAGATCGAGGCATTAATCTCCAAACTCGATCAGAACGGCTCGCTAGGTCTTTTGGCGAACGAACCACCAGACGTACGCAAGAAGGCATTCACAGAATTAGCTGATAAGCAGCTCTTAGTTGCCCTCTACGAAGCGACCCAAGGTCGGCTCCTTGAGGACCTGTTGGTGGTTGAATACCATCGCGTACTCCTCACAGAAGCTCAAGAGTTGTACCTTCTGGTATGCACGTTGAACCGTTTTCGCGTTCCCATTAGGGCCACCTTGGTTCATCGAATTATGGGAATTAGCTTCAAAGATTTTGAGAAGCGCTTCCTAGGCCCCCTCCAAGGGATGGTGTTTACAGAGATGGATCCTGCGTCTCGCGACTATGCATACAGGGCGAGACATCCGCAGATAGCAGATATAGTTTTCAGAAGAATCTTGGACAGTCAATCCAAGCAAGTCGCTCAATATAAGAAAATGATTGAGCACATGAATACGAGTTACACGTCTGATAACGCGGCTCTGCGAAAAATGCTCTCTTTTAAGAATTTGCGTGACGTGGCTGGGCACATCGAAGACAGGCGCTCTATATTGGAAGCAGCCGAACGAATTTCAGGGAACGACACCTTCATCTTGCAGCAACAGGCTATCACCGAGATAAACTCCAATCGAGGGGACCTGAAGGCCGCTGCCGACTATCTGGCGCGGGCTCAGGTGCTCCGGCCGAACGACAAAACAATTTTTCACACGCGAGCGTCGCTGCTGACTCGCAAGGCAGAGCAAACCAAGGATGTTCTATCCCGCCGATCGCTTAGGTCGGAAGCCAGAGCGATTCTAAAGGCCACAAGGGATGGTGATAGCGACCCCTACGTCTGCAGCCTTTTGGCTCGGGTAGCTATCGATGAAATACAGGACAGGCTGAAGGCGATTATCGATTTGCCGAACGACGGCGCCAAGGCAGAGATCGCTCGCCTTACCGAAGATGCACAGAAGGCGATAGCGAAAGGCTTGAGCCGCGCCCCGGACTTCGAAGGTCTCATAAAGGAGAACTACCGTCTTCGCCGAGTGCTGCAAATAGGCGACCGAGGAATTGGCATGCTTGAGAGAACCCTGGATTCTCAGCCGGGCCTCGAATTTGTGGCGGCAACGTACGCGCGGGCTCTGGCGTCTTCAGATCCAGAAAAGGCGAAGGCCGCGTTGCGGAAGGGCATAGCGGAGAAGCCACATAGCAAAATCCTGCATCAAGCACTTTTCGAGTTGCTCTTGGCGGAAGCAGACGATTTTCGGGACGAACTGGCAGCCCCTCTACGGCGGGCCTACACCCCCGAGGATGACAACTTGCTTATGCACCTGCACTCGGCGCGGTTTCACTACGTTCGCGGCGAGCGGGCGGAATATGCATCCGCGCTCGGCAGACTGGAGAAGATGAAAGTGCAGATGCCCGAAAAGCTAAAGCCACGACTCCCGGTAAAAAACGCTGCTTCGAGCAAAGGCCTTTTTGCCGGAACGATTGTGCAGCTCCGCGTAGCATATGGGTTTATAGAAACACCGGGCTTCCTAGACCGTATTTTCCTCAGGTCTGCAGGGTGCGCGGACGAATTGGTATGGGAGAAACTTCGGGAAGGTTCTCAGGTCAGCTATCAGCTTCGGTTTAATGGCAGAGGGGCGGTAGCCACCGAGGTTAGGTTGGCGGCCGGGTTGGCCTAACTTGACGCTCAAAAATCGCGAAAAAATCTAAGGGGGCGAATTCGACAATCGATGCGGCGGAATACCCCCCCATAGGTCGATATCCCACGTCCGGGGCTCGTGGCATTTTCCTGCGAGAGTGCTTCTTGTCGAGGCACTCAACGGGCGGTTACTCGTCATCACGGGTTGTCCACAAACGTGTACATTCCGGACACTAGCTGTTGACTGTACACTTTGCGTCCACTATTGATATGACCACCAATGTCTTAGAGGAAAGGGTACAGCATGGCCATTGTAGGGTACGCGCGGGTTAGCTCGGCCGGGCAGGACCACGCGACACAGATTGAGAAGCTAAAGGCGGCGGGGGCAACCAAGCTGTTTGAGGAGAAGCGGTCCGGCACCGACAAGGCCCGCCCCGAACTCGCCAAATGCCTGGATTACGTTCGAGAGGGGGACACGCTGATCATAACCAAGCTGGACCGCTTGGCCCGCTCTGCGGCGCACCTACACGAGATTGTCGAGGGCCTAAACGCGAAGGGCGTGGGCTTCAAGGTACTGGACGACCCATCGCTCGACACCACCACGCGGACAGGCCGGCTGGTCTTCGGCATCCTCGCCAGTATTGCCGAGTTTGAAACAGCGTTGCGGCGGGAGCGGCAGATGGAAGGCATTGCCAAAGCGAAGGCCGAGGGCAGGACGGGAGGCAGGCCGGCCACTGTGACGCCCGAGATCAGGGCCGAGATTGCCCGGCGAAGCGGCGAGGGTGAGAGCATCCGCAAGATTGCCGCCCAAGTCGGCTTCAGCAAGGCGACCGTGCAGAAGGTGCTCGCGAATTGAGCCCGGCCACGACCGAGAGAGCGCTTGCTACTAGGGGGAAGTAGGGCGGAAGCACTTCATTCTGCGTCGCGGGAGAGAAAAGCGATGTCCAAGCGGCGGCGAATTGCGGAGTTGGCGAGAGCTCGGCGGCTAGATTGTTTGCCGCCTCATCGAGGCTTCGCGGAATTCCATGGCGGTATCTATGACCAGCACGACTACGTGGTGCCGTGGACGATATCGGCGCACAGGGTCAACAGCCCAGTAATGATAATCGGGCAGGACTGGAATTCTGCGGACAATCTCGGCGGGCCAACAAATCAGGAGCAGGCCGATCTCGGACAGATCCCGTGGCTGCCGTCCAACATCAACCTTCAAGCGCGGCTTAGGCACCATTTCGGGATGGCCTTCCACGATACCTACGCGACCGATCTTTTCGTATTCGCGAAACCGGGGAGGATGACGGCCCGAATCCCATTCGACCATCTGCGCTACTGCGCGGAACGATACGCCGTACCGCAAATAGAAATATTGCGCCCACGAATTGCGGTCTGCTTGGGCGTGTCGACTTACAATGCCATTCGAGCCCACCTTAAGCGACCTCGTGTCAAACTCAGGGATGCTCTCCAAGAGTTTGAACCGGTAGTGATAGGTAAAACAAATCTCGTGGTGGTTCCTCACACCGGCGCATGGGGCAATCAAATTGCCAACGCAGGGGAGTATTGGGACCGTGCGGCAGCGCTGCTCTAAAGAGTGACCGCAGTCCGGCTCCGAGGGTCTCTTCTTCGACTGGTCGGGGTGTTTTAGTGGCTTGGAGGGTCCGGGAGGTAGAATGTACCGTCTAGACCCGAGCGGCGCTCTGCGGCTTGACCGGTCGGGAAATCAATTACCCCTTCCTTCAGGAATGCCCGACCCCCCAAACGTGTCCTAGACATGCTTATTGCAGAGCAGCCGGCAATTACCGCCTAACTTAGGAATGGCCCGCCGGCTTGCCCTATGTGGATTATGTGCGTGAGGGTGATTGCCCCTTCACTTAGGATACGCCTCTCCGGTTGCCGATACATGCTTGTGGGTGATTGCCCCACACCCCAGGAAAGGCTCCCCGGTTGCCGGTACATGTTTGTGATGAGTGATTTACCCCTCCCTTTAGGAAAGGCCCCTCCGGTCACCTGTCCATGCTTGTGGGGATTACGACAGCCTTCAGGAAAGGCCCCTCCGGTTGGCGATACATGCTTCATGGTGTCTTGCGTTGGCGGGATTACCACCCCCTTCAGGAAAGGCCCCTCCGGTCACATACCGAACGGGTGAATACGACTTCCCCTAGGAATGCCCTCCCGGTCACATACCAATACATATTTATGAGCGTTGCACCTCACCAGCCACCGAGCGGTGTTGTGCCCTCTACCTTTTTGGTTCCCGTAACGTCGGGCACCACTCATTCCCTCTCTTCGCCAGAAGAGCCAAGGTCTCCCGAATGCGGGGGTCGGCTTGTTCTGCAATCTTCGACACAGGACGCTGAAAAGGTCCTTCATCCAAACACGCATCGAGTTGTTTGGGCTTCCGGGTGTCTCCGAAGCCCTGAAAACCGGGTGTGTGGGCTCTCCACCGCGACCGGCATTACAGCCTGTTCCACTGTTTGCCCGGCGTCCTGTGTCTCCTTTTATCCACTGTCCCATCCCCGTCCGCGAACACGCGTGTGTCTGTCACTCTCTGTTTTCCACCGCCCCGTAGGCCCACTTCAGGCCGCCCGAGCGCCCGCCGCTCGCGACCCTCTCTCTAATTTTTTGGACCCCGTAAATGACGAACATTACAAAACCGGGCGGACCGACCCCAGGCCGCCCAGAGACCTACCAAACGATCCCGAACGACCACCGCCGCTGGGGAGCGTTGAGCGAAGTCGTTCTCGTTCCGATCAATGACCGGAAGCGAGGCCGAATGCTTTTCGCCAAGGTTGAGCGATCGGCCTTCGACAGTTTGCCAGAGCGCATAAAGAACGCCTCATGGGCCGTCGTCTTGGACGGCACCGCCACGGACAACATGCAGTTTTCTGTCAGAGCGTGGGCCGCAGGAACTCTCGTGACTGTCGCTCGCATCATCATGGACGCGAAACCCGGAGAGTACGTTCGGAACGTCAACGGCAACCGCCTAGACCTCCGCACGACTAATCTTCGGCTCCAAGGAAGGAAGGCCGGCGACCGCTACAGCAAGCGGCATGATCTCGCCATCGTCCGACAGGCCGCCACCGTATGAGCATCTACGAAACGTGTGAGTGGTCTGACAACTATCGGGCCGTGGTCGCCACCATTGGCCCCAGCTACCGCGTGATTGTGGACCGCAGGGCCTTTGGCTGGTCCCTACAGCAGCGCCGTGCACGGAAGGGGAAGTGGTTCAACATCGCGTCCATCGTCGGCTTCCGCGGCAACCTGTCAAAAGTCGCTCTGCCCCTGATGCATAGCGGCCATGTGAAAGACCACGGGATCACGCAGGAAACGATAGACGCCGCCCTGGCGCACTTGCCCGAACGGTTCTCCCCCGAGCCCACCTTCAACCACCTCACTGTCAACACTCGGCCCCCGCCCGAGACCCCGGCGAGAGGGTCCACTTCCTACAAGACGGCCCACGACATCTTCGACCCAAGGTAGGGCGAGGCCGTGACGATCAAGCCCACCCACTAGCACCGCTCGAAAGGAGCAAAGGTATCTCCACACTTACTCACGGCGTCCCCGCCGCGACCCTTACCGTTGAACTGTTCGGCACATACGGCGCACGGCACAGCAGCCACGCCATCGACTTCAACGGACGCAAGAGCCCCAAAGACCCTCTAGGGCCGCTGGCCCGCCTTCTCATCCGCGAGGGCTTCGACCCAGACACCCGAATGCATATCGTCCGCGACGGCCTTCCAATCATCAAGCGTGACCGCAAGCTCTCGGCTTGGGCCGGAGAGGATTGGATCGACACCCAGACCGAGGTGGCGAGGCGCAGGAAATACTCCCCGTTTCCGACTGGTGAGGCCCTTTCTGGGGCTTCGACCAACTGGACGGAGGAAAGCACCGTCCACGCCTAGCGCCTCTCCACGAACCGTTTCACCGATAACCAAAAACCCCAATAACACCCCGAAGAAAAGCGAGACACACTCATGGCAAACTACGCCGACTTTCAGATCACAGCAGACACCGCCCGAGACGCACAGGCGGCCGCCGAACAGGCGCGTATCACACCCGCAGCCGCTCCCTCCGTTCAGACCAGCCGCAAGGTTCAGGTAGACACCCACGGCGACGGCCGGCAGCTCACGAAAGACCTTAGCGCCCGCACCGTGATGACCGAGCGCCAAGTCCGCCCCGGCAACGTCATCATCCCCGGCGTCGGCGAGACCACCATAGAGGCTGCACGGGCCGCCGGATTGCTGCCGCCGGGTTTTGATGGGCCTGTCGGGGGTAAGACCGCCGCCCCGGCAGGCAACCAGCAGGGCGAACAGCAGACGAAGGGCGAGGCTCCCGAAGGCACATGCCAGCCCGACGCAACCGACCTCGCGGCCGACATCATGGGAGCCCTCGCGGGCTCTCTCGGGGCCGAAGCGGTGGAGACGGGTATCTGGCAGGCCGCCGAGACTGGCGACGTTGAAAGCAGCGTTCCAGAAGGCGTCACCGAAGACGCCGTGGGCGCGATTGTCGAAGGCTTCGTCGTCCAGGCCAATTCCGTCTTGAACGCCCTTCCGGGTGGCGTGGCGTCAGTGGACATGTTGTTGGAGACGCTCTCTCCTGCCGAGCTTCGTGAAGCCCGCATGGCCACCATCCACAACGACAGGGAAAAACTTGCCCACTTCGGCAACGCCGCTTTGGGTCGGATGGAAACGCTTCCCTACCAAGATCCCGCAAGCTTCAAGGCGTTGCTCGCAGACATGCCGGCGAAGGAACGCAAGGCGCTTACGCTCAACGAGAACAGCGGCGAGTGGAGCGTTAGGGTCCCAGGCAAGCAGGCCATGTCCTTTGGGGCCGCCGTCCGCGCCGGCATCGTCCGCGTCGGCTAAGGATGCCCTCGACATTTCACCAGCCCCGAGCCTTTCTCGAATGGCAGGCGAGGGTTCTAAGGAGGAGAGACGCCCATCTCTACCGCGTCTCCCATGACGGGCGGGGCAACTACACCGTGACATGCCCCAATGCCTACAAAGACAAGCCCGTCTACTTCCCTGCCGACGACACCCCGCCCGCTGGTCCAGCCGCGCTGACGGGGGTGCGAAAGCTCCGGGCCTAGCATCGCCCGCCGCTCCACCACTAGGCGACGCCCAAACCCCGGCCGAGGACTGGGATGCAGCGGTCCGTAGCCGCTAAATCCAGACTTCGGCTAACCAGCACAATCACAACAATCCAGCGGGCTCCGGTGCAGCGACGTGCCGGGGCCTTTTGTCATCAACGCCATAGAGAATGAATGAGCGCCAGCCTCGCCGGCGCCATTAAGAACCGGTCTCTAAGGCGAAAGCGAAGTCGGCTCATCGCAAATTGAACATTCGATTGAGCTCACCTTCAGACGGGGTCCTAACCGAGAAAATACCACTTGTCTCGTTCGGCCCGGCGGATTGGTCGGTGACATAAATAGCTTCACCGTCAGTTGTGGCTTGGGTGCCTATCGGCTGGGACAGGGGAGCGCCTCGCCAGAGAATGCCGGGCGTGCCCCCCGCGAAAGGAAACACGAATATTGACGAGGTAGTTCCGTCTGCGCCTATTTTCATCAAAGGCGCATGGCCCCGCGCTATCGCGGAGTCCTTTTTCGGATGAGCGAGAGGGCCATTCCATTGAAGTGGCTTCTGAAATGTAAATTCTGATGTTGAGACCTCGGTGTCTCCCTCCAGTATACGTGCATTTACGCTCACATTTGCGAGACTTACATCGCTTCGCAAAATCACGGCAGCCAGACCGCCTGACCGCTGCAAGTCTTCATTGTCGAACATTTTTACCACTGATTCATCGCCGAACCGCGTGGTGCCGCTTGGAGTTACACTTAGGCGGTAACCTGGTGCCATCCCATCAATTTTGAGCGCGACTGCGCTATCTTCGGTCACCAGAATTCGTTCCGGAGGACCTAATTCCAGAGGCGATTCTGATATCACTTCTGATCGAAAGACCTCGGGCGTCCCCTCATAGGGAAGGGGCGATCGTCCGGATTCATCAAGTCTCCCCGATCCGATGTCAATGAATTCGACAAACTTTCTTTCTGGAGTTTGGAACGCATCGACGCCAATTACTATAACCCACTCATGTTCTGGAAATAACTCTACTGGAGTGCCACCTGCGAGCGGTATTTTGAATATCTTTCCACGCCGAAATTTTTCCGTCGGCATTTCAGGGCGACTCATTTCTTGACCAGCGGCCCAGTCGGCGAGCACTATTGAATCGCCTACCACTGCCACTCCCTCGGGGCTTCGGAGAGGCGGTCCGCTGAAAATTATTCGCGGCTCGCCCGGCGTGCCGTCTTGATTTAGGGGGATTGCAAATACCTTTGCACCTTCGCCAGTGCCGGGTTGCCGGGGCGTCGGCTCAACACCTAAGTCGGAGATGATAATTTCTGGCCCTAAAGCGCCTTGGCCGGGTGAGTAAGCAAGCCATTTAGAGGTTTCTAGCAGCGGGCCTCGGTAGAAGATTTCCAAGGACTTGGAGTCTAAATCGAATTTCCATATTGTTGCCCGTTCTTTATGCTTCCCATCCTTGCCAGTGTCAGAGATGAACAACCTTCTTCCGACTAGAATTACTCCTTTAGTTTGTATGAGTGGCGATCCTACGTATAACGGCTCCGGAAGATATTCGTTCGTGACTGCAGATATGCCGGACAGGCTATCTGGAAATCCAAGCGATAGGATGGGCTCTCCGTTCACTCCCGGCTGATTTGCCATAATAGTTGTAAGGAAGTCGGTTTGCGTGGTGGTGCCAAATCTTCGCTCCACAACTGTCGCCGATTTGCTAGTAGCCTCAATCGCGGGCGCTCCGTGTGCGAGGCCAATTGCCAGAGAGTACATGATAGAAAAAGCTGCTATGGTCGATAGCGTTTTAGACATCGATCCCTCCTCTGCCGGTTCTTTTTGTAGTTATGTGTTGAAACTGCGAAATTCCTTAGGGGGACAACATAGGCACAATGTCTTATGCGAGGCAACTCCGCTGCGCGACGGGTTATCTCTGTGAGGTAGTATTATGCACATGACGCACGTGGTCATATATGTCTCGGACGTGAAAGATTCCCTCGCTTTTTATTCCATGCTGCTGGGACTGAAAGTCAATTTTTCTCGGTTTGAGAATGAAGATGTCGCCTCCGTTCAAGCAGGCGGCATAGATATAATTCTTCATCACGATAGGGATTTGCCGGCAGAGGAAAGGGCCCCTCGGGGGCGCTCAATCTTTATCGAGTTTGGAGTTGAAAATGTTGACGAAGAGTTTGATCGGTTACGAGGGAAGGCCCTAATCGTTAGAGAGCCAGTGACCATGAGTTTTGGCTTGCGGCAGGGCTACATCGCTGATCCCGACGGGTTTCTGATCTGCTTGTCCTCGGCAGAATAAGATTGCGCCTTTGGAGGTGGCTAACACAGCTCCACAAGGAGTTGTTGCAGCGCGGGCTGTAGCGCCTGTGCGTCGAGTCGCTGTCCATCGAGACAGGGGTGTGTCAAACCTCGGTCATTTTGCCCGTTCGGCTTCTGTATAGGTGCCGATTGTGAGCATAGTGCGTTGCTCATGACTCCGCTCTGGTAGCAGTCTGGCTCCGGTCGGGCTAGCGGTGCGCCACAAGATGGTCCTCGGTGCGCCCTGCCTTGGATCAGGCCAGCAAGGCGCAAACCTTTGTGCGTGGGGCCGCCAATGCCGTCCTGAAAGGCGAGGAGATGACGCAATCGCGGGCGAGGTCGGGGTGGAGCGCCTTCGTGTCGATGGGAACTCCCCTACCCCTCTCAGCGATCTTCGCCACCTCGAAGACATGCTGGAGAGAGCGCGATTTGGGCGTCGGCGAGAGCCATCCCCGATTTTTTGCCTCTCGTTCTCGAAAGGGTTGAAGTATAAAGTCCGCTTCCTACATGGGCAGTTGGCGACTTTGCCTAACAGAGAGGACTTTTAATATAATGGAAGAATATACGAAATATGGTGACCTGAAAAAGCGTCAGCAACTTCTCGCAGAAAAGCTTCAGCGATACGCGGACATTCTCGGCAATGCCGCTATTGCGCGGGCCTCTGGGGTGAGTACCGCGATTGATCAAGAGCAAGAGGAATTTGTTCGCGCTTACGACGAGACACTCGCGAGGATCGAGGAGCTTGCCGCCGAGGAGGAGAAGTTGTTGGTTGCAGAGGGTATCCTCCCCCCGAAAGACGGCAACCTTCCCTCAAAGTGACATGTAATGCAGGGGCGGCACGGGACTGGTGCCGGCCACCTTTGCTCGGCTTTAGCCTTGACCAAGGTACACCGACGAGCTACCAAAGAGGTACACCGAGTTTCTCGGCGCCTTGGGGCGACGCCTTCTAAACCCTTGGCCTTCAAAGGTAAAACTCCGGTCGGTGTGCTGGTTCGAAATCCCCCGCCGTCCCGGCTAGGGGCACCATTTTTTATCTCACGCCAGTTCGCTTCGGTCACGGGCTCCGATGGGGCGGCCTGACCGGCCGACGGGCGGTCGCCCTTGCGAACCCTCCGGGTTCGAACAGTGCCTCGAACACAGAGCCAACCGCGGCTGCTGCGAATGACAGCGATAGCGCCAATCAGCGGCGGCCGGTAGCCCAGCTCTACGTGCTCTCAGGCCGCCGCACGGTGTTCTTCACGGGCAGCTTCCCACACTTCCCGGGCCGCGTCGGCGTTCATGACCGCGATCCCCAATCCCACCGCCAAATCGGGCCACGCGGAATGCCAGAGCAAGGCCGTGACCAACCCTGCGGCAATAATGGCGATGTTGGCCAAGGCGTCGTTGCGGGCCGACAGGAAGGCCGCCTTTGTGAGGCTGCCGCCACGATGCCGGTGCGCGGCCAGCATGTAGGCGCAGGACAGGTTGACGGCGAGAGCGCCAAGTCCCGCCAAGGTCAAGGCGATAGGCTGCGGCGGCACCGGCACGTTGAACTTTTCCCAAGCCGTCCAGAGCGTTGCCAGACCCGGCATGAGAAGGATGAGCGCCAATGCCATCCCCACCCGCGCACGGGAGCGCACAGACCAGCCAAGTGCGAGCAGGATGAGGAGGTTCACGGAAGCATCTTCAAGAAAGTCGATGCTGTCGGCGAACAGGGACACTGATCCAATGGCGAGCGCCACAGCGAACTCGATCCCGAAATAGGCAAGATTGAGAAGCGCGACGATGAGGACGATGCGGCGGAGGTTCATCTTCTGGCGGTATCCGAAACCAGTGTGTGGAGCTACAGCTTCGCGGTGTCCAAGGAAAGCCCCTGCTCGTTCCGGGTCCCGGCCGATGGGCGGTTGCCCTTGCGACCTTTTGCGTTCGAGCCGCGCCTCGAACACGGACTTAGCGCATATTCCCCGTATGCCCTTGCGAATACCGCCCCGGCTGTGGCCACACCGTCAGGCCGTGCGGCTCTGAGCCAACCCGAAACTTGGTCACCGCGCCTGATGTCGTGTCGATCATGTAGGCGGCACTGTCGAAGCGGCCGGACAGCCATAGTTGTTTGCCGTCGGCGCTGACGTTGCCCATGTCGGGGCTGCCGCCGCCGGGGATCGGCCATTGCGTGACGACCGCGCGGGTAGCGAAGTCGATCACGCTCACGCTGCCCGGTCCCTTTGCCTGGCCCTGCTCCATCTTGTGCGAGCCCCGGTTCGAGACATAGAGCCGCTTGCCGTCGCGGCTGACGACGAAGCCATGGGCGCCGATGCCGGTCGGGATGAAGCCGATCTCCTTGAAACTGTCGCCATCGACGAGGAACACGCCGTCATTCATCATGTCGGCGACGTAAAAAACCTTGCCGTCGGGCGAGAGGCGGATGTCTTGCGGCATGCCCATTTTCGAGAAGTCGAGATGGCCAAGCACCTTCTGGTTCTTCAGGTCGATCTTTGCCAATCCGCCATTGTCGTATTCGCAGGTGAAGATCGCGTAGGCCCCGTCGGCCGAGAATTCGGCGTGGTTGATGCCGGGGCAAGTGGGCGTCGGCAGGCTCGACTTCAGCGCCATGGTGTCGGGATCGCGGAAATCGAGCCGCTCCAGGGCTTCGTCGACGACGATGGCCGCGCCCGGCATGAAATACAAATTGTAGGGGTCGTCCACGGCGATCTGCGGGCCGGGCTTGCCGGTCATCGGGTCGATCGGCGTGAGGCTGCCGTTCTTGCCGGTGCCATTGTTGGCGACCCAGAGCGTCTTCAGGTCCCAGGACGGCACGACGTGCTGCGGTTTGCTGCCGACCGGGAACCTGTCGACTTCCTTGAGCGTCATGGTGTCGATTACCGTGACGCTGTTGGAGGGGCGGTTCGGCACATAGACGCGCGGCAGTGCACCCAGCGTGGCCGGGCTGAGATGGCCGGCGGCGGTGTGGCTGTAGATGTTGATGGACGGCGCGGGCTCGCTGCAATCCTCGGGACAGCTATCGGCCCAGGCGCGGACAGGCAGCAGCGCAAGCAGCAAAAAGGCCGCACGGGGACCGGCGTGACGCAAAAAGGTTCTGATCATCAGGATGGCTTGTCGTGAAGGCCGGCCGAAATTGCCGCCGGAGCCATAGCTGGTGTCTTGCCGTTGATCCAGTGGCTATCGCCGTCCCAGCAAACTCTTCACGCGGTTGCGCAGCAGACGGGCCATGTTGCGGGTCTCGCGGTAGAGATGCAGCTGCGAGGCGGCCTGGCGGGCGAGGCGGTCGGCATCCGGCGTCAGCCCGATCACCAGCGAGCCCATCGGCTTGCGCTCGCTCCACAGCCGGCTCATCACCGGGTGGTCGGGCACGGCGCAGGAATCGGTCATCATGATGTTGGGGTCGTCGAGATGCTGCCTGGTCACCTCGATCATCAGCAGCGTGCCCGGCGAATAGGTCGCCAGCGTCTCGTCATAGGCGGTCTTCCAGGTGTAGGCGACGCCGGCTTCGACGAAGACGACCAGGCAGGCGATGGTGCGGCCGTCCAGCGTCAGCGAATGGATCCGGCACAGATCCTGCTCGGCCAACCGGTGCACTGCCTCGCGAGCGAAGGCGGCGCGGTAGCGGTCGATGGCCATGGCGGTGCGCTCGCGGCCCTTCCAGCCGGCGGCTTCCAGCGTCAAAAAACTTTCGATGGCGTGGCGGATTTCGTCGGGGCCACGCGCCACGATATGTTCCAGTTTGCCGAGATCGCCCAGGCGCCGCTTCAGGCGGCGGAACTCGCGATAATGGTGCGAACGCAGCGACGCCTTCAGATAGGCTTCGCCTTCGAGCGTGCTTTCAAGCACCGGCCGGTCCGCCTTGCCGGTGGTGACCATTGTCAGGCCGCGCGTCTCGGCAACGGTGGCAAGCACGCTGGCCAACGGGCCGTCGAGGCGCATGTCGGGCAGCACGAAGACCTTCGGCAACTTGAGATGCGGCCGCGATAGCATGCCGAAGAAATCCTCGACGACGCCGATCGGGTCGTCATGGTCGACCAGCGGTGTGCCGATCGGGCCGAACGGGCTCGACCAGGTGCGCATCACCGGAACGCCGAGCGGCACGGCCGGCCGCTCGACCGAGAACGGCACCAGCAGGCGCAGCCGGTTGCGGTATTCGTCGCCGTCGCGGATCACCGCCAGCTTGACCTCGCGATCTTCCAGCCGGGGCATGGCCGGCGCCAGGAAGCGCGGGTTGAAGAAGACGTTGGGCTCGATCGTGCGGGTGCACAGATAGTCGAGTTCCTCGACCAGTTCGAAGCCGGCCGAAGCCGGATAGATCGCCAGCTTGCGCAGCGGCCGGTTGTTGGCGAGGATCTCGAGATGCGCCGGATCGGCGTCGCGCGCCAGGCCGGCAAGGCCCGACACCATTGCGCCGGCCGGGCCGCCGCTGGTTTCCTCGATCAGCGGGATGGCGGCCATCAGGCGGCTCCCTCGGCAGCGGGCACGAAGATCAGCATGACGATGCCGAGCTTGCGCCAGACGGTGAAGGACAGGGCGCTGGCCTCGAAGACCATGGCGAGGCTGGTGGCGATCGCCGCCCCCCACAGGCCAAAGAGCGGGATCAGCACCACGTTGAGGCCGATGTTGAAGGCCAGCGTCATGGCATAGACGGCGGCGCAGATGTTCTGGTTGCCGCTCATCGTCAACAGGCTTTCGCAAGGGCCGACGGCGGCGCGCGCCACGACGCCGAACACCAGCAGGAACAGCAGCGGATAGCCGGCGGTGAATTCGGGCCCGAACAGCACCAGCATCGGTTCGCCGAGCGCCAGCACCAGCAGCGCCATCAGCAGCGACGGCCAGAACGTCCACGACACGGTCTCGCGGGCGAAGGCGGCGAGCTTTTCCGGTTCGCCATGGGTGAACTGCGCATAACGCTGGGCAACGCCGGCCTTGACGGAGAAATAGACGAAATGCACCAGCGCCAGCGTCTTGACGGTGGCGAAATAGACGGCGACGTCGTTGGGTTTCAGATAAGCGCCGACCATCAGCACATCGGCGTTGGTGAGCAGGAAGAAGAAGCTCTCGACCAGGAAGATCGGCAGCGAGACGATGAACCACTCGGCGAAATGCACCTTCATCGGCCCGGCCGGGATATTCCTGCCCATGCGCGTGGTCACGCCGATGAGCTGGCCGAGCGTGGTGGCGTAGGTGGCGGCGATCGAGGCGAAGATGGCTGTCCTGGCGTCGGGCGCATAGCCCATTGCCAGCATCAGCGCCATCAGCGCCAGGATCAGCACCGGCCGCACCAGATAGGTTGGCGACAGCGCAAACAGCGCCCAGGAATTGGCGCGTGACTGGCCTTGCAGCAGGTCGCCCATGGCGATCATCGGCAGGCAGAACAGGCCGAGGATGAAGGGCATGACATAGTAGCTCTCGATCCAGTTCGCGCACAGCCAGACGCCCAGTGCGCCTAGTCCGGCGATCGCGGTTGAGGCAATCAGCACGAACAGGCGGCTGGCGACCACGATGCCGCGCAGCTCGGCCAGCATGTTGCGTTCGCGATATTCGGGGATGAAGCGGATGACCGAGGTGTGGAAGCCGAGGCAGGCGAGGTTGCCGACGATGACCATCGTCACCCAGACGAGGACGAAGATGCCGTATTCGAACGAGCCCATCCAGCGCGCCATCAGCACCTGGCTGATGAAGGCGATGACGGCGCTGACGATGCGGATGGCAAAGGCGATCAGCGACATGCGGCCGGCTTCGCCGCGTTCGTCGGCGGTGAACAGCACCGCATCGATGCGGCCAAGCAAAGGCCCCATGCGCAGCGCCAAGCGCTGCGGCAAGAACCGCCCGGCCGTCGTCGCCGCGGAAAAGCGCACCCCGATGTCTCTCCGTTTTCCGCCTGTTTCCAAGGTTTCGGTGTAGCGGAGACACATTAAGAAAGGGTGGGCAGGTGCGGGTGCGCTTCCCCTTCTCACAGTACCGCAAGATCGTGCCACAGACGGTGCTTTGGCGTAGTAGAAACGGATGCGCCGGAACGGAGCGGCATGTCGGCCGTCCAGTTTTCGCGATCTGGACGTGCAGTACGAGACTGCTTTTGTGCTTCACACGAGCTACGCGAAGCCCTGTCGGCTGAAGCCAAGAACGAAACCCTTGAAGGCGAGGTCGAGATTGACGCCGCTTACTTCGGCGGCGTGTGCGCCCAGCGACCGCGTGGAGGACCGCAAGGGCGTCGCGTGAAAGCGAACCAGTCAGGCCGCCGCCGCGTTGTCATCGCAGTGCGCGAGCGCACTGGCGCACGTTGACGTTCATAGGCCACCGCGAAGCCGAAGGCGTGGACGTTGCCCGCGCGCATGTTGGCTGGCACCAAGCTGTTTGCCGCGAGGCGAGCCGTTGGGGCGTGCTGGAAGGCGAATTTGCGTCGACCCGCATTAACCATTCGGAAAGCTACAGCGGCTGCCACGGCAAACATACGAACATGGTGGAAAGCTATTTCAGTCGCCTGCGTCGCATGGGCGCTGGCCAGCACCACCACGTTTCGCACCGCTACCTCCACCAGTACGCCAATCAGGCCGCATGGCTTGAGGATCACCGTCGCGGGTCAAATGGCGGAAATGCCAATGCCCTGCCTGGCGTCGCGCTCAATCATGCAGTGAGCCGCGTTTGGGCTGGGTACTGGCAACGCTAGGTTCGCGTCGAATCAGGTTGTAGTTTGTGCAGTGCACAATCTAGACGAGTCGACCAGAATCAGGTTATAGGAGAGAAAAATATGCAAAGATCGCAAAAATAGGCGCGGTGGGAGGAACCAACCAAGCCTCTGAATATACAGATCTTTTTCGCCCTTACAATATATTGTGGCAGGGTATGCTTGGCGCTGCCTTGACTCCAGCCCGACCCGAGACTCTTATCCATTCCGTGAGGGGATACATCCTCTCGCCTGATACGACAAAGCCGGGGCTCGCAACCCCGGCTCCGTATCGGTAACCGCAGTGCTTTGGACGGCTTGCGGCTAGTCGGTATGTACAGGCGGGACCCTACTCGCAATCGACTCGCTGTCAAGTCGTCCAAGCGTCCTAAAAGGAGTTTAGGATAATGACGACAGACAACAAACCACCATACCAGCTTACATATGATGATGCAGTCGACGTTTGGCTACGTCATTGGGCTGGGCAATATCAGCATCACATTGCCGCCGTCTACGCCGTCAATCCGGGCCGCGTGAATGACGTTCTCAAAGGACGAAAACACGAAGGTGCCGAACATGTTGCCGCATTGAAGCGGAGGGCTGCTTAAATGGCGAACTTCGTTCTCACATACGACTTGAATGGGCCTCGTCCGTCTCACAAGGAGATGGACGACTTCCTGAAGGCGCTGGTGGTAAACCGGGGCCGAATCCTCGAAACAGTATGGTGGGTTGATTATCCGGGTACGGCTGCGCAGCTCCGTGATCGGGTGAAAACCATTCTCGGTCCAGAGGACCTTCTATTGGTGATCGAAGCCAAGAGTGCGGCATGGACAAAGCTCCTTGTCACGAACGCTGTGTTCAAGACAGCATTTGAGAAAGCGGCCTAACGGACCGTTAATGAGCGGCGGGCGGCTTAGGTTGCCCGCTGCTTTTGTTTTTGCGACGCCGCCGGACCGTGGCGTTATTGACGCACTGCTTTACCCGTTCGACAAGCGACGGTTCCGAGCCTTTCATTGCGACAATGCGCCGGGCCGTTCCTTGTTGGTCTTGCTGCCTTCCGCCTCGCACTTCAGGATCAACCGGTAAAGCTCGCCCTGGCGGAAGCGGCTGGGCTGGCGTCGCAACCGCGTGATCTGCGACGGGTCGCCCCTGTAGCCAAGGATCAATAGCACCGCGTCTATGTGCTGTAGCTGGTCAGCCATGTTCGCCCCGTTGAACCGGATTGCGCCGGATATTTCCGCGCCACCAGCGTGTTGATGGCGTGTTCCTATCGGGTGGAGCGGACGAGGCCGAAATGGTGCGGCTGAAGGCGGCGTAGAACGGATGCGCCAAGCCGAAGCGTCGTTAAGCAAACAGCAGAGAATCACCTAGGAAAACGAAAAACCCGCCTCGGCGGCGGGTTATCGGCGCAAATCAGCACCATGGCGATAAGCATAGCATAGTTGCGGTCACAACGCCACAAGGGAGATGGAAACGCCTTCCGTGGCCACCGGCCCGTACATCACAGCGTTGGGTTTGGCGACGAGGGCGGCATAAAAGGCGAGCGAACGCCGGGGAAGACTGGGGAGCCGGTCGGCGTTTCGCTCGCCCCTCCCCGCCAAGGGGGATGGCCAGGCACCGGGTGTCCGATGCCAGAGGTGTCACATGGGGAAGATCACATCCCCTTCATCGCGTCGCAGGACACGTTCGGGTTCATGTCGGCGAAAGCGCCGGTCGGGTTCTGTTTCCAGGCCCAGACATGCAATTCGTAGAACGGGCCGAGGCCGTAGCGATTGGGGGCGCTGTTGAAGTTGAACAGCTGGCCTTCGAGCGAGGCCGGGCCCTTCGAGGTGATGTATTCGACCGCTATCAGCTTCAGGCTGCCGTCGGCCGTCGGCTCGTACATCACCGCTTCGGGCTTGGCGACATCGACGGCATCGTCCTTGAGATAGGCGCCGTTGACATAGTGGATGCCCATGGCGCCGCCGGTGATGCCGCTGGCGCAAGGGATGGGGGCATAGCCTTCGGCAGTGGCGGCTGCCACATTTTCGAAGCGGCTGTTGGCGGCGCGCACCTTTTCGGCCAGCGGGTTGGCGTCGTGCGCCTGGGCGGCCGCACCCGCCGTGATCGAGATGGCGGCGAAAGCCGCGAAGCGTGTCGTCCAAAGAGTTATGGTCATGGTCTTCCGTCCGTTTGTTGACGCTCGAGGCGACGGCGGCCGATCAGGCTGCCCGAAGCTGCGGCGTTGGTTTAGGATTTGGTTTGTCCGTCCCGGTTCATGCGATGCGGCTTCCGTTGCCGGGCTTTGGCCGCAGCCCTTAAAAACCGTGAAAAATCAACGATCCCAAAAGTAATATTGCCAATATTCCTGCGGGACGTCCCGCTCCGATAGCCCGATGTCGCGCCTCAGATAGTCGCCTTCCGGGGGCAAGCGCCGCCTTTCAGACAGATACGCAGGCAGCTTCGACGCGAACCGCCATAGACGGCCGAGCACGGAGGTTGGCCGGCCGGTCTTTCCCAGGACAGGCCCGATTCCACCGAGCGGCAGGCCATCAGGCAGTTCGCCATGGCCGCGAAGGACAGTTTGATGCTCATCACCGTGGCGACCGAACGCAGGATCAGAGGTAAAAGTAAGGGTCAAGAACCCGCACCTCCGTGATCTTGTCGACCGGCAGCGAGTTTTTCTGAGCGGTGCTGCGGATAGCTTCGGGCGTCGGCGCGTCGTAGATGCAGAAGCTGTGCTTCTTGTCGGGCGTGACGAAGGACTGGATCCAGGTGACGCCCTTTTCGGCATTGCGCATGACGACGCCGCCCACCGCGCTGGCGCCGATGTCGGTCATCGGTATGTTGAGGCCGTCCGGAAATGTGCGTTCAATCAGGTAGCGAGGCATGGAAGGTTTCCTTTTCCATTGGTTCACGCTCGATCGGAGCGCGGCTGGACGTTGACCACGCCGGCCCGGCCCGCGCATCGGAACGATTCCCCATATTTGGCGGGACGATTCCCTATATTGGCGTCGTTCTTTGTGGAAAGAGGCACGGCAATGTGTGCAAAGTCACATTGCGTCGCTTTCTTCACGGGCTAATCGTGAGCGGCCCGCCATGGTGGGAAAACTCCGATCGTATGAGACGATGATAATGATGCTTCTGGAACGGCAGACGCAGCTGCAGCAGTTGGAGAGCCTGCTTGGCGATGCAATAGGCGGCCATGGCCGCGTCGCCGTGCTGGCCGGGGAGGCCGGCGCCGGCAAGACGGCGCTTGTCGAGGCATTCGCGGCCCGTGTCGGAGAGAGCGCGGCGACGTTGCGCAGCGCTTGCGAGGATCTGTCGATCCCCGATCCGCTGGGGCCGCTTTACGATCTGGCCCGTGAGGCGCAATGGGCGCTGCCGCGCGCAATCGACGCCCGGCATGGGCAGAGACTGCCGCTGTTTTCCGATGCGCTCGACGCTTTTGCGGCCAAGGGGCCGTGCCTGCTGATCATCGAAGACCTGCACTGGGCCGATGATGCGACGCTCGATTTCGTGCGCTTCCTCGGCCGGCGTATCGTCAACACCCACATCCTGCTGTTGCTGACGGCGCGCACCGACCGCAGCGAGGGACAGATGCGGGTACGCCGCGCCCTGGGCGAAATCCCGGCCGGCAGCGTGGCGCGCATCGACGTGCCGCTGCTCAGCCAGGCGGCCGTGCTGTCGCTCGCCGATGCGGCCGGCCGCGATGGCGACGCCATCTACCGGGCGACCGCAGGCAATGCCTTCTTTGTCACCGAATTGCTGTCGGCCGAAAACGAAACGGCGCTGCCGGCAAGCGTGCGCGACGCCGTGCTGGCAAGGGCCGAGCGGCTGTCGGTTGGCGCCCGGGCCATGCTCGACGCGGTGTCGGTGTTTCCGCGCCGCGCCGACGCCTGGGCCCTGCAGGGCCTGTGCGGCGTCGCCAGCGCCGGCCAGTTGGCCGAGTGTGTCGCCAACGGCCTGCTTGACGATCTGGGCGACGGCTACGCCTTCCGCCACGACATCGCGCGACGCGCCATCGAAATGATGCTGACGACGTCGCACAGGCGGCAGTTCAACCAGCGTGCGCTGGCGGCACTGCTCGAAAATGGCGACGTCTCCACAGGCCGCCTGGTGCATCATGCGGTCGAGGCGCACAATCTGGCGGCGGTGCGCGAATTTGCGCCAATCGCCGCGCGCGAGGCGTCGCGCGTCGGCGCCCATCGCGATGCCGCCGGCTATTACGAGATCGCCTTGCAGCAGGCCGACAGCCTGCCGGCCACGGAACGTGCGGTACTCTACGAAAGCCATGCGTTCGAGTGTCATCTCATCGGCAAGATCGACGACGCGCTTGCGGCGCAGGGCGAGGCGCGCCGACTGCATCAGGCAGACGGCAACAGGCTGAAGGAGGGCGACAGCCTGAGATGGCTCTCCCGGCTGAGCGAAATGGGCGATGACCGCGAGGCGGCGGCCGCCTTCGGCGCCGAGGCTGTGGCTATGTTGGAAGCGGCTCCCGCCGGTCCCGAACTCGCCATGGCCTATTCGAACCTTTCGCATCTGGCGATGCTTTCGGAGAGGGTGGAAGACACGCTGTTCTATGGCGAGAAGGCAGCGGCGCTGGCTGCGCGCATGAACCGTCCCGACATCGCGTCGCATGCCCTCAACAATGTCGGCTGCGTCGAGCAGTGGCTCAATCCGGATGCCGGACGCCTGCGCCTCGACGAAAGCCTTGAAATTGCGCTCCAAGGCAATTTCCAGGAACATGCCGCGCGCGCCTTCACCAACCGCGCCTGTTTCGAGATCACCCAGATGAGCTACGACGCGGCACGTCCGGTGCTCGAGAGCGGCATCCACTATTGCACCGAGAACGACCTCGGCACCTGGCGCGACTATCTCAGGGGCATGCTGGCCGATGTGCAACTGCGTCAGGGCCAATGGGATGAGGCCGCCGCGACGGCAAGCGATGTCATCGACAATGAGCGGACAACCACCGTGGGCCGGTTTCCGGCGCTGCTGGCATTGGCGAAACTGCGCCTGAGGCGCGGCGATCCGTCGGCCGAGCCGCTGTTCGCCGAAATGGCGCGCCTGGTCGGAAGCGGCGGCGACCTGCAGATGCTGAGCTCCTATGCGGCCTTGATAGCGGAGCAGGCATGGCTGGGCCTGGCCGACAGGCAAGAGGCGCTGGCGCTGATCACCCGCGCCGAAACGCCGGTGCGCTCGCGTGCCCATGTCGGGGAGCTGGCGCTGTGGCGGACATTGCTCTCTCCGGATATGGCCGCCGATATGGCCGTCGGCGACACCGCCGACATGGCGACACCATACCGGCTGCTTCTAACCGGCGACTGGCGTTCGGCTTCGGCACTGTGGGCCGAATTGAATGCGCCATACGAGCGCGGACTGGCGCTCATCCTCGGCGATGACGAGGGGCAGCGTCTGGCATTGGATATTTTCGACGGCCTGGGGGCAAGGCCGGCGGCCCAGCGCCTGCGCGATATCATGCGCAAGAACGGCGTTGGCGGCATCGCCCGCGGCCCGCGCCGCTCGACGCGCGCCAACCTCGCCGGCCTCACCTTGCGCCAGATGCAGGTGCTGCAGCTGATCGAACGCGGCCTCTCCAACAAGCGGATCGCCGAGCAATTGACGATTTCGCCAAAGACGGTCGATCACCATGTCTCGGCGGTGCTGGGCAAGCTGGATGCGGTGTCGCGCGGCGAGGCGACAGCGACCGCGCGCGATTCGGGGTTGTTGTGAGGTTTTGACGAGGGTTGGACCGAGAGGTCGCGATCCTTCGCACCCCCCTCTGTCCTGCCGGACATCTCCCCTCAAGGGGGAAGATTGGCTGTCACTGTGGCTTTCGCCAATTGTCGAAATTGAAAGAAGTTACGGCGCCGAAGCTGCTGATCTCCCCCCTTGAGGGGGAGATGGCCGGCAGGCCGGAGGGGGGTGCTGTCCCGCCGACCTAGCCGCTGAAATCAGGCAAACGCGCCGTGGCAGTGCTTGTATTTCTTGCCGGAGCCGCAGGGGCAGGCTTCGTTGCGGCCGATCTTGCCCCAGGTCGCCTGGTTGTTCGGATCGCGGTCTTCGGGAGCGACGATGGCGTTGCTCTCCTGGCGGACCAGAAGTGCGGTCTCGCCACCCTCGAAATCGTCCTCGCCCGTGGTGCCGTCAATGTGGCTGCCGAACATTTCAGGCGCTTCGGGCGGCGGCGCTTCGGCGGCCTGGCGGACCAGTTCGACGCGCATCAATTGCGCGGTGACGGCCTGGCGCAGATTGCCGAGCAGCGCCTGGAACAGCTCGAACGCCTCGCTCTTGTATTCCTGCAGCGGGTCACGCTGGGCGTAGCCGCGGAAGCCGACGACCGAACGCAGATGGTCGAGGTTGACGATGTGCTCGCGCCACAGATGATCGAGCGTCTGCAACACCACCGAGCGTTCGACATAGCTCATCACGTCTGGGCCGAAGCGCTCGGCGCGCTCCTTGGCGGCGGCGTCGGCTGCCTTGGTCAGGCGCTCGCGGATGTCGTCCTCGGCAATGCCTTCTTCCTTGACCCAGTCCTCGACCGGCAGGTCGAGATTGAGGAATTCGGCGACCTCGGCCTTGAGGCCGGCGACGTTCCACTGCTCGGCATAGGCGTTTTCGGGGATGTTCTTGGTGACGATCTCCTCGATGACGCCTTCGCGCATCTCGGCGATCGTCTCGGACAGGCCTTCGCCGTCCATCAATTCGATGCGCTGCTCGAACACCACCTTGCGCTGGTCGTTCGAGACGTCGTCGTATTTCAACAGGTTCTTGCGGATGTCGAAGTTGCGCGCTTCGACCTTCTTCTGCGCCTTTTCCAGCGCCTTGTTGATCCACGGATGGATGATGGCCTCGTCTTCCTTGAGGCCAAGCTTCTGCAGCATGCCGTCCATGCGCTCGGAGCCGAAGATGCGCATCAGATCGTCCTGCAGCGACAGGAAGAATTTCGAACGGCCGGGGTCGCCCTGGCGGCCGGAGCGGCCGCGGAGCTGGTTGTCGATGCGGCGCGATTCATGGCGCTCGGTGGCGAGCACGTAGAGGCCGCCGGCGGCTAGCGCCTTTTCCTTCAGGCGCTCGACATCGGCAATGATTTCCTTTTCGCGCGCCTCGCGCTCGGGACCAGCAGGCATGTCGCCCAGTTCGTCCTCGATGCGCATCTCGGCGTTGCCGCCGAGCTTGATGTCGGTGCCGCGTCCCGCCATGTTGGTGGCGATGGTGATGGCGCCGGGCTTGCCGGCCTGGGCGACGATGGCCGCTTCGCGCTCGTGATGGCGGGCGTTCAGCACTTCGAAATCCTTGAACCCTTCCTTGCGCAGGCGCTCGGCCAGTTGCTCGGATTTTTCAATGGAGGTGGTGCCGACCAGCGTCGGCTGGCCCTTGGCGCGCGCTTCCTTGATCTCCTTAACGATCGCCTTGTACTTCTCCTCGACCGTCCGGTAGACCTCGTCGTCCTCGTCCTTGCGGATGACCGGCAGATTGGTCGGGATCTCGGTGACTTCGAGGCCGTAAATGTTGCCGAATTCCTCGGCCTCGGTCAGCGCCGTGCCGGTCATGCCGGACAGCTTCTTGTAGAGGCGGAAATAGTTCTGAAAGGTGACGGAGGCCAGCGTCTGGTTTTCCGGCTGGATCGCCACATGCTCCTTGGCTTCGAGCGCCTGGTGCAGGCCTTCCGAATAGCGGCGTCCCGGCATCATGCGGCCGGTGAATTCGTCGATGATGACGATCTCGTCATTGCGGACGATGTAGTCCTTGTCCTTCTGGAACAGCCGGTGCGCCTTCAGCGCGTTGTTGACGTGGTGGACGATGGCGACGTTCTCGACGTCATAGAGCGACTCGCCCTTGAGCAGGCCGGCCGCGCGCAGCAGGTTTTCCAGCTTCTCGGTGCCTTCTTCAGTGAAGATCGAGGTCTTCTGCTTCTCGTCGATCTCGTAGTCGGCTGGGCCGAGCTGCAGCATGAAGGCATCGATGGTGTTGTACATTTCCGAACGGTCCTCGAGCGGACCGGAAATGATCAGCGGCGTGCGCGCCTCGTCGACCAGGATGGAATCGACTTCGTCGACGATCGCGTAATTGTGGCCGCGCTGCACCATCTGCGCGCGCTCATACTTCATGTTGTCGCGCAAATAGTCGAAGCCGAGCTCGTTGTTGGTGGCATAGGTAACATCGGACGCGTAGGCGACGCGGCGTTCCTCGTCGGACAGGCCATGGACGATGACGCCGACCGAGAGGCCGAGGAATTTGTAGACGCGGCCCATCCATTCGGAGTCGCGGGTGGCGAGATAGTCGTTGACGGTGACGACATGGACGCCCTTGCCGGCAAGCGCGTTGAGATAAACGGGCAGGGTGGCGACCAGGGTCTTGCCCTCGCCGGTGCGCATTTCGGCGATGCCGCCATTGTGCAGCACCATGCCGCCGATCAGCTGCACATCGAACGGGCGCATGCCGAGCACGCGGCGGGATGCCTCGCGGACGGTGGCGAAGGCCGGCACCAGCAGGTCATCGAGCGTAGCGCCGTTGGCGATATCCTGGCGGAATTTTTCCGTGCGGGCCTGAAGTTCGGCGTCGGACAGCGCCCGCATCTCGTTTTCCATGGCGTTGATCGCCTCGACACGCGGCCGGGTCGATTTTACGCGGCGATCGTTGGAGGAACCGAAAACCTTACGGGCGAGACCGCCGAGACTGACCATCCGATGGTCCTTTCGATAGAATTCTCAATTTTGAGATGAGCGCCGGCCGGCCCCATCAATTCCGCGTGAAACGCGGACAAACACAAAAAGCGCCCGGAAAACGGTTCTGGACGCAAAGTCGTTGGACAGATAAGAGGGGGCTCAACTGATGTCAACGCCGCGTTAGCCCTATGGGCAGCGCCAAATTCCGCCACAATCCGGCTGATCTGCAAGCCCTACCAATCCCCCCTTGGAGTTAATCTTGATGTCCTTACTGTTTCGCCGTGCGTCGCTCGCCAGCCTTGGCCTGGCTTTCGGCCTGTCGGCCCTGTCGCTGTCTCCGCTGATGGCCCAGGAAGCCGCTCCCGCCCCGGCCAATGCCGCAGCAGCGCCGGCGGCAGCCCCCGTCGATCCGAACGCCGTCATCGCTACCGTCAATGGCCAGAAGCTGACCGAGGCGGACCTTGGGCTTGCCGAGGGCGAGCTGTCGCAGCAGTTCTCGCAGTTGCCACCCGAGCAGCGCCGCGCCGCCGCCCTTTCGGCGGCCATCGAAATCCGCGTCATGGCCGCCCAGGCGGTCGCTACCGGGCTCGACAAGGATCCCGAATTCCAGCGCCGCATGGCGTTCCTGCAGCAGCGCGCGCTGCATGGCGAGATGGTCGAGAAGGGCGTCGTCGACAAGGTTACCGATGCCGAGGTGCGCGCCCGCTACGACCAGGAAATCGCCAGCACGCCGCCGGTCAATGAGATTCATGCCCGTCACATCCTCGTGAAGACGAAGGAAGAGGCCGAGGCGATTATCAAGCAGCTCGATGGCGGTGCCGACTTCCAGAAGCTCGCCAACGAGCATACCAGCGATCCCTCGGGCAAGACCAATGGCGGCGATCTCGGCTGGTTCGGCCCGGGGCAGATGGTGCCGGAATTCGACAAGGCGGCAGTTGCGCTCGAAATCGGCAAATACACCAAGGAGCCGGTGCAAACGCAATTCGGCTGGCATGTCATCAAGCTCGAGGACAAGCGCACCAAACAGCCGCCGGCCTTCGACGACGTCAAGGACCAGGCCAAGCAGGCGGTGATCCGCGACAAGTATTTCGCACTGGTCAAGCAGCTGCGCGGCGCCGCCAAGGTCAAAATCCCCGACGCCAATCTGAAGAAGGCCGTCGACACGATGGAAGCCGGCAAGTAAGGCCGGCACCGAAAAAACATGCAAAGGGCGCCGTTCGGCGCCCTTTTCAATTGCGGGAGATGCCTGACATCACATAGCGGACAGTGGCAAGGATTGTCGCCTCATCTTCGTCCAGCCGGTTGGTCAAAAGGTGTTTCCAGGCATAGGAAGCGATGAGGTCGGCGACCAGCGCTGCGTCGATATCGGCCGCAACCTCGCCGCGCGCTTTGGCGCGCTCGATGATCCGAGCGGTGTGGGACACGCGCCCATCGGCATAGCCAGTCAGGGCCGCGGCCGCCGCTTCGTCCGACTGGGCCTCGGCGATCAGCGAGCGGAATACGCTGCCCGAGGATGTGTCGCGCCAATGCGCGAAGAGGTTCCTCAGGAAACCGACGAGGTCGTCTTCGAGACTGCCGGTATCGGGGACGTCGACACGCTTTTGCCGCTTGTAGACCTCTAACAGCAGGGCCGCCTTGCTCGGCCACCAGCGATAGATCGTGGGTTTGCCGGCGCGCGCCCGCCGCGCCACGGCCTCTATGGAGAAGCCGGCATAGCCGGCCTCGACCAGCACCGCCTCCGCGGCCTCGAGAATGGCCTCGGCGCTGTCTGGGTTGCGCCGCGCCCCGATCGATCTGCGCGCCGGATCCTCGCCCATGTCTGTCCTCGCCAACAATCTCGCCGGCAATATAGGTGAGCTGGCAGGCAAACGAAACGGCCCGTTTCCAGCGCTTGTAGAAGCAGGTCTCACATTCGCCCTTCGCGGGGATTTTCAGTTCATCGCTTGCGAGGTTTCCGAGGCGATCCGCCACTGGCCGTCGCTCTTCACCAGCCCAAGCGTGACGCGTGCCTTGCCGGTCATGCGCGCCGCCGATTTGTCTTTCGACACATAGTCGTAGCTCATCGCGAACACGGCTTCGGCGCGGTTCTCGCCCTGCGGCGTCACCTCGAGGCTGCCGGGCTCGAGACTGAACGACCAGGATGCAAATTGCGCGAACCAGTCCGTCTTGAGCTTGACGACGGCGTCGCTGTCATAGCGCGTGCCGAAGATGGTGGCGGAAGGCGCATAGAGCCGCTTGACGGTCTCGCCGATCGCCGCGGCATCGGGCGCAAGATAGTCGTCGCGCAGGAATTTCTCGATTGCGGTCTTGTCGTCGCTTACAGACCGTTCGAGTGCCGCAACCTTTGTTTCGGGCGCCGGGGGGACGGCGGGCTTCGGCTGTGCAACCGTTTCGCCGCCGGGCACAAACTCAAACCGTTCGAGCAGCGAACCCTGTTCCCATGGGCGCTGTCCCCCGCGGGTTTCGGAGACCACGTCGCGGCGCACCGCGATCATCATGTCGTTGATGCTCTGGCCGGGCTCGGCCATGTGTCGCAGCAGGGCGGCGGCGAACGGCGAATTGCGCCCGGTGCCGTCCATGGCGACAGCGCCTGGCGCCGTCGAGAAGGCGATGAAGGAGCCGCGCGTCGAATCGAACTGCGCCAGACCGGCAAGCGCCGTTGCCGAGCGCGTGGTGGCGGTGCGGCTCAGGCTGCGGGCAAAGGGATTGTTGCGGCAGGCGTCAAGGAAAACCAGGCTGACCTTGGTCTGCTGCTCCATGATGTCGAGGACTTCGTCGATCGGCACGGCTTCGAGCTGCAGCTTGACCGGCATGTCGAGCCGGGCGTCGACCGGCACGATGTAGTTGCGCCCTTCCACCTGCAAGCCGTGGCCGGCGTAATAGAAAAGCCCGACGCCCGCACCTTCCAGCGCATCGGAAAATTCGCCGATCTTGCGCTCGAGTTCGCGCTTGCCGAGATCGTTGCCCTCGATGACGTCGAAGCCGATCGAGCGCAGCTTGCCGGCAATATCGAGCGCATCGTTGACCGGATTGGTGAGCGTGCCGGCTTCGGCATAGGTGCCATTGCCGATGACCAGCGCCACGCGCCGTTCCGGCTGCGCATCGGCGCTCAGGAGCAAAAGCCCCATAAACGCCACCGCCAAGATCACCAGCCTGCCCATGGCCGATATCATAACGCCAGAGGCCCCGCCGACGCCAACGGATTTGAAATGCAAGCTTAATCCCTGGTGGCTTGCCCACAGCGGCGGCCAAGAAAACGCCCTTGCGCCGGGCCGTGCTATCGGGCAAACCGGCCTTCGCCTAGCGTTTTTCCGTCGCCCGAGGTCCCCAATGTACGCAACGATTTCGCCGCTCGCGCCGAAGAAATATCCCAAAATGCCTGCCATTGAGGGCGTGCGCATCGCCACCGCAGAGGCCGGGATCAAGTACAAGAACCGTACCGACCTCTTGGCCATAGTCTTCGATGCCGGCACAGCGGTTGCCGGCGTGTTCACGAAGTCGAAATGCCCCTCGGCGCCGGTCGACTTCTGCCGCGAGAACCTTGGCGCCGGCAAGGCGCGGGTGCTTGTGGTCAATTCCGGCAACGCCAACGCCTTCACCGGCAAGAAGGGCCGCGCCTCCACCCAACTGACCGGCGAGGCCGCGGCCAAGGCCGCAGGCTGCACGCCAGGCGAAGTGTTCCTCGCTTCCACCGGGGTAATCGGCGAGCCGCTCGACACCACCAAATTCAGCCATTTGCTGGCCGGACTGGTCAAGGACGGCAAGCCGGATCTGTGGACCGAGGCGGCAAAGGCCATCATGACCACCGACACCTATCCGAAAGTGGCGACAGCGACGGTCAAGCTCGGCGACACCGACGTCATCATCAATGGCATCTCCAAGGGGGCCGGCATGATCGCGCCCGATATGGCGACTATGCTGTCCTTCATCGCCACCGATGCGCCGATCGCCGCCCCCGTGCTGCAGGACTTGTTGTCGCGCGGCACGGCCAAGACCTTCAACGCCGTCACCGTCGACAGCGACACCTCGACCAGCGACACGCTGCTGTTGTTCGCCACCGGAGCCGCTGCCAAGCGCGGCGCGCCCGCCATCAGCGATCCCAAGGATGCCCGTCTCGGCGCCTTCCGCCGGGCGCTGGGCAAGGTGCTCAAATCGCTGGCGCTGCAAGTGGTGCGCGACGGCGAGGGCGCCCGCAAGCAGGTCGAAGTCACCGTTACCGGCGCCAAATCGGCGCGCTCGGCCAAGCGCATCGCGCTGTCCATCGCCAATTCGCCGCTGGTCAAGACGGCGGTTGCCGGCGAGGACGCCAATTGGGGCCGCGTCGTCATGGCCGTCGGCAAGGCCGGCGAGCCGGCCGATCGCGACCGGCTGTCGATCTGGTTCGGCGACAACCGTCTGGCGCATGAGGGCGAACGCGACCCGGGCTACTCCGAGGAAGCGACCTCGGCCTATATGAAGCGCGACGACATTCGCATCCGCGCCGATATCGGTATCGGCCGCGGCAAGGCGACGGTGTGGACCTGCGACCTCACCAAGGAATATGTCGCCATCAATGGCGATTACCGGAGCTGATGGAGTTGGCTTCCAGGCATCCGGCAAGCATGCTCGCCATCGTGCGCCGCTACGAGGCTGCGGGGTTTCGCGCCTGGCCGGCGGCGGCCGTGCATTATGACGGCACCTGGGTGGTGCGGCTGACAGCCGGCCATCCGGCCAAGCGGCTGAACTCGGTCAACCCGCTCGATCCCGGCGACACCCAGCACATTGCCGAGCGCATCGGCCGCGCCAGCCGGCGCTTCGACGCCTATGGCAGGCCGCTGACCTTCCGCATCTCGCCGCTGTCGGGGCCGGACCTAGCCAAGCATCTCGACAATGAGGGCTGGAGCACATTCGACGAATCCCTGGTGATGCGGCTGCCGCTGGCGGACGCGCAACTGGCGCCGGCCATGGACCAGATTCCGCTGAAGGATATCAGCCGCTTTCTCGGCGCGTCGCTCAAGGTCAGCGGCTCGGATGCATCGCTGCGGCCCGGTCTTTCGGAAATCATCGGCGCCATCCAACCCGAAGTCGGGCTGTTTGCGCTGGAGGAAGGGGCCGACCCTCTGGCGGTGCTGATCTGCGTCCATGACGGCGATCTTGCCGGCCTGTTCGAGATCGCCACCGCCAAGTCGGCGCGCAATCAGGGCCATGGCCGCAACCTGATCCTGTCGGCGCTGAAGTGGGCGAGGCTGCGTGGCGCTCGCGAAGCCTGGCTGCAGGTCGAGGCCGGCAATGCGCCGGCGCTGGCGCTCTATCGCTCGCTGGGCTTCGACGAAGTCTATCGCTACCACTATCGCCGGCCGCCGGGCGCATGAGCGAGATCACCGGCAAACGCCTGCTGCTGGTCGCCGCGTGCGCGCTGGTCGATACCGATGGCCGCGTGCTTCTGGCGCAGCGGCCCGAGGGCAAACAGCTTGCCGGCCTGTGGGAATTTCCCGGCGGCAAGGTAGAGCCAGGCGAGACGCCGGAACAATGCCTGATCCGCGAACTGCAGGAAGAAATCGGCATCGAGACCGACATTCCTTGCCTGGCGCCGCTCACCTTCGCCAGCCATTCCTATGATGATTTCCATCTCCTGATGCCCCTGTTCGTCTGCCGCCGCTTCCGCGGCATCGCGCAGCCCAGGGAAGGGCAGGCGTTGAAATGGGTGCGGCCAAAGCAGATGCGCGACTATCCCATGCCGCCGGCCGACGCGCCGCTGATCCAGTTCCTCATCGACCTGTTGTGATACAAAGCCATTTCGCGGTCTGATCTAGCCAGCGTTAATGGAAGATTTATCTCGTCGTGAAAAATTGCGGCAAAGCGGGTTCGCGGGGAGCGATTGCATGAGCCTCGACAGGGAATGGGACTCGATCCGGCCAGATCGCAGCTATCGCGCCGCCGGCGTCGGCTTATTGCGCGTCACGCTGTTGTTCGGCTCGGCCGCAGTGGCGCTGGCGCTGATCGCGGTCCCCGTGCTGGACAACCAGACGCGATCATCCAGCCGCGATGCTCTTGCAGGCGGTCTCGACCCGATGAGCACGGGTTCGATCGGCTCGCGGGCCACCTATACGCTGCGCAGAAGCGTGCTGCAGCCCTCACCGAGCTCAGTCTGCATCATCCGCGCCGACGGCCAACGCAGCGGCGACTGCTGACCAACAAGGTCGACACCAGCTTGAGAACTTCCTCAACGCAGGCCCATTTCACAGCCTGTTAAGCTTGTGCCGTTAACCTTTCTTAACAGGTCGGCGATATGGTCGGGGATGAGAGGGATCGACGATCATGAAGCCATTGCTGCGCCGATTTTTGCAGGACGAAACAGGCGCCACGGCCATTGAATATGGCCTGATCGTTGCGGTGCTGTCGCTTGCCATCGTCGGGGGTGTCGGCAAGGCCAGCAATGCGATCCAGTTTCTGTTCAGCGACAACAACAGCAGGCTCGCAAACGCCTTCGCCGAGCACTGATCCGGAGCGCCGTCACCGCCCGCCGGGGTTTTCCAGTATCGTCTTCAGCGAGACCTTCGCCGAACCCGGTTTCAAGGGCTTTTGCTGCGAGGCATCGGGCGCCCAGCCCGACATCCAGACGATGGAAAAGCTTGCCCTGATGCGGCCATCAGCGTCCGAAAAGCGTTCGGCATAGATTTCGGCGGCACGGGTAAAAAGCTTTCGCGCTCCCGGTCGCCGGCTGCGATCGGTCAGCGCGCTGGTTTCGCCCATCGCCCTGAGATCGGCAATGAGGTCGAAGAGGGTATCGTAGCGGACGGTCACCGTTTCGACGTCGGCCACCGGCAGCGCCAGTCCGGCGCGCTGCAGCAGTGCGCCGGCGTCGCGAACATCGGTGAAGGGGATGACACGCGGGCTGGCGCCGCCACAGAGTTCGGTCTCGGCGGCGAGCAGGCTTTCGCGCAATTCGGAAAGCGTGCCGGCGCCGGCAAAGGCGCCGAGGAAAAGCCCGTCGGGCCGCAGAGCGCGGCGGATCTGCACCAGCATGCCGGGAATGTCGTTCATCGCCTGCAACGACAGAAGTGAAACGACGAGGTCGAGGCTTTCCGGCTGGAACGGCACTGTTTCCAGCGGTGCTATCAGCCCTGGCCGGCCGTCCAGAAACGCTGGATCTGCCTCGACGCGCACGATCTCCGCTGCCTTGCCGCTTGCAGCGACCACGTCCGTTGCGTCCGGCGTCTGGCAAAACAGCACCGCGGCCTTGCCGAATTTCCGCTCGACCGCGCCGAGCCGGTCGGCAAGGTCTTCCGCCGCCCGCCGCATCAGAAAATCCGCGCCGGCTACGGGGTGGGCCAGCGCCCTGCGCTTGCGCACCAGCCAAAGTTCAGTATCGATGATCGGCTGCAACGGTAGACATCCCTGTTTGTCCGTCTAGTGATATCCTGGCGCGGACGACAAAACCACGTGGCCGATCCGGTGATGGAGATCAAGAGCCTCGCTCAAACCATGTTGAAACTGGCCATGTTGGACTGGCCGGCGCGGATGCTGTTCCCGCCGGTCTGTGCCGGCTGTCGCAGGCACGTCTCGCAACCCGGCGTTTTGTGCGGTGCCTGCTGGCCGAAACTCAGGCTGCTGGAGCGGCCATGGTGCGCGGTGATGGGCACGCCATTCACGCACGATATGGGCGAGGGATTCCTGTCGGCCGAGGCGATCGCCGATCCGCCGCTGTTCGAGCGGGCGCGGGCGGCCGTGGCCTATTCAGGTGTCGCCCGCCAGATGGTGCAAGGTCTGAAATACCAGGATCGCACCGATCTGGCGCCGTGGATGGCGCGCTGGATGCTGCGCGCCGGCGCTGAGCTAATTGCAGACGCCGATGTCGTCGTACCGGTGCCGCTGCACTGGCGGCGCTTCTTTCGCCGGCAGTTCAACCAGTCGGCGGAGTTGGCAAGGGCGGTTGCGCAGCTTAGCGGGCTGCCTTTCTCGCCCTCGGCGGTCCGGCGCGTCAAGCTCACGCGCCAGCAGGTCGGGCTGGAGCGGCAGGAGCGCGAGGCCAATGTCCGCGCCGCCTTCCGTGTGCCTGCGGAAGCCGAAATCGAGATCACTGGGCGCCGCGTGCTTCTGGTCGACGATGTCTACACCACCGGCGCCACCGTACGCTCGGTCGCCAGGGCGCTGAAGAAGGGCGGCGCCGGAGCGGTCGATGTGCTGACCTTCGCGCGTGTCCTGCCGGGGGACTTTCGGGCCGACGAGTCCGCGACTATATAAGGTCGAGGAAAGGCACGGACCGATGCTCGATGTGACGATTTACACCCGTATGATGTGCGGCTATTGCGCGGCGGCCAAGCGGCTGCTCGAACGCAAGGGCGTCGCTTACACCGAGCATGACGCTTCGTTTTCGCCGGAATTGCGCCAGGAAATGATTTCGCGGGCGCATGGCCGCTCGACCTTTCCGCAGATTTTCATCGGCGACACGCATGTCGGCGGCTCCGACGACCTCCACGAATTGGAGGCGCGGGGCCAGCTGGACAGGCTGCTTGCCAACGGCTCGACGACAAAGAGCGGTTCGTAGGGCCGCTCTATGTCTTTGTTTTTATGCAATTTCGGACGGAAAACCGGTACACACTTTTCCTGGAATTGCTCAAAGAGGACGTGACGATGGGTGTTTTCAAGGCGGCGGCGATCCAGATGCGTTCGGGCGAGAGCCCCGAGCGCAACGCGGTCGATCTCGAACGGCTGGTTCGCGAGGCGGCAGGCCTCGGTGCAACCTACATCCAGACCCCGGAAATGACCGGAGCGCTGATTCGCGACAAGGAAGCCAGGGCTGCTTCCTTCACCTCGGAAGACAAGGACATCGTCGTGGCGACCGCGCGCAAGCTCGCCAGCGAACTCGGCGTCTTCTTGCATATTGGCTCTACCGCCATCCTGCGCGCCGACGGCAAGCTCGCCAACCGGGCGCTGCTGTTTGGGCCGGATGGCGCGACGCTCGCCACCTATGACAAGATCCACATGTTCGACGTCGATCTCGACAATGGCGAAAGCTGGCGCGAATCCGCCGCCTATGAGCCGGGCACCGAAGCGGTCGTCACCGAGATCGACGGCGCCAGGCTGGGCTTTGCCGTCTGCTACGATCTACGCTTTCCGCAGCTGTTCCGCGCCGAGGCGATGGCCGGCGCCGACCTCTTGTCGGTGCCTGCCGCCTTCACCCGCCAGACCGGCGAAGCGCACTGGCATGTGCTGCTGCGAGCCCGCGCCATCGAGAACGGCGCCTATGTGGTTGCTGCAGCACAAGGTGGCCTGCATGAGGACGGCCGCGAGACCTATGGCCATTCGCTGATCGTCGACCCGTGGGGTCGCATCATCGCCGAGGCCGTCCATGCCGAGCCGGGCGTGATTATCGGCGAGATCGATACCGCACAGTCGTCGGCCGCGCGCAAAAAAATCCCCAACCTTAGGAATGCGCGCGATTTTGCCGTCAATGCCGGCACGGCTGAAGTGCCGCGGCTCAGGGGCGCGGCTTCGTGATCCGCTTTGCCCTGATCTGCGAGCACGAGCACGAATTCGAGGGCTGGTTTCGCAGCAATGACGATTTCGACACGCAGAGGAAGCGCGGCTTCGTCGATTGCCCGAGCTGCGGCTCGCACAAGGTGCAAAAGGCGCTGATGGCGCCAGCCGTCTCCACCGCGCGGAAGCAGGAAACAATTGCGCTGGCCATGGGCGAAACCCAGAAGCAGGCTTTGGCGCAACTGAAGGCGATGGCCGAGAAGGTGCGCGAGAATGCCGACTATGTCGGCGACAAGTTTGCCGAAGAAGCGCGCAAGATCCATTTCGGCGAGAGCGATGCGCGCGGCATCTATGGCGAGGCGACGTTGGACGAAGCCAAGAGCTTGGCCGAGGATGGCATCGATTTCATGCCGATCCCGAGTTTTCCCGAGGAGCGCAATTGAGCGATCAGCTGGCGCTATCGATCAATTTGCCAAGCAACTGAGCCAGTGCCCCCCGCTCCGTGCCGGTGAGCCCGGCGAGGATTTCATGCTCGTTGGCGACGTGGGCGGTCAGGGCTTCGTCGATCAAGGCCAGACCTTTTTCGGTCAGTTGCACGACAATGCCACGCCGGTCGTTGGGGTGCGGGCCGCGCAGGATCAGTCCGGCCTTCTCCAGCCGGTCGAGCCGGTTGGTCATGGCCCCAGAGGTCACCATCGTCGCCTCGTATAGAGCGGTCGGTGTCAGCGCGTAGGGCTGGCCGGAGCGGCGCAGCGTCGCCAGCACATCGAATTCGCCGGCCTGCAGCCCGAAACGGGCAAACAGCGGGGCGAGGCGCTCGCGGGCGATTAGCGACGAGGCTTCGTTCAGCCGCCCAAGCACCAGCATTGGCGACACCTCCAGGTCCGGCCGTTCCCGCTTCCATTGCTCCACCGCCTTTGCCGCGCGATCCATCTGTCTCACCGCTAAGTATCTTGACGTTAAGAATCTTTGTGGTATGCTACCTCAAGATACAGTTTCGACCCAGTGCCGCAAGTGAGTGACGGGACCATCCGATGAAATTTCTCTGGGAATCGGCGCTTGGCCTGCTGGTCGTCACCGGCGGCCTGCTCGGCCTGACCCTGCCGTTCGGCAAGCTGGCGACGGCTGCCGGCGTTCCGGCCATGGTCTGGGCCTTCGTTATCTCGTTCGGCGCCGGGGGCGTGCTGCTGTGCGCGTTGCTCGCGAACGGCGAGCGCATGCGGCTCACCTCGCACAGACTGCGCTATTTCTTCATCACCGCCGCCGTGTCCTACGCCGTGCCCAATCTGCTGATGTTTTCGGCTATCCCGCATCTCGGCGCCGGCTATACCGGCATCATGTTCACGCTGTCGCCGGTCATCACACTGGTGTTTTCGATCCTGCTCGGCGTTCGACGGCCAAATATGCTCGGCAGTATCGGTATCGCCGTCGGCTTCATCGGCGCGGTCATGGTGGCGGTGACTCGCGGCGAGGCCGGCCAGCCGGCCGATTTCTTCTGGGTACTGGTCGGACTTTTGATCCCGGTCAGCCTTGCCGCCGGCAATATCTATCGCACCGTCGACTGGCCCGAAGGCACCGGTCCGATCGAACTGGCCGTCGGCAGCCACCTGGCCTCGGCGACGCTGCTGCTGATCGGCATTCTCACGCTGTTCGGCGTTGGCGCTTTCGCCCCGCTCAGGGCCGTGCCGCTGGTTGTCGTGGCGCAAGTCGCTTCGGCCTCGGCGATGTTTGCCTTCTTCTTCCGGCTGCAGGCCGTGGGCGGTCCGGTCTATCTCAGCCAGATCGGCTATGTGGCGGCGGCCGTCGGCCTGTTTGCCGGAACCATCTTCCTCGGCGAGCACTACCAGTTGCTGACTTGGGCCGGCGCGGTGATCATCACCATCGGCGTGATCATCACCACCAAGGCGCAGAGCCAGAAGGCATAGGGTCTTTGGTTTACGCAATTCCCTAGGCAAAGCGCTATGCGCTTTTCCCGGGAAAACCGCTTCACACTTTGCTCGAACTGCTCAAGCTCAAATTTGGCTCGCGTCGAGGCGCTTCCGTAGCGCCGGCGGGGCGACGTTTCGCCAGGCCGTCCGAACTGCGCTGCGGAATGTCTGTTCGTCGCAGGCTTCGAGCATAATCGACGTCCATCCCTTTTGGCCCCAGCCGCCTGTCACGGGCCTGAAAACCGATGGCTCAGCCGCGGCCATCATCTCTTGCTGGTCGCGGTCGAGCTTGACGACAGCACGGTCGGCTTCGGGCAGCGAGACGAAGATACGGTTGCGGACGCGGAAGTCAGCCTTGCCGAAATGCGATTGCTCGACCGTTTCGGGCAGATCGAGCGCCAGCTCTCGGGCCCTCATAGTGTCCACGGCCGCCCCTTCGTTCAGACCGATCGTTTTTCCGCCAGCACCATATAGTTGACGTCCATGTCCTTGGAGCGTGCCCAGCGGTCGGCGAGAGGATTGTAGGTCACGCCGGTACGGTCGATGATGGTCATGGCGGCGCTGCCGAGCGCCTTTTCAAGCTCTTCGGGCCGCACCAGCTTGCCGAACTGGTGGGTGCCGCGCGGCAGCCACCGCAGCACATATTCGGCGCCGATGATGGCCAGGCCCAGTGCCTTCAGCGTGCGGTTGATGGTAGCCACGAACATGATGCCGCCGGGCTTGACCATCTCGCCGCACTTGCCGATGAACAGGTCGACATCGGCAACATGCTCGACAACTTCCATGTTGAGGACGACGTCGAATTTCTCGCCGGAATCGGCCAAATCCTCAGCGGTCGTAGCGCGATAATCCACCGTCACGCCGCCTTCGGCCGCGTGCAGCTTCGCCACCTCGATGTTGGTTGCCGAGGCGTCGGCGCCGACCACTTCGGCGCCAAGCCTTGCCATCGGCTCGCACAATAACCCACCGCCGCAGCCGATATCGAGGAAACGCAGGCCTTCGAACGGCCGCGCCGCCCGCGGATCGCGGCCAAAGCGCGCCGCCACCTGGTCCCGGATATAGGCAAGCCGGACCGGGTTGAATTTGTGCAGCGGACGGAATTTGCCGTTCGGGTTCCACCATTCGGCGGCAAGCGCGGAAAAGCGTTCCACTTCTCCGGCATCGATTGTCGATCGTCGGGCCTCTGGCATGGGGCGGGTCTCCTCGGACGCTAGGAAGTCGGGTGCCGGGGCAAGAAAGTCAAGGACGGTTTTTGCGACTGCTGGCTAGTCGACCTATGGCCTCGAGATCACAATTGCCGAATGTTCCATCGCAACACTTGCGGGATCGATGGCCCGCATCGCTTCGCAATCGCCGATCTCGGCCATGATGCGGCCCGCGGCGGCGAGAGCCTGCTCGCGACTTCGCCAGCGCACCACATCGACCCATCCGCCATCGTCCCGCCGCGCCAGGCAGCGGTTTACGAAACCAGGTTGCCGCGCCAGCCAGTCGGCGACCAGGTTGTTGGCGGCGGCAAAGGCCGCTTCCGCTCCAGGCTTGAGGCGAAAGGTGACGATTTCCAGGGTCTCGGTCATCTTGCGTCCAGCACGTCGCGCAATTTCGCCGCCAGCTGCTCGATGGTGAAGGGCTTGGCCAGGAAATGCACGTCATGGTCGAGCACGCCATTGTGGACGACGGCGTTCCTGGTGAAGCCGGTGGTGAAGATCACCTTCAGCTTCGGCATGCGCGCCAGCGCCTCCTCGGCGAGCTTGCGCCCATTCATCACCGGCATGACGATATCGGTGAACATGAGCGCCACACCAGGGTTGTCGCCCAGCTTTTCCAGCGCTTCCTGGCCGCTTGCGGCATGAATGACGGTGTAGCCGAGTTCGCGCATGGCATCCGTGGTGGAAGCCCGCACGCGTGGATCGTCCTCCACGACAAGGATGGTTTCGGTGACCGGCACGGCAGGATTTCCGGCTCGTTCCGAAGATATGGCGGCCTCTTCCGGGCCGAAGAAGCGCGGCAGGTAGATCCTGATCGTGGTGCCTTGGCCGGGTTCCGAGTAAATCTTGACGTGTCCGCCGGACTGTTTGACGAAGCCGAACACTTGGCTCAGCCCGAGGCCGGTGCCCTTGTCGACTGGCTTGGTGGTGAAAAATGGCTCGAAAGCCCGCTCCATGACGTCCGCCGGCATGCCGGCGCCGGTGTCGCTGACCGCAATCATTACATACTGGCCGGCTTTGACCTCGGCATGGGTGGCGGCGTAGCCCTCGTCGAGGTGGCTGTTGGCGGTCTCGATGGTCATCTTGCCGTCCTCGCCCATTGCGTCGCGCGCATTGACCGCCAGGTTGAGAATGGCATTTTCGAGCTGGCTCGGATCGGCATGGGTCTTCCACAGGCCGCCAGCCAGCACGGTTTCTATGCGGAGGGTTTCGCCAAGCGCCCGCCGAAGCAGGTCCGACATGCCGGCGACCAGACGATTGGCGTCTACAACCTGAGGCGCGAGCGGCTGCTGGCGCGAGAAGGCAAGCAGCCGTGACGTCAAGTTTGCGGCCCGGGTCGCCGCATCGGTCGCCGCTTCGATGAATTTCATGATGTCGTGCTCGCCCCGCGTCAGCTTGCGCTGGGCGAGGTTCATGGCGCTGATGATCACCGCCAGCATGTTGTTGAAATCGTGGGCGATACCGCCTGTCAGCTGGCCCACAGCCTCCATCTTCTGCATCTGGCGGATCTGCGATTCGGCCTTTTCACGCGTCTGGATTTCGTTGCCGAGCTCGATGTTCTTGCGCATCAGCTCTTCCTGGGCGATCGCCACTGCGCGGAACCGGCGGCGCGAAAGGCGAACCGTGTAGGCGCCAAGCAGGAAGATCGCCAGCAGCGCCGCTATCGAGCCGATTCGCAGCCAGTTTTCGACCCGGTCGGTATGAGCGTCGCGCGCGGCGATGGCTGCGCCGCCAATGCGCCGGATCGTGTCCATGCTGGCCCGGATCTGGTCCATGGCGGCCTTGCCCTGGCCGCTGCGGACCAGTTCCAGAGCTTTTGCCGCATCGCCGCGATCGTAGAGTGCAATCGTCTCAGCCAATTCGGCCTGGTTTTGTGAAAGCGCGTCCTTGACGTGGTTGATCTGCTGCACGAGTTCGTCGTCCGGCGCGGTCATGCCGTCGATGCGGGCAAGCTGGCCCGGAATGGCGTCGACCGCCTGCCGATAAGGCTGGAGGTAGGATTTCTCGCCGGTCAGGAGATAGCCGCGCTGGCTGGTCTCGGCCTCCTGAGCCATCGCAAGCAAACCGGAAAGCAATTCCTGATACTCGACCGCCTCGCGCGCGGCCTCACGATTGGCTCTCTGGGTCTCGACCAGCACGGCGCGTGTGCCGACGATCAACGCCAGCACGGCGAAGCCGATGAACAGCGGCAGCGATTGCCACCGCATGGCGCGTCGAAGGCGAACAATCATTCGATATGCCGGACCAAAAGGAGTTTCCCGCGGGCAGCATTTGGTAAGCGGCGGCGGGGCCGAACGCAATATGCCGCGATCCTGAAGCCGGCATCCGCCGCCAGCCTTGCGAAACCGTGATCATTTGGCTAAGGAGGCGCGCATTCAGCGGCCGGCTTCTGTCGAGCGCTTACTTCCCCTTTCGGTCCTGGGCCGGCTTCAGTCAAAGGCATTTCGCTTCCATGGCGCGCATCGTGATGAAATTCGGCGGAACCTCCGTCGCCGACATCGCCCGCATCCGCAATGTGGCGCGTCACGTCAAACGCGAGGTCGATGCCGGCCATGAGGTCGCTGTCGTGGTTTCGGCGATGGCGGGCAAGACCAATGAACTGGTTGGCTGGACGCGCGAAGCCTCGCCCATGCACGACGCGCGCGAGTATGACGCCGTGGTCGCCTCGGGCGAGCAGGTGACTGCCGGCCTGCTGGCGATCACACTGCAGAATATGGGCGTGCACGCCCGCTCATGGCAGGGCTGGCAGATCCCGATCAAGACCGACAACGCGCATGGCGCGGCGCGCATCCTCGACATTGACGGCGCGTTCCTGATCAAGCGCTTCGGCGAGGGCCAGGTGGCTGTCGTCGCCGGCTTCCAGGGCATCGGCCCGGACAACCGCATCGCCACGCTCGGCCGCGGCGGCTCCGACACAAGCGCGGTGGCCATTGCCGCGGCGGTCAAGGCCGATCGCTGCGACATCTACACCGATGTCGACGGCGTCTACACCACCGATCCGCGCATCGAGCCGAAGGCGCGGCGGCTCAACAAGATTTCGTTCGAGGAAATGCTCGAAATGGCCTCGCTCGGCGCCAAGGTCTTGCAGGTGCGCTCGGTCGAGCTTGCCATGGTGCACAGGGTGCGTACGTTCGTGCGGTCGTCCTTCGACGATCCCGATGCGCCCGGAATGGGGGATTTGCTCAATCCTCCGGGAACGCTCATTTGCGACGAGGAAGAGATCGTGGAACAGCAGGTCGTCACCGGAATTGCCTACGCCAAGGACGAAGCGCAGATTTCTCTGCGCCGCGTCGGCGACCGCCCGGGCGTTGCCGCCGGCATTTTCGGCCCGCTGGCCGAGGCCAACATCAATGTCGACATGATCGTCCAGAACATCTCCGAGGACGGCAAGTTCACCGACATGACCTTCACCGTGCCGTCCGGCGACGTGGACAAGGCGTTGGCCGTGCTGGAGCGTCTGAAGGCTTCGATCGGCTATGACGTGGTGCAGTCGGAAGCCGGCATGTCGAAGGTTTCGGTCATCGGCATCGGCATGCGCAGCCATGCCGGTGTGGCCGCCACCGCTTTCAAGGCGCTGGCCGACAAGGCGATCAACATCCGCGCCATCACTACCTCCGAGATCAAGATTTCGATACTGATTGACGGTCCCTACACGGAACTCGCGGTTCGTACTTTGCATTCCGTGTACGGTCTGGATAAGCAGTAGCGAGAGCGATTTGAGTTGTTGCGTGTGCGCCGGTCGCAGTGGAAACTGCGGCGGGCAAAATGCCCATTGGAGAAGAAGCCGCGATGCGTGATACGGCCAGCGGCCCGCGCGTTCTGCTGAAACGGCTCCGCGAGCTCATGCAGGAGCCGCTGGAGCCGCAGGAGCGGCTCGACCGGATCGTGCGCGACATCGCCTCCAACATGGTCGCCGAGGTCTGCTCGCTCTATGTGCTGCGCGCCGATTCGGTGCTCGAACTCTATGCCACCGAAGGTCTGAACCCGAACGCCGTCCATTTGGCGCAACTGCGGCTGGGGCAGGGCCTCGTCGGCACCATTGCCGCGAGCGCGCGGCCGCTCAACCTCTCCAATGCACAGGAACATCCGGCCTTCGCCTACCTGCCGGAGACGGGCGAAGAGATCTACAATTCCTTCCTCGGCGTGCCGGTACTAAGGGCAGGGCGCACGCTGGGCGTGCTGGTGGTGCAGAACAAGACCATGCGCCACTACCGCGACGACGAGGTCGAGGCGCTGGAAACGACCGCCATGGTGATCGCCGAGATGATCGCCACCGGCGATCTCGCTCGCCTGACCCGGCCCGGCCTCGAACTCGATCTGCGCCGTCCCGTCAGCTTTACCGGCCTGTCCTTCAACGAGGGCGTCGGCCTCGGCCATGTCGTGCTGCATGAGCCACGCATCGTCGTCACCAATCTGTTCAACGAGGACAGTGAGGAAGAGGTGCGCCGGCTGGAGACGTCGCTCGGTTCGCTCAGGCTTTCTATCGACGACATGCTGGAGCGGCGCGATGTCGCCTTCGAGGGCGAACATCGCGAGGTGCTCGAAGCGTATCGCATGTTTGCCAACGACCGCGGCTGGGTGCGCCGGCTGGAAGAGGCGATCCGCAACGGCCTGACAGCGGAAGCGGCGGTGGAAAAGGTCCAAAGCGACATGCGCGCCCGCATGCTGCACATGACCGATCCTTATTTGCGCGAGAGGATGAGCGACTTCGACGATCTCGCCAACCGGCTGCTGCGCCAGCTGATGGGGCGCGGGCCTGACGACGTCGCGGCGTCACTGCCGAAGGATGCCATCCTGGTCGCGCGCTCGATGGGCGCGGCCGAACTGCTTGATTATCCCAGGGACAAGCTGCGCGGCGTGGTGCTGGAAGACGGCGCTGCCACCAGCCATGTCGTCATCGTAGCGCGCGCCATGGGCATTCCGGTCGCCGGCCAGATGAAGGGCGCCGTTTCCATGGCGGAAAACGGCGATGCCATCATCGTCGACGGCGAGGAAGGCACCATCCATCTGCGGCCGCAGCCCGACCTCGAAGCTGCCTATGCCGAAAAAGTGCGCTTCCGGGCGCGCCGGCAGGAAGTCTACCGGGAACTGCGCAAGAAGCCGTCGGTGACCAAGGACGGCGTCCAGGTCGACCTGCTGATGAATGCGGGCCTGGCCGTCGACCTGCCGCAGCTGGCCGAGGCGGGTGCCGCCGGCATCGGCCTGTTCCGCACCGAATTGCAGTTCATGGTCGCCTCGACCTTCCCGCGTGCCGAGGCGCAGGAGCGGCTCTACCGCGACGTGCTGGACGCGGCGCGCGGCAAGCCGGTCACCTTCCGCACCATCGACATCGGCGGCGACAAGGTGCTGCCCTACTTCAAGGGCGCCATCCAGGAAGAAAACCCTGCGCTCGGCTGGCGCGCGATCCGGCTGACGCTCGACCGGCCGGGTCTGCTCAGGACCCAGATCCGCGCTCTGCTGAAGGCCTGCGGCGGGCGCGAACTGAAGCTGATGCTGCCGATGGTTACCGAACTCGGCGAAATCGCCCAGGCGCGCGAGATCATCGACCGCGAAGTGCGGCATCTCTCCCGCTTTGCCCACCATCTGCCGACCAGCCTCAAGGTGGGCGCCATGCTGGAAGTGCCGTCGCTGCTGTTCCAGCTCGACGAGTTGATGAAGGCGGTCGATTTCGTCTCGGTCGGCTCCAACGACCTGTTCCAGTTCGTCATGGCGGTCGATCGGGGGAACACGCAGCTCTCCGACCGCTTCGACACGCTTTCGACGCCTTTCCTGCGGGTTCTGAAGCAGATCGCCGACGCCGGGGTTCGCAACCACACGCCGGTGACGCTGTGCGGCGAGCTTGCCGGAAAACCTATTTCCGCCATGGCGCTGATCGGCCTTGGCTACCGCTCGATCTCGATGTCTCCAGCCTCGATCGGCCCGGTCAAGGCGATGTTGACCGAACTGCCACTGGAGGAATTGGAGGCTTTCTTTGCCGACAATCTGATGGCGCCAGCTCAAGGGCTGCCGATGCGGGCGCTGCTGCAGGCCTTCGCCGACGACCGCTCCATCCCGCTATAGCATTAGCCATGGTCAATCTTCCCCGCGAGCGTATGGATCAGGTCGTCAAGCGTTTCGAGATGCTCGAAGCGCAGATGTCGGCCGGCCCGGCGGCCGATGCCTATGTGAAGATGGCCTCGGAATATGCCGAGCTGCAGGACATGGTGGCCAAGGTCAGGGAACTGCGCTCAGTCGAGCGCGAGCAAGCCGACCTCGAGGCGATGCTTGCCGACAAGGGCACCGATGCCGAGATGCGGGCCCTGGCGGAGGCAGATCTGCCGGGCGTCGAAGCGCGTATCGAACAGCTGCAAAAGGACATCCAGATCCTGCTGTTGCCTAAGGATGCGGCCGACGACAAGAACGCCATCCTTGAAATCCGCGCCGGCACCGGCGGCGACGAGGCGGCATTGTTTGCCGGCGACCTTTTTCGCATGTATGAGCGCTATGCCGCCGAACGCGGCTGGCGCTTCGAGACGGTGTCGGCCAGCGACGGCGATGCCGGCGGCTTCAAGGAAATCATCGCCACCATTTCCGGCAGGGGCGTCTTTGCGCATCTGAAATTCGAATCCGGCGTGCACCGCGTGCAGCGCGTGCCGGCGACCGAGGCCAGCGGGCGCATCCACACTTCGGCGGCGACGGTGGCCGTACTGCCGGAGGCCGAAGAGGTCGACATCGACATTCGCGCCGAAGACATCCGGATCGACACGATGCGCGCCTCGGGTTCGGGCGGCCAGCACGTCAACACCACCGATTCTGCGGTGCGCATCACCCATTTGCCGACCGGTATCATGGTGGTGCAGGCGGAGAAGTCGCAGCATCAGAACCGGGCGAAAGCCATGCAGATCCTGCGTGCGCGGCTTTACGACCTCGAGCGCAGCAAGGCAGACGAGGAGCGCTCGGAGTCACGCAAATCGCAGGTTGGTTCGGGCGACCGTTCGGAGCGCATCCGCACCTACAATTTCCCGCAGGGCCGCCTTACCGACCATCGTATCAACCTGACGCTCTACAAGCTCGACCGGGTGATGATGGGCGAGCTCGACGAGGTCATCAATGCGCTGATCGCCGACCATCAGTCGAAGCTGCTCGCCGATATCGGCCTCGATGGCTGACATGTTGCCCGGCGCGCTCGGGCCGTTGTTGCGGGCGGCGCGGGAGCGGCTTGCCGCGGCCGGCCTTTCCGACCCGGCGCTGGATGCCAGGCTGATCGTCGAACATTTTTCCGGCACGGACCGTACGCAGGCGATCGCCGACCCGCAACGGACGGTCGATGCGGGTGCGGTTGCCGCAATCGGCGCTGCTCTGCAGCGCCGCATGGCCGGCGAACCGGTGCACCGCATCCTCGGGTTTCGCGAGTTTTACGGCCTGCGGCTGTCGCTGTCGCCGGAAACGCTGGAGCCGCGGCCGGACACCGAAACGCTGGTCGAGGCGATCCTGCCTTTTGCCGGCGCGACGGCCAAAAGGCTGGGGGAATGCCGTATCCTCGATCTCGGCACCGGTACCGGCGCGATTGCGCTGGCGCTGCTCAGCGCGGTTCCGGCCGCGACCGCCACCGGGGTCGATATTTTACAAGACGCGCTGGCAACCGCGATACGCAATGCCGAGCAACTCGGACTCGCCGGCCGGTTCGTGGGGCTGCAGTCCGACTGGTTCGAAAAAGTTTCGGGCCGATACCATGTAATTGCCGCAAACCCTCCCTATATATCGTCCGGAGACATTGGAAATCTGCAGGACGAGGTCCGCGATTTCGATCCGCACAGAGCCCTTGATGGCGGTGTGGACGGTCTTGGCCCCTACAGGATCATCGCCGCCGAGGCGGCAAAGTTTCTGGAAGCAGAAGGCAAGATAGCGGTCGAGATCGGCCACACGCAGCGCAATGAGGTCAAAGACATATTCGCGGCAGCCGGCTACAGGCTGGCCGGGGCATTTGTCGATCTTGGCGGAAACGACAGGGTTCTTATGTTTGAACAGGGAAAGCCTTGACGCAGTGCAAAAAAGCGCTTGGCAATGCCGGGGAATGCGGCTAGGGTCCGCCCTAACCGGATGAGACGAAGCAGGCAGTGCTCTTAGCGATTCGGTTTCCTTGGAAATAGCTGCCTTCTTGCGCAAACGACGCCCAAGCTTCGTGCGGGAATCGTCCGGCAAGTGATGTAACCGGAACAGGATGACACGTGGCGCCAACGCAATTGATGCGGGCGAACGCCGGTGAAGAAACGAAACGGCTGGCTGCATGAGCGCCTCCGTTCGCGAAACGTTTTTCGAAAATTTCAAAATGAAGAGAGTCTTATGAGGCCACAACAGCAGAACAGGCGCATGCGCGGTCGCAACAACAATGGCGGCGGCGGTGGCAACAACAATAACAACAACAACAACCGCAAGGGCCCAAATCCCCTGACGCGCAACTACGAGAGCAACGGCCCGGACGTGAAAATCCGTGGATCGGCTCAGCAGATCGCCGAAAAATACGCCACTCTGGCCCGTGATGCGCAAAGCGCCGGCGACCGGGTTATGGCGGAAAATTACCTCCAGCACGCCGAGCACTACAACCGCATCATTGCCGCCGCACAGGCGCAGATGCCGATCCAGAATGCCCCGCAGAACCGCGACGAATTCGACGACGATGAAGATCGCGACGATTTTGACAATGCCGGCAGCGGCAATGGCGGCGAGACTCAAGCGCCGATGGCGAACCACGGCAACGGTCCGCAGCCGACGATTGAGGGCACGCCGGCCGAACTCGCATACGGCCAGGAAAACGGCCGCGAGAACAACAGTGGCCGTGACAATAATGGCCGTGACAATAATGGCCGCAACAACAACGGCCGCGACAACAATGGCCGCAACCGTGACCGCCGCCCCAATGGCGGCTATGGCCAGAACGACCAGCGTGGCGACTTTGCCCAGCGTGGCGAGCAGAACGGCCAGCGCGGCGACCAGCAGCGCTTCACCGAAACCCCGGCACAGGCGGAAACCGTTTCCGCGGTTGAGCCCGAAGCCGAGAGCGGTTTCTCCGAGCCGGCGCCGCTGTACGAAAACCTGTCGCCGGCGGCTCTTGCCGCCCGGGCCGAACTCAATGAGGCAGCCGCCGAGAGCGGCGCTGCCCGTCGCCCGCGGCGTCCGCGCCGCCCGCGCAACAATGCCGATCAGGTCGGTGACGAACAGTCTGGTGGTGGCCAGGTGGTGGATGGCGCCGGCGAGACCGCTGCCGCTGTTGACGTGGTGGATGCGGCGCCGGCCGAAAGCCCTGCCGGCGACCCGTTCGCCGTCGACGCCAACAACTGACCCACAAGACATAAGTCGATGAAACGGCGGAGAGAAATCTCCGCCGTTTTCGTTTGCTCGGCCATGCAATATCATCAGCCGGACGTCTTGAGCGGCAATGGCTTGCGCCCCATATCTGGCGTGAACTGGACCCGGCTCGGATGAGCGGGTCCGTCACCGCAATCTGATCCGGTGCCGCAAAGCGGGCCGGTGATGGAAGGAGACAGATATGAACCTCGAGAAATACTCCGAGCGCGTCCGCGGATTCATTCAGTCCGCCCAGACCATGGCGCTCTCGCGCAATCACCAGCAATTCACTCCCGAACATATGCTGAAGGTCCTCGTCGATGACGATGAGGGGCTGGCCGCCTCGCTGATCGAGCGCGCCGGCGGCAACGTGCGCGACGTCAAGCTTGGCGTCGAGACCGCCCTTGAGGCCATGCCGAAGGTGGAAGGCGGCAACGGCCAGCTTTATCTGGCGCAGCCGCTGGCCAAGGTGTTTTCGACCGCCGAGGAATTGGCCAAGAAAGCCGGCGACAGTTTTGTCACGGTCGAGCGGCTGCTGCAGGCGCTGGCGATGGAGAAGTCGGCCAAGACGGCCGATATCCTGTCCAAGGCCGGCGTCACAGCGCAGGCGCTGAACCAGGTGATCAACGACGTCCGCAAGGGCCGTACCGCCGATTCGGCGAGCGCCGAGCAGGGCTATGACGCGCTGAAGAAATACGCGCGCGACCTCACCGCCGATGCCCGCGCCGGCAAGCTCGACCCTGTGATTGGCCGTGACGACGAGATACGCCGCACCATCCAGGTGCTGTCGCGGCGTACCAAGAACAACCCGGTGCTGATCGGCGAGCCGGGCGTCGGCAAAACGGCGATCGCCGAAGGTCTGGCGCTGCGCATCGTCAATGGCGACGTGCCCGAATCGCTGAAGGACAAGCAGTTGATGGCGCTCGACATGGGCGCGCTGATTGCCGGCGCCAAATATCGCGGCGAGTTCGAGGAGCGGCTGAAGGCCGTGCTCAACGAAGTCACCTCGGCGGCCGGCGGCATCATCCTGTTCATCGACGAGATGCACACGCTGGTCGGCGCCGGCAAGGCCGATGGCGCCATGGACGCTTCGAACCTGTTGAAGCCGGCGCTGGCGCGCGGCGAACTGCACTGCGTCGGCGCGACCACGCTCGATGAATACAGGAAGCATGTCGAGAAGGACGCGGCCCTTGCCCGCCGGTTCCAGCCGGTCTTCGTCAACGAGCCGTCGGTGGAAGACACCGTGTCGATCCTGCGTGGCCTGAAGGAGAAGTACGAGCAGCACCACAAGGTGCGCATCTCGGATTCGGCGCTGGTCGCGGCGGCGACCTTGTCCAACCGCTACATCGCCGACCGTTTCCTGCCGGACAAGGCGATCGACCTTGTCGACGAAGCCGCGTCGCGGCTGAGGATGCAGGTCGATTCCAAGCCCGAGGCGCTGGACGAAATCGATCGCCGCATCATGCAGCTCAAGATCGAGCGCGAGGCACTGAAGGTCGAGAAGGACGAGGCGTCAAAGGACCGGCTCGCGCGTCTCGAAAAGGAACTCGTCGGCCTCGAGGAGGAATCGACCGAGATCACCGCCAAATGGCAGTCGGAGAAGCAGAAGCTTGGCCTCGCCGCTGACCTCAAGAAGCAGCTCGACGCGGCCCGCAACGACCTCGCCATTGCCCAGCGCAAGGGTGAATTCCAGCGCGCCGGCGAGCTTGCCTATGGCAAGATCCCGGAACTGGAAAAGAAGCTGAAGGAAGCCGAAGCCCAGGACGGCAAGGCCGGCATGGTCGAAGAGGTGGTCACGCCCGACCACGTCGCCCATATCGTGTCGCGTTGGACCGGCATTCCGGTCGACAAGATGCTGCAGGGCGAGCGCGACAAGCTGCTGCGCATGGAAGACGAGATCGGCAAGCGAGTCGTCGGCCAGGGCGAAGCGGTACAGGCGGTGTCCAAGGCCGTGCGTCGTGCCCGGGCCGGGCTGCAGGATCCGAACCGGCCGATCGGCTCGTTCATGTTCCTCGGACCGACCGGCGTCGGCAAGACCGAACTGACCAAGGCGCTGGCCAATTTCCTGTTCGACGACGAGAGCGCCATGGTGCGCATCGACATGTCGGAATACATGGAGAAGCACTCGGTCGCCCGGCTGATCGGAGCGCCTCCCGGTTATGTCGGCTATGAGGAAGGCGGTGCGCTGACCGAAGCGGTGCGGCGCCGGCCCTATCAGGTTGTGCTGTTCGACGAGATCGAGAAGGCGCATCCGGATGTCTTCAACGTGCTGTTGCAGGTGCTCGACGACGGGCGGCTGACCGACGGGCAGGGCCGCACGGTCGACTTCCGCAACACGCTGATCGTCATGACGTCGAACCTCGGCGCCGAATATCTGGTCAATCTCGGCGAAGAGCAGGACGTCGATGCCGTGCGCGACGAGGTTATGAGCGTGGTGAGAGCCTCGTTCAGGCCGGAGTTCCTCAACCGCGTCGACGAGGTGATCCTGTTCCACCGGCTGCGCCGGCAGGATATGGGCCGCATCGTCGAGATCCAGCTCAAGCGGCTGGAAAGCCTGCTCGCCGACCGCAAGATCACACTGTCGCTCGACCAGGATTCGATCGACTGGCTGGCGGCGAAGGGCTACGACCCGGCCTATGGCGCGCGGCCGCTGAAGCGGGTGATGCAGAAGGACCTGCAAGATCCGCTGGCGGAAAAAATCCTGCTTGGCGAGATACTCGACGGCTCGACCGTCAAGGTCACCGCCGGCTCCGACCGGTTGAATTTCCGGTCCAGGCCCACTGTGGTGCCGACCGACGCGGCAGCCTGATCCAACGCCGCGCGTCCGACCGGACGCGCGGCATTTTCTTATGAAACAACAATCCTTTGACGGGGGTGCAGATGACGCTGGACGACTACAACAGCTTCTGCGCCTCGCTGCCGCAGACGACGCACGTCGTGCAGTGGGGCGGGGCCGATGTCTGGAAAGTCGGTGGCAAGGTCTTCACCATCGCCGGCCATGACCGGGAGGGTGGCGTCTTCGTCACCTTCAAATGCTCTGAGATGGCTTATGACGTGCTGAAGGATCAGCCCGGCTGCCGGCCGGCGCCCTATCTCGCCTCGCGCGGCATGAAATGGATCCAGCGTCAGACAAGCCAGAGCATGGATGATGATGCGCTGAAGGACTATCTCGGCGAAAGCCACCGCCTCGTCGTCCTCAAGCTGACGAAGCAGACGCGCAAGGAATTGGGCCTGTAGCAACCAGTAATCCGCCATCTTCATGCCCGGTTCATGTTGGAAAGCTTATGTTGTGGTTTGCTGGCGAAGGGGTTTGCCTGCAGGCTTTTGACGATCAGGGCGTTCCTTGCGCATCCAAACGGTGGCGAGAACGTTCTGGTGGGAACACTGCCGGGCGGCGGCAATTACGCATGACCCCGAAAATCGAAATTCGATTTTCGGAAAGGATCATGCGCAGACATGAAGTGTTACAGCGTCCTTTGCGCGTCCAAACGGACGCGCGGCGCTGTAAGTACCGGAGAGTTTGACCACCATGTTCCGCACGATCCTTGCCTTTTCGGTGCTCGCCGCCGGGCTGCTCACGTCCAGCGCCATGGCATCGCCGACTGTGGACAACGCACTGCCGGCCGTCCGCGCCGCCGATAGCGGCGGCATTGTGCTTGCCCAGGACGGCAATCTCGACATCTATTACGACGCCAGGGGCAACCGCGTCATCGTCGATGCCGAGACCGGCAAGGTCATCGCCATCCAGCCGCCGCAGACCAGGCTCGACCGCCGCGCGCTGCGCCGGGAAATGCGGGCACGTGAGCTTGGACGCGCACCGGTCGAAAACGACGACCGCTACTATCTCGACGATCCCGAAGACATGGCGCGTTTCCGCCGCAGGCAACTGGACGATCAGGGACGAATCCCCGGCCCGCCGGTTGATGAATACGATCCTGAAAGCGACAGATTCCTGGGGGCCGCTCCGCAGGATGATGCCAATGACAGCGACACCTATCCGGAAGCGCCGAAATCCGCTGAACCGCGGCCCGTCAAGCGCCAGCCACTGAACGAAGCCTCTATCGATCCCGCCGAACCGGCGGCGCCCGCCGACCAGGCCGCGCTGCCGCCGAACGCCGGTGGCAAGACCGTGGTCGATCCCTCGCTCTCACTCGGCGCACGCCAGGATGTAGCCGCCTTGCAGGTGCTGCTCGACCGCGCCGGCGCTTCACCCGGCGTCGTCGACGGGCGCTTCGGCTCCAATGTCGACAAGGCGCTTGCCGCCTATAACCAGATCACCGGCAGCAATCTGCGCTCGACCGACGCCGTCGGCATCCAGGCTGCGCTGGCGCAGACCGGTGGCGATGCTTTCGCCAATTATACGATCACGCCCGAGGACGCGGCCGGGCCTTATGTCGCCTCGATACCGGAGGATTACAGCCAGAAGGCGCAGCTCGACCGCATGGCTTACACCTCCGTCACCGAAGCCTTGGCCGAACGGTTCCACATGGACGAGAACTACCTGAAGGGGCTCAATCCCGAGGCCGACTTCAGCCGTCCCGGCACCATCATCAAGGTCGCCAATTTCGGCAGGCTGGTGGCGACGCCGGTTGCCCGCATCGTCGCCGACAAGGACAAGAAGCAGGTGTTCGCCTATGACGCCGGTGGCAAGCTGGTCGCGGCCTATCCGGCCACCATTGGTTCAGCCGACACGCCCTCGCCGACCGGCACTCATACGGTGTCGCGCGTCGCGCTCGATCCGAACTACACCTACAACCCCAGCATCAATTTCAAGCAGGGCCAGAACGACAAGATCCTGACCATCCCGCCGGGTCCGAACGGCCCGGTCGGCTCGGTGTGGATCGCGCTGGACAAGCCGACCTATGGCATTCACGGCACGCCCGATCCCTCCAAGATCGGCAAGACCGAAAGCCATGGCTGCGTGCGCCTGACAAATTGGGATGCGCGTGAACTGGCCAAGCTGGTGTCGCCGGGCGTCACCGTCGAGTTCGTCGGCGGTCCCTCGGCCGATGATGTTGCGGAGCAAGTGAGCGCTCCAGCGCAGTGATATCGGCCTGCCCATAAGGCAGGCCGATATCCAAAGCTGGATTCATGAGCGCAGGGTGCTGGCTGGTTGTTGCCGGCCCGCAAGAAGTCTAAGCAGACGCTCATGAAGTCTCCGAGCGAAGCCGCAGCCGTTCCCCTGACCAGGTCGCTTTCCAACGGTACATTTTGCCCGCAGTCGCAGCGCAAGTTCGTGCTGGTAGCGGCGATCCTGGCGTCAGCGCTCGGCTTCATCGACGGGTCGATCCTGGCCATTGCCATGCCGGCAATGCGCGTCGACCTCGGCGCCAGCCTGGCCGAGGTCCAGTGGATTTCCAACGCCTATGCGCTGACGCTGTCGGCGCTGATTCTGGCCGGCGGCGCCGCCGGCGACCGGTTTGGCCTCAGGCGCGCCTTCGTTGCCGGCATTGCGCTGTTCATCGTCGCTTCGCTGGCCTGCGCGGTGGCGCCGAATGCGCTGGTGCTCATCGCCTTTCGCGCCATTCAGGGCATTGGTGCGGCGATCATGGTGCCGGGCAGCCTCGCCATCATCGCCAAGGCCTATCCGAAGAAGGAGCGCGGCCGGGCGATCGGCATCTGGGCCGCCGCCTCGGCGCTGACGACTGCGCTCGGTCCGGTGCTCGGCGGCTTCGTTCTGTCGGCCTTTGGCGGCGGTATCTGGCGGGCGATCTTCGCCGTCAACCTGCCGCTCGGGCTGATCTCGATCTATCTCCTGCTGGCCAAGATTCCCGCCGACGCGCCGACGGAGAAGCGAAGCCTCGATCTCGGCGGCGCCGCTCTCGCCACGCTTGCCTTCGGGGCGCTTGCCTACGGACTGACCTCGATGAGCGCCGAAGGCAGCGGGCTGATGTCGGGGCCGAGCATCGCCGCAGGCGCCGTGCTGCTTATCATCTTCATCGTCTTCGAGCTTCGGCAGCGCGAGCCGATGATCGATCTCAAGCTGTTTCGGATCGGCGCCTTCGCCGGCGCCAACCTCGCCACCTTCTTCCTGTATTTCGCGCTGTCCGCCAATCTGTTCTACCTGCCGATGCTGTTGATCGCCGGATGGGGGCTGAGCACCAAAGAGGTCGGTTTCATCTTCCTGCCGCTGTCAGCGTCGATCGCGCTGCTGTCGGGTCTCGTCGGCCAGTGGTCGGATCGCATCGGTCCGCGTTTTCCGATCGCCAGCGGTTGCCTGGTGGTCGCCATCGCCTTTGCCGGGCTGGCTTTGCTCACTCATGCCGGCATGCACAATTTCTGGACCGGTATCTTTCCGCTGATGGCGGTGATGGGGCTCGGCATGGCGCTGGTGGTGTCGCCGCTGTCGACGGCGGTCATGACCGCGGTCGAGGACAAGGATACCGGCGCCGCTTCCGGCATCAACAATGCGGTTTCGCGCATTGGCGGGCTGATTGCTGTGGCGGCGATGGGCTCGCTCGCGGCCTGGGTCTATTCGACGATGCTCGATACCAGCGTCAGGCCGGGCATTCCGGGGTTCGGAGAACCGGCATTGGCCGGCCTGGCGCCAGACCTTGATGCAACACGGCTCGCCGCCAGCGATGCGGCGTTCGCGGCCGTGTCGACAGTGACGGCCGTGCTTTGCCTCCTTGCCGCTGTTATCGCCTGGGCCACCGTTTCGGGGCAAAAGCTGCCTTGGTCACGAGCCGAAGAGGAGCAGTCGACCTGATTCGGAGCCGACCCGATTCGGAATGCTCTGATCGGGCGATTATGATTCGCCGGCGTCGAGTGTGACGGCTTAAAGCGCGTCGCGCTAAAACGGATTCATACGACGCGCTTTAAGTCTTTGTTTTGACGCATGTCCCTGCCCCAGAGCCGCGGCACACTTCTGGGCGACATGCATTAGCCTTCGATCTTGGCGCTCGCGACCTTCAGCGGATTGCTGTCTTCCTGCTTGAGCAGTTCATCGATGCGCTCGCGCTCGCGCTTGAAAGCGACTAGGTCGTCGCCCTTCAGCACCTTGCCGACCGGCAGGCGCACGCGCATCGGGTCGACCTTGGTGCCGTTGACGATCAGCTCGTAGTGAAGATGCGGACCGGTGGAGAGGCCGGTCTGACCGAGGAAGCCGATGGTCTGGCCCTGGCGGACATGAACGCCCGGTTCGATGCCTTTGGCAAAGGCGCTCTGGTGATTGTAGGAGGTCTCGTAGCCATTGGCATGGCGAATGATGATCTGCTTGCCGTAACCGCCGGCCCAGCCGGCCTTTTCGATGGTGCCGTTGCCGGCGGCGATAATCGGCGTTCCGATCGGCGCCGCCCAGTCGACGCCGGTATGCATGCGGACATAACCGAGGATCGGATGTCGGCGGGCGCCGAAGCCGGAGCGGAATTTCCCGGCGGGCAGGGGGTTGCGCAACAGGAACTGCTCGGCGCTCGATCCGTCCTCGTCGAAATAGTCGGTCGAGCCGTCCTGCATCTGGAATCGGTAGAAATTGCGTGTCTGGCCGCCGAAGGTCGACGAGACATAGAGCAGTTCCGATTCGTCGGAGGCCTGGTCGTCGCCGTCCGGCTGGGAGAACAGGACGTCGATGCGGTCCGATGGATTGAGCCTGGACTGGAAGTCGACGCCGGAGGCCAGGAGCTTGACCAATTGCTGGGTCAGCTTCTTCGACATGCCATAGGAATAGGCGGCGCGGTAGATGCCGTCATAGACGTTCGGCAGATTGCCGCGCACCACCACCGGTGCCGACGAATCGTCGAACGCGGTCAGCAATTCGGGGTTCGGCTCCGGTTCCTGCGCCGGCACATACTGGCCGCGGTCGTCGAGCGCGATGGTGACGATGTGCGTTGTCTTGTCATAGACGCTGGTGCGAACGACCTTGGCGGCGTCGCCATGTACCTCGAGCCCGACCCGCAGCACGGTTCCGGCCTTCAGCGCCGGTGCGTTGAGCAGCTTGCCGATCGCCTCCGCCATGCCGGTGGCGTCATCGCCCGTATAGCCCGAATCAGCGAAAGCCTCGGCAATGTCGCGGTCCCTGGTGAAGGGAATGATTTCCTCGGCGAAAGCCGGGGTCTGGTCGTCGAGCGCGACGCGCGGCGCCACCGAGACGTTTTCCGGCACGATCTTGACGTCGTAGGAGCCGGCCATCGATTCGGCGAAGGCATCGCCGAATCGCTGCGGGTCGACATAATGCAGCGAGGCGACCTGCACGGCGCCGTCGCTGAGGTCGGTGCCGGCTTCGCGCACCACTTTTTCCACCTCGTCGGCGGACAGGTCGCTTTTCTCGTCGAAGGAGGCCGTCTCGACCGGGAAATCGACCGTCTTCAGGCTCATCTCGCTTTCGACCTTGGCGCCGTAGATCTGGCCCCCAACTGCGGAAGCCGTCGCCGGCTGCGCCGGCGTCGAGTCGCCATCGTCGCCGAACACCTGCATCGGGTCGAAAGGCGGATAAGCGCGGTTGGTGGTGTGGCCGGCGGCCAGCGCCATCTTGATCTGCACGAACGGCATGGTGTGGATAACGTCACGGTCACCGACCTTGGTCACCATCGACACTTCCATGCGCCGGCGGTCCTTGGCCTTGGCGATCTGGCGCGGCGCCACCAGCCTGGTGGTCTTGGCGACCTCGCCGGAATCGCCGCCGCTTTCGAGCTGGGCCAGTTCGGCGATTTCGGGCGGGGTTGCCAGCTGCTGGCGGCCGTCAAGGGCGGCAAACAACGCCACGCCCATCAGCACACTCGAGGTCACGCCGGTAAGAAAGGTGCCCGACAGCCAGCGCGCTGAAACCTCGCGCCGGTCGGGCGGGCCGCTGCGGCCATCCGCGATCAGCGGCGGCTCATTGCCGAGTTCGGCTATGACATCTTCCGTGTCTGGCATCCAGAAAGGCTGCTTCTTCCCCGGGCGGAACGGCTTTTCGCTTCTGTTGGGCCATGACATTTGCCTGTCACGGCGGGTGAAGTCAACGAAGCGGCGAAATCCCCGCTCACACGCTCTGTTTTACAGCCCCTTGT
>NZ_JAMYPU010000001.1:150000-152500 GCF_040320535.1 Mesorhizobium sp. M0676
CTCAGTGAAATTGAATTCCCCGTGAAGATGCGGGGTTCCTGCGGTTAGACGGAAAGACCCCGTGCACCTTTACTATAGCTTTACATTGGCATTCGTAGTGGCATGTGTAGGATAGGTGGTAGGCTTTGAAACCTGGGCGCCAGCTCAGGTGGAGCCACCCTTGAAATACCACCCTTATTACTATGGATGTCTAACCGCGGCCCGTTATCCGGGTCCGGGACAATGTATGGTGGGTAGTTTGACTGGGGCGGTCGCCTCCTAAAGAGTAACGGAGGCGCGCGATGGTGGGCTCAGAACGGTCGGAAATCGTTCGCTGAGTGCAATGGCATAAGCCTGCCTGACTGCGAGACTGACAAGTCGAGCAGAGACGAAAGTCGGTCATAGTGATCCGGTGGTCCCGCGTGGAAGGGCCATCGCTCAACGGATAAAAGGTACGCCGGGGATAACAGGCTGATGACCCCCAAGAGTCCATATCGACGGGGTTGTTTGGCACCTCGATGTCGACTCATCGCATCCTGGGGCTGGAGCAGGTCCCAAGGGTATGGCTGTTCGCCATTTAAAGCGGTACGTGAGTTGGGTTCAGAACGTCGTGAGACAGTTCGGTCCCTATCTGCCGTGGGTGTAGGAATATTGAAAGGATCTGTCCCTAGTACGAGAGGACCGGGATGGACGGATCTCTGGTGGACCTGTTGTGGCGCCAGCCGCATAGCAGGGTAGCTATATCCGGACGGGATAACCGCTGAAGGCATCTAAGCGGGAAACCCACCTTAAAACGAGTATTCCCTGAGAACCGTGGAAGACGACCACGTTGATAGGCCGGGTGTGGAAGAGCGGCAACGCTTGAAGCTTACCGGTACTAATAGTTCGATCGGCTTGATCGTTCTCATTCCTTATGCTCATCGTGAAACACGATGATCTGACCAGCGCTCACGCATGAGCGGCCCTTACAGGGCCTATGCTCCGCGAGGGCGCCGGAAAACCGGCGACGCGCAGTCGCGCTTGCGGGCTTACGCCCGTAAGCAAAACACAAACGTCGCCTTGGCACGAAAAAAACAGCTTCTCGATATAACGTGCGTTTTGCCGACCTGGTGGTTATGGCGGAGCGGCTGCACCCGATCCCATTCCGAACTCGGCCGTGAAACGCTCCAGCGCTGATGGTACTTCGTCTCAAGACGCGGGAGAGTAGGTCGCTGCCAGGTCTGCAAAACGCACGTTGAACTCTCATCCGCAAACCGGATGAAACTGAAATCTTCTCTCTACGAAAAGGCCCGCCAAGGGATCACGGGCCGCGCAAGCGGCCCTTTCATTTGGTCAGCCATATACCTATCTGTAAGCCATCCTGTTCATAGGCCCAGGCTTACGTCCAGATAAGCAAGCAAACGCTTGCTTCAGATCCGGAGCAGGCAAGAGCTTGCCCTGGAGAGTCCGGAGCAAGCAAGAGCTTGCCCTGGAGGTGACGCGGGGTGGAGCAGCCCGGTAGCTCGTCAGGCTCATAACCTGAAGGTCACAGGTTCAAATCCTGTCCCCGCAACCAACATCAAAAACAGCCCGCTTCACGCGGGCTTTTTGCGTTCGGACCGTGATCGATGGCGATTTTAACCTGCACCAGGGGTCGGAAGCAGGCGAAGCCGACGCCGTGGGACAGAAAAGCCAAATCATGACCCCCAACCGCCCGCAGCTCGCAGGCCTTTTTGTTATTCGGCACCTTTGCCCACGCGAAGCCGGTTGGCTCCCGGCTCTGTCAGCGCGGCAACCGCCACGCGCCGGCGCGATGGTGACCGGACGCTTTGGACCCTGCAAAACCAGGCGACGAACCATTCTCTCGCCATCAGATCTTGGAAAACGAACCGTGATCGTGCGCTTCCAATCATTGCTATTATTGCTACCGGGCTTGATCGGCGCCATAATCTTCCAGGAGGTTGCCGTGCCCGACTACGCTCTGAACGAACCACTATGAGAGCTTCATCAGGAAGCAGCTCGAATCAGGCCGCTACAACAATGCCTGAGATGTTCGCGCCGGCCTAAGCGGGAGAGATGGCTGCGCGAGGAGGTTCCGGCGCGCCTGACCGAGCTCCGGCAGGATCCGGCTAAGGGCATCCCTGTCGAGACGGTTTTTTCGCGACTCGAGGCGCGTCATCACGCGAAGCAGGCGAAAGCCAAATAGGCAATGGAGTACCGCATTGTCTTCCACCCCAAGGCGGAACTGAACTCGGCCAGTTCTATGACGACGTAGCCGACCCGTGCGTCGCCGGCGATCGCTTGGAATTTCGTTGTCGGCATCCGCGACCATTGCCTGAGCGTGTCGACTTTTCCACAGTGCGGCACAGAGCGGGTCGAGATCATGCCTGGTCCGCGGATCATCAGCTGGCGACGTGCCGTCAGCATTGCTTTCGCAGTCGATGCCGAACGGGTCTGGTCCTGGGTATTTTTTCGCCGGCCGCAACATCACGGCGGAATTGCGGAAGGCCGGCTCTGAAGCGCTGCTTAGGCTGGCGTGGGG
>NZ_JAMYPU010000001.1:157500-430368 GCF_040320535.1 Mesorhizobium sp. M0676
GACCCCGTGCACCTTTACTATAGCTTTACATTGGCATTCGTAGTGGCATGTGTAGGATAGGTGGTAGGCTTTGAAACCTGGGCGCCAGCTCAGGTGGAGCCACCCTTGAAATACCACCCTTATTACTATGGATGTCTAACCGCGGCCCGTTATCCGGGTCCGGGACAATGTATGGTGGGTAGTTTGACTGGGGCGGTCGCCTCCTAAAGAGTAACGGAGGCGCGCGATGGTGGGCTCAGAACGGTCGGAAATCGTTCGCTGAGTGCAATGGCATAAGCCTGCCTGACTGCGAGACTGACAAGTCGAGCAGAGACGAAAGTCGGTCATAGTGATCCGGTGGTCCCGCGTGGAAGGGCCATCGCTCAACGGATAAAAGGTACGCCGGGGATAACAGGCTGATGACCCCCAAGAGTCCATATCGACGGGGTTGTTTGGCACCTCGATGTCGACTCATCGCATCCTGGGGCTGGAGCAGGTCCCAAGGGTATGGCTGTTCGCCATTTAAAGCGGTACGTGAGTTGGGTTCAGAACGTCGTGAGACAGTTCGGTCCCTATCTGCCGTGGGTGTAGGAATATTGAAAGGATCTGTCCCTAGTACGAGAGGACCGGGATGGACGGATCTCTGGTGGACCTGTTGTGGCGCCAGCCGCATAGCAGGGTAGCTATATCCGGACGGGATAACCGCTGAAGGCATCTAAGCGGGAAACCCACCTTAAAACGAGTATTCCCTGAGAACCGTGGAAGACGACCACGTTGATAGGCCGGGTGTGGAAGAGCGGCAACGCTTGAAGCTTACCGGTACTAATAGTTCGATCGGCTTGATCGTTCTCATTCCTTATGCTCATCGTGAAACACGATGATCTGACCAGCGCTCACGCATGAGCGGCCCTTACAGGGCCTATGCTCCGCGAGGGCGCCGGAAAACCGGCGACGCGCAGTCGCGCTTGCGGGCTTACGCCCGTAAGCAAAACACAAACGTCGCCTTGGCACGAAAAAAACAGCTTCTCGATATAACGTGCGTTTTGCCGACCTGGTGGTTATGGCGGAGCGGCTGCACCCGATCCCATTCCGAACTCGGCCGTGAAACGCTCCAGCGCTGATGGTACTTCGTCTCAAGACGCGGGAGAGTAGGTCGCTGCCAGGTCTGCAAAACGCACGTTGAACTCTCATCCGCAAACCGGATGAAACTGAAATCTTCTCTCTACGAAAAGGCCCGCCAAGGGATCACGGGCCGCGCAAGCGGCCCTTTCATTTGGTCAGCCATATACCTATCTGTAAGCCATCCTGTTCATAGGCCCAGGCTTACGTCCAGATAAGCAAGCAAACGCTTGCTTCAGATCCGGAGCAGGCAAGAGCTTGCCCTGGAGAGTCCGGAGCAAGCAAGAGCTTGCCCTGGAGGTGACGCGGGGTGGAGCAGCCCGGTAGCTCGTCAGGCTCATAACCTGAAGGTCACAGGTTCAAATCCTGTCCCCGCAACCAACATCAAAAACAGCCCGCTTCACGCGGGCTTTTTGCGTTCGGACCGTGATCGATGGCGACGACCGGCTATTCAACGATTGAGGAGGGCAGCAAGGTTGGCGTGCTGAGAGGTCCGCGAACCGGGGGATTGATGCCGCCTCGGCGCATTTCGCGAGAGATACGTCGAGCATTAGGAAGTTCGCCAACCCGTCATGGCAATCGATCTGCACGACAACAGCATGATTCGAGCCGCGGAGAGATCGTCGTGCGAAGGCGCGAACCGTTGATTTAAACAACCCGCGCCTTGCCGAAGCTTTTCGTCGCGGGCCGCGTCAGCCAGCTCGCCGCAATGACGCCTGGAAGGCCAGCGAGGTCCAGCTGTTGCTCGAGGCGAGATGGCAATAGAGCAGCGCAAGCGCGCCGGATTTCCTGAGATCAAGAAACGCCTCGTCGCTCAATTTGTTGAAGGCCGGCTCGTCGATCACCTGAAAGTCGGTGAGGTTGAGGGTCTCGCCGCCCTCCAGCATCACCTTGCTCTGCCGCGGCGCGAACAGGCCGTGCGCGTCGATCTTGTCGATCATGGCGCGAGTCGCATTGAAGTCGGTCTGGAACTGGCTGCAGAAGGCGAGCGCCTGCCTCGAGGCCTCGGCCGGCTCGTTGCCGTCGAAGAAGGGCGCGGTCTCGTCGCCGCCCTTGGACGAAGGCGTCTGCTCGACGACGCGTTCGCTGGCGCGGTCGATGCACAACCTCAGGCGGCCGGTCGTTTTCGATTCATCGGCCAGGATGAAGGGGTACCGGCGGACATAGGCGGGAATGTAATGCGGCTCCGCCCATTTGCCGTCGGCGCCTACGAACAGGTTCTGGTCCTGGCGCAGACCGGTGATGATGACAGGCGCCTTGGCGTCGGCAATGAAAACGATCGGATAGGAGCGCATCGCCGCCGGCATTTCCGATGCGACGACGGGGATGGCGTGCGCGGTGCGGGCAAAGGAGAAATCGGCCCGCGCCGTAAGGCCGAGTGAGCCGTGCCGCAGCGGATTGAGCGCCTCGGGTTTTTTGTAGAACAGCGGCAGCGCGTTGGTCGCGGTGCTTCCGGCCGGGGCCGTGTCTGTTTTCGCGTCAGTCATCCCTAGTGTTCTCCTCTAATACCATTCCGGTTTAGGCCAGTGGCTGCCGGTGCGCAACGCGTTGACGGCTGCTTCACCCTACGTGGCCAAGATAAATCTATCTGTTTGTTTGATCGTGCTCTTTTGTACTTCTGGAGATCGAGCTCTATAGACAGCACGCCATGAAGCGGCGAGATTGGCTGACGGGATAGACATCTCAAGAGAGCCGTCTGAAAGACAGACGAACCAGGGCAGGCGCATGGCATCGCTTTCGGATTTCGAGCAGGGGCAGAGCTTTTCCGTCGAAGCCGGCGGTCAGACGCACACGATGGAACTGAGCGCGGTGCAGCCCATTGCCAACAGCCCGCGCGACGGCGGTGGCTTCACGCTGCTGTTCAGGGGGCCGCGCGACGCGGCGCTGCCGCAGGCTATCTATCGGTTCAACGGCAAAAGCGGCGCCCATGAGATCTTCATCGTGCCGATCGCTGCCGATGAGGCAGGGCGGCTTTACGAGGCGGTATTCAACTGATTTTTTTCGACCGGATCGGCCACGGGGACGCTCCGGCCATCAGGGCGATTTGGCAGCGCGGCGGCTCGACATATGATCGACTATATCGAGATTGCGGACGTATTTGACGGAGCGGCGTGTAGCGCACTGTGCGCGGAAATTCGGGCGGCCGTGAGCCGTCCGGCCGGCCTGCTGCGGCGTGCCGACCAGAAGACGGCATGGCCGGAGATCCGCAAGACCGTGCGCGCCGAGGTTTCGCAGGCCACTGAAGAGCGGGTGAGTGCCCTGTTGGCGCAGCAGAAGGCGGCTCTGGAGCGGCATTTCGGGCTGCTGCTCGGCCAGGTCGAGAAACCTCAGTTCCTTCACTATCGGCAAGGCGATTTCTTTGTGCCGCACCAGGATGGCAACACGCCGCTCATTCACGACGAGTCGCGGTTCCGAAAGATCTCGGTGGTGATCTTTCTCAACCGTCAATCGGACAACCCTTCGCCAGAAAGCTATGCAGGCGGCTCGCTGGTCCTGCATGGGCCTTACAGCGGCCCGGACCTGCGCATTGCCATGCCGGCATTGCCGGGCTCTCTCGTCGCCTTTCGCTCGGAAACGACGCATGAAGTCACCCCGGTCACGTGCAACGAACGTTTCACCATCGTCTCCTGGTATCGCGGCACGTGACGACCGGCACGGCCCTTACGGCGAACGGATCATCAGGTCGTAGACGCCCTTGTCCTCGGCAACGGTGAAGCCGAGGCGCTTGTAGAGCCGCCGCGCTGGATTGTTCTTCTCGACATGGATCGAGACCGACTTGCCGACGGCGGCGGCCTCATCAATGAGATCGGCGAGCAACGCACCGCCAGACCCCTTGCCGCGATGCGCCGGCAGGAAGGCGATATCTATGATGCAATGCTCGCTCGCCGAGCGCTCAATATACAGGCGACCGATATCTTGCCTTGCCTGCTCGATCACCAGCCAGTCGGCGTTGGGATAGTATTTCTGGTAATGCGCGTGCTGCGCTTGAAACTGCATGTCGAGGAACGCCGTTTTCTGCGCGTCGCTCCACGGCGTGACGGCAAGTTCTTCGGCGCGGGTCGAGGCGTAGAGCGCCGACAGGAACGGCAGATCGGCGTCCGCCATCGGGCGGAACGTCAGATCAATCCGCGCCGCGCGCACCCAGCAAAATATAACAGGCCCGTTGTCCACAATCGGAAGCTGGATCATGGAGTGGCGCTTACGGACGCGCCGGATAAACGCCTTGCATGGCAATGATGAACGTCATCGCCAGATAGGGAGGCAGGTTGTTGTGAGGCAACGTACTGCCCGTTATGCTCAGTGCCTGGGGGTCCATCTGGACCAGATTTTGCGAAGTGTTGTTCTGATAAAGCGTTCCGCCCCCCGACTTCCCCAGAACAACCGCATCGGTAAGAGTTCCCTGGGCGCCACTCTCGGTGGATATCGCGACAAAATGATTATGTTGCGGCATTTCCGTTTGCAGAAGGGTGACGGACGTTTCGCCACCCGTCTCGCCGAGAAACCGCTCCGACAAGCCATTGCCCTGTCCTTGCCCCATGGGCGCGGAGCCAGCCATATTCGGCAACGCGAAGGTCGACTTGCCGTCGCCGCCGTAAACTGTGCCCAGCAGCGAAAACAGCGCCGTATTCTGCGAGATTGGCAGGAGCTGGCCATCGCAGGTCGCCCACCCCGTCGGGGCGAAATCTCCGGCAAAAATTCGAATTTCGGCGACGAACGGATTGGTCATGGCAAGTCTCTAGCTTTGCTGGGGGAAGATGCCAAATAGCGAGATGATGAAACTGACGGCGAGGAACGGCACCATATTGTCGTGAGGCTGGCTGCCGCCGGCCGGCGAAATGGCTCCGGCGGCCATGTTGCCATCAGGTGCGATACCCACATAGGGCGTCAGCAGGCTCGATGTCGCCAGGACACCGCCGGACGGACCCGGATTCTTGGCGATATTCGACGAACCGGTCCAGGTATGGGAATGGTTCGGCATTTGTTGGGTTGAAACAGTGACGGATTCGACCCCGCCCAGTTCTCCGATGATATAGGTCTGGCTGACCAGCGGGCCCTTGCCAGCATGGACGGGGATGCGGGATGCGAGGTTGGGCAGGGCGAATGTTTCCTCCCCGTCGCCGCCATAAGTCGTACCGATCAGATTGAACAAAGTTTCGTTCTCGGAGATCGGCATCAACTGGCCTTGGCAGAACGCCCAGCCATTCGGAGGGAAATTGCCACCGAACATCCTGATCTCGCCGACAAAAGGTTGGCTCATCGAAGCGTCCTCTTAATTTCGCGACGGGAATATGCCTTGCAGGGCAATGATGAAATTCAAGACGAGATAGGGCGATCTGTTCTCATGCGGCTGGCCGCCACCGACGAAAGTGATGTTTTCCTTCGCCATAGCCACCGCGCTGCCAGGCGGCTGATAGATCGGGCTGGCGTTCGCCCCCAACAGCGCGCCGGATGGATTGTTGACGTTGCCGGCAGTGTTCGATGCGTTGACGAAATGGTTGTGTGTCGGCATTTCGCCGAGCGTGAGCGTGTGAAACTCTTCGCCGCCCTGGCCGCCGACAATTGCACCGATAGGGCCGCCCGTATGAACCGGCGCACGTCCCCTCATATCCGGAAGGGCAAAATTTGTCTGGCCGTTGCCGCCGTACCTGGTGCCAAGAAGTGAGAACAATGGCTGGTTCTGGTTAAGCGGCAACAACTGGCCGTTACAAAATGCCCAGCCGCGCGGTGCATAGTTCCAGGAAATGATCTTGACTTCACCTAAATAAGGCTCACTCATCCCCGTCCCCTCCGTTGGCCGCTTACTGTCTGAATTCTTGTATTATGCCTAAGTAAGACAACAAGTCGATATCAGATTCATAAAATATATTTCCTAGGACGAATCCAAGGTGCTGACTACGGTGTCGCGGCAGGCAGCAGTGGCAGCGGCTGGTTGAAGAACGTCCGGGTGTCCGTCAGTGCCGTTGCCCCGCCATTGACGGTTTCGATACCGGCCTCGCTCGCCTGCGGTACGTTGATCGTGCCGTCGGCGCCGCCGAGGCCGTCCGCGAGGAAGCGGATGGCATTGGCGTTGTTGACGTTGGTGATGGTGTTGGCATGAACGTCGGCATTGATGATAGCGCCGGCAAATGTGGCGGTGACCGTGATGCCGCGGCTGTCGGCATTGTCGCGAATGGTGTTGTTGGTGACCGTCGCGTGCACGGTGCCCGGCTGCACGAGCTGCGTGATCGAGACGCTGTCGCCACCGCTTATGCCGTTGACGCCGATGCTCTGGATAATGTTGTTGTCGATCAGCACCTTGGCGACGCCGAGGCTTTCATGCCCAACCCTGATGCCGTTGCCGGTTCGCGATCCCGAGGTTGCTACGCCTTGCGTACCGATGACGTTGTTGGCGATTGTGCCGTCAAGCGTCCGTGCGAGGTCGCCGCTGCTGAACACGTTGATGGCCGTCGAGTCGCTGTTGGTGACGGTGTTGTTCCGGACGGTGAAATTCAGATTGCCGCCCGTGCCGGCGCCGGAATTGCTGCTCTGGGTAAGGTTGATGCCGTTGTTCAGATTGTTGAATAGATTTCCCGTGGTCTCGCCGATGTGAGCGTTGACGGTGCCGTCATTGGCAATGACGAACAGACCGGTTCCAGGGATGACTCCCGGTCCGGGATAGGCGTTGTTGCCGGTGAAGGTTGCGCCGTCGACGGTCAGCGTCATCGTCGGCGCGCCGGCGACACCGGCGCCGTCCGCCTCGAAGATGAAGTCGCTGCCGGCATTGTTCGAGGCGCCGTTGTTCGAGAACGTGCCGCCGCTCACCACCAGGTTCGCCAACGTGCCGCCGGAATTGATGACCTGCACGTTATGGGTGAATGAGTTGGAGACCGTGAGGTTGGTGAACGTGGTGACGTGCGAGGCGTTGCCGGTAAGTTCGTTGAACAGGATTCCGGACTCGGTGTTGGCATCGGCATTGCTGTTCAGGGTCAGACCGTTGAGCACCACACCGTTGACGCGCAGGCCCTTTATGCCGTTGCCCGCATTGTCGCTGATAATCATGTTGCTCAGGCTGACATCCTGAGTGTCGGTCAGGCTGACGCCATCGCCGGTCGAGTTCTGGATCGTGCCGCCGCTGCCCCCCGTCGCGCCGGTGCCGGTCACCACCAGATTGCCGCTGGTGCCGGTGTTGTTGAGCACGATGCCGTTGGCTGCACCATTGGACGCAATGCTCCTGAACGTCACGTCGCCGGCGCCGATCGTCGTGTTGGCGACATTAAGGGCCGTGCCCGTGCCGGACACGATGGTGTTGCCGGTGCCCTGCACCGTCATCGTGCCGCCGGTGGTGGCTGCCGGACCGGGGCCGGTGGCGCTGAAACCGGCGCCGCTGGTCGTGGCGATGACCAGCCCGCCATTGGTGAAGTTGATCGTCGCGCCGGCATTGTCGCTCAGGCTGACGCCAGCCGCCGTGGTCGAGGTGATCGATTTCGACGCGCCGGAGAAGGTGATGATGCCGGCGACATTGTCGTCCAGCAGGATGCCGATCTGGCCCGCCGCATTATGCGTGATGTTGCCCGACAGGGTGATGTTGCCGGCGGTCAGGGCGCGATCCTGGATGTTGACCGCCTGGCCGGTGCTGCCGCTGGTGATCGCGCCGGCATAGGTGAAGGCCGCCGTGCCGCCGCTGTTGGCGGTGCCTAGGCCATCGCCGATACGGATCACGGCGCTTGTTCCGCCCACCAGCGCGCCGGTGCCGAGGTCGATCGCTCCCGAACCGGTGACGGTATCGAGGATGACGGCGCTGGTGCCGCCGGCGCCTTTGTTCGTGGAAGCGAAGGTCACGCCGCCCGCCGCGATGGCAACGCTGTCAAGGTTGACCGCGACGCCGCTGCCGGTCGAAATCGTGTTGCCCGAGCCGATAACGGTCACGGTGCCAGTACCGTTGCTCGTGGCGTTGAAGCCGGTGCCGGAGGTGGTGGTGATGGCTAGGCCGCCGCCGGTGAAGTTGACCGCGGTGTTGGTGTTCGCCGTCAGGTCGACGGCATTGTTGGCTCCGGTGGTCAGTATCTTGCTGGCGCCGGAGAAGTTGATCGTGCCGCCGGTGTTGGCGTTGACGAGGATCCCGTTGGCCACGCCGCCGGTGGCGCTGAGAGTGCCCGACAATGTCGTGGTGCCGGCGGTGCGGGTGGAGATGCTGACGACGTTTCCGGCCGTGGTCTTGGTGACCGAGCCGGCATAGCTGACATTGGCCGAGCCGCCGGTGACCAGGAAGGCCGCGCCGGTCGCGCCGCCGAGCGCACCGGAGCCGAGGCTGACAGTGCCGGCGCCGGTGACATTGGTCAGCGACACGTTGTTGGTGCCGCCGGTCGAATTGGTCGAGGTGAAATTGATGCCGGTGGTGGTGGCGATGCCGTTGAGGTTGACCGCCTGCGCGGAAGTGGAGCTCACCGTGCCGGTCGTCACATTGACCGTGCCGCCATTGATGGCGCTGAATCCGGTGGTGCCGTTGGTGACGATGTCGAGGTTTGCGAAGCTGACGGTCGAGGCCGTGGCGCCGTTGTTGATTGCGACTGCGGTGCCGGTCATCGGCGTCGTGGTGCCGAGATCGACCGTACCGGTGAAGCTCACCGTATTGGCCGCCGTCGCGCCGGAAATACTAATGCCGCTCGCAGCGCCGTTGGCGATCACCGAGCCGGCGAAGGTGAAGCTGCCGCCAGCGCGGGTCGAGATCGTGGCCGCCGCGCCCGACGTGCTGATGATGGAGCTGGCGCCGTCGAAGCTGATCACCGCGTTGCCGCTGGTCACCGAAAGGCCGCTGCCGCCCGATATATCGACATTGGTACCGGCAATCGTGCCGCCAGCGCCCGACGCGCCGCCGAAGGCGATGCCGGTTCCGCTCGCCGCCGTGGTGATGTTGACGTTGGTCAGCGTCGTCGTGCCGGTGGTGTTGTCGAGTTTGAAAGCAATGCCGGTGGCGCCGGTGCTGGTGACGTTGGTGATGGTGGTGTTGGACGCGTTCAGCCACACATCGCTGGCGTTGCCGGAGAAAGTAACGTTGTTGATCGTCGTGCTGTTCGACGGGGTAATCTCGATACCCTGCGTGGCGAAATTGCTGATGGTCATGTTGCTGATGACGGTATTCGCAGCACCCGCGCCATTGTCCTTGACGCCACGCGCGGCACCCGCCGGGCTGCCATTCAGGATGAAGCTGTCGATGATGTTGCCGCTGGCGCCGAGCGTGATGACATTGTTGCCGGCGCTCGTCGTCAGCGTCGCGGCGCCATTGGGCGTCTGGTCGATGATCGAGATGCTGTTGCTGGCGAGCTGGATGGTGGAGGGCACCGTCAGCGCCAGATTGATGTTGCCGTTGCCGAAGCCGCGCACCTGCTCGCCGGTGGCGAGAGCCAGCGTGTCGTTGCCATTGCTGCCTGCCGCGGTGATGGTGCCGCCATCGTTGACGAGAACCAGGATGTCCGTCGCCACGGCTGCTGCTTCGGCGGTGGCCAGCGTCGCGAGATTGTTCTGGTCGCGACCGCTGCCGTCACCGGTCGCGGACGCGCCGACGAAATAGACCTTGCCGACTCCGAAGCCCAGGCCGGGAGCCGACTGGAAGTTCACATCCTGGAAATTGTAGGTGCCGGCAACCGGCGCACTGGATGCGTCGATGCCTACATTGGCGCCGATGGTCGAGAGCTGGTCGGTCGCCGATTCGCCGTCGCCATAGGTGAAAGCGAGGTTGGTGGCGCTGTTGAGGAACACGCCGGTGTTGACGCCGGCAATGCTGGAGCTGGCGCCGCCGACAACGGCATCGCCGAGGCGTACCGTCTGGCCGCCAGTGGCGCCACGCAGGTCGACGCCTATCGAGGTGCCGGCGGCGGCGGCATTGGTGACATCGAAGTCATTGGCCGTCACCGCCGCATTGATGGTGGCACCGTTGAGGTCGAAGGCCACGCCCGTGGTGCTGTTCAGGCCGATGTCGAGATCGTTGAAGGACAGCGCCGCGCCAAGCGCGCCGGAAACATCGACACCACGCGTGGTGATGCCTTGCAGGTTGACCGTGCCGAGAATGATGGCGCCGCCGCCCGACGAGGCGATATTGGTCAGCGAGATGCCGGTTGCGGCGGCAGTGGCCGAAACACTGTCGAAATTCATGCCCGCAGCGCCAATCGTAACGCCATTGAGGTTCAACGCGGTGCCGCCGGCCGTCGTGGTGATGCTGTTGTCGCTGAGGAGCGCGCCGACGCTGACCGTGCCACCGCCGCTGGCGTTGAAGCCCGTGCCGGAGGTGGTGGTAATCACCAGGCCACCCGTATCGAAGTTGATCGTCGCGCTGGTGTTAGTCGTCAAGTCGACCGCCGTATTGGCGCCAGTGGTCAGCGTCTTCGTGCCACCGCTGAGAGTGATGGTCCCGCCGGAGTTGCCGTGGACATAAATACCATTGTCGAAACCGCCGGTGGCGCTGAGCGCGCCGGACAGTGTGACCGTGCCGCCGGTGACGCCGGAGATGTCGACGATCTTGCCGGCGGTGGTCTTGGTGACCGTGCCGCCATAGCTGACGGTCGCAGCACTGCCATTGAGCAGGAATGCGACGCCCGAAGCGCCGCTCAATGCGCCGGATCCGAGGCTGACTGTTCCGGTGACATTGGCCAGGCCAACATTGTTGGTGCCGCCGCCCGACGAGGTCGAGTCGAGCGCAATGCTGGCGGCGACGTTGATGAGGTTGATCGCCTGGCCGCTGGTCGAATTTACCGTCTGGGCTGCAGCGGAAGCGGTGATGCCCATAACGCCACCGGTCCCGACAATGCCGGTGCCGCTGGTGGTATCGATGGTCAGGCCGTTGAGGAAGTTCACCGTGCCGGCGCTTTGCGAGAAGCCGACGCCGCTGCTCGTGTCGATGTTGGCGAGGCCGGCGATGTTGAGGTTGCCGCTGACCCAGTTGATGCCGCCGCCGGTCGTCGCGACGTTGTTCACCGTCACCGTGTTGAAGGTAAACGTGCCGGTGTTGGCGCCGGTGACGTCGATGCCGAAGCTGCCGGTGCCGGTGATGCTGGTTGCGCCGGAGACATTCACCGCCCCGGTGACGCCGTTGAGGATGATGCCGCTGGTGGCGCCGCTCGAGGTGATGCTGTCGAAATTGACGCCGCCGGCGCCGAGTGTGCCTTGCAGCGACAGCGCGGTCTGGCCCGTGGCGTTGATCGTCGTCGAACCGGCATTGGCGACGGTGAGGCCATTCAGTCCCGAAAGGCTGAGGCCGGTGGCCAACGATGTCGTGATGTCGAGGCCGCCATTGAAGTTGACCGCAGCTGCCGCGCTGCCGCCCGAAATCGAAACGCCGTTGCCGCCGGTGATCGTCACCTGGTCGGTGAAGGTCACCGCGCCGCCGGTGCGGTTGGCGATATTGATGCCGCCACCGGTCAGCGTTCCCGGAGTGGCGCTGTTGGGCAGGATGCCGCGCGACACCGAAATGGTGCCGGTGCCGCCGTTGACGTCGAGCAGCGTGCCGGCAACGTTGATGTTGTTGTTGATGATCGACAGATTGCCGTTGAGGCCGGCGACCTGGATGGCCGTCTGACCAGCGGCGACGTTGCTGATCGTCACGCCTTCGATGGTGATGCCGCTGGCATTGCTGAAGCCGACCGCGCTCTGATCGATGAGGAAGGCGGCACCGGTCGCGCTGCTGAAGTCGAAAGCGGTGTGGCGCACGGCGTTGTCGCCGAGCAATTGCATCAGGTTGGCCGTCCCGCTGACCACGGCCTCGTCGCCGGTGATGTTGCCGCCGGTGGCGCCGAAATTGCCCTGGACGTTGGCCGGCTGGATCGTGCCGGTCGAAACCACATTGCTGTTGCCGAAGCCGGTGATCGTCTGGCCGGAATCGAGCGTGAAGGCGGTGGCGCCGAGATTGATCGTGCCGACGAAGGCGAAGTTCTGCGTGCCGGTCAGCGCATCGGCGGCGGCGAGCGAAATGGTGTTGACGCCCATGCTGAGATTGCCGGTCGTGCCGGCGGCGATGAAGCCGCCCGACTGCGAGACCAGCGTGATCGAACCGGGCGCGGTGGCGAGGTTGGCGCTGCCGGTGAAGAACACGTCGTCGAAATCGTAGTTGCCGAGCGTCGGATCGAGACCGACCGTGTTGACGGTGAAGCCGCCGGCGGCGGCGATGATGAAGGATTCCAGCCCGTCGGTCGAATCGCCGTCGCCGAAGGTGAAGTTGGCATTGGCGGAGGTCGCCGTGGTCTGGCCGGACGACAATTCGACGCCGATGCCGACATTGTCGATCTTCGAGCCCTGCAGGAAGGTGATGACCTTGTTGCCGGTGGTCGACGACAGGTCGATGCCGCGCGAGGTCAGGTCGCCCAGGCCGGTGATCGTCGTCAGGCCGAAATCGGCCGTCGTCGAGGAGCCGCTGAAGTCGATGCCGGTCTGGTTGGCGCCGACATCGTCGATGGTGGTCGTGCCGAAGCTGACATCGTTGTTGGTGCCAGCGAAGTTGATGCCGGCAGTGCCGCTCGTGGTGCCCAGCGTGACCTGGGTCGTGCCGAAGGTCACCGGGCCGGCATTGCCGACAATGTTGATGCCGATGCCGCCGGCGCCCGTCACGGTCACCGCCCCGAAGGTTGCCGATGCGGTGCTCGCGACACCGGAGACGGACAGGCCGGTGCCCAAGGCATTGGTGATCGATAGCGGGGTGGTAACATTCAACGTTGCGGTGCCGATCAGGCCACCGACCACCGCGCCGCCGCCACCGCTCGCCGACAGGGTCGGGCCGGTGAAGCTGAACGCACCGCCTGCCGGGGGCAATGTCGAGCCGATGGCGAACAGATTTCCGGTGCCGGTCGACGTGACGCTGCCGCTGAACTGGGCCGAGCCGCCGATGGTGCCGTCGATCTTGACCGCCGTGCCTGGTGCTGTTGCCGAGCTGGAGATGTTGGCCGAGACCGTGATCGCGGCGCTGCCGCCAAAAACCACGACGCCGTTGCCGGTGCCGGAACCGGTGATGGTGCCGCCGATGTTGATCGTGCCGGTGTTGTTGGTCAGGCTGACGTCGTCGCCCGAAACCAGCGTCGTCACCAGATTGTTGACATTGACCGTCGCGGCGCTGCCTTGCACCACGAAGCCGGGGCCACCGCCAACAACCGTGTCGATCGTCGTCGTGCCATTGAAGGTAACGGCGTTGGCCACGTTGGTGAGGCGGATGGCGTCGCCATTGACGCGATTGATGTCGACAGCGCCGAAGGTGACGCTGCCGCCGCTGGTGTTTTCGATGAGGATGCCGGTCTGCACGGCGCCGCCTGAGCCGTCGACGGTGACGCTGTCGAAAATGACGCCGCCTGCGCCGATGGTCAAACCGCCGGCGCCACCGAGATGGATGCCGTTTTCGACAGGGCCGAGCCCAGATGCGGTCGTGTTGGTGCCGGTGACGGTGAGCGTGCCGCCATTGATGGCGCTGAAGGCAAGGCCGCCATCGGTGGTGAGGTCGAGCCCGCCGGTGAAATTGATCGTGCCGCCGGCATTGCCGGTCAGGTCGATGGCGTTGGCCGCGCCGGTGCTGGCGGTGATTTGGCCGGCGAAGGTGGCGGAGCCGCCGGTCATGCCGCTGATCATGACCGCGCTCGCGGCACTCGTCTGATTGATGGTGCCGTTGTAGGTGAGGTTAGGCGTTGCTCCAAGAATGCTGAGCGCCGTGCCCGTCGTGCCGGCGATCGAACTCGCATTGTCGAAGGTCAGCGTGCCCGTGGAACCGCCCGTGACGCTGACGCCGATACCGGCGCCGGTGATATCCAAATTGTTGAAGGTGCCGGTGCCGCCGAAGTTGCTGGCCAGCAGGCCGGTGCCGCTGACGCCGCCCATCGTCGTGTTGGTGATGTTGATCGCACCCGTTGCGCCGGTCAGGTCGATGCCGGTTACGGCGCTGCTGATCGTCACCCCGGTGATGGTGGCCGCGTTTACATTCGATCCGTTGATCGCCGAGCCCGAACCCGCATTGCTGACGCTGAGGTCGGCGACGCGGTTGCCGTTGGCGAGATCGATGGTGCTGCCGGCCGAGTTGTTGAGAGTGGCGGCGCCATTGCCGAACGGATCGACCTGGGTGCCCGAAGTAACCACCTCGGCGCCGGTGACGTTGGCCGGCGGCCCGCCGAGAGCGACGGTGTTGCCGTTGGCGAAGGAGACGATCTGCTGGCCGTCGGCAAGCGTGAAGCCGTCGGCATCGGTGTTGATGGTTCCAGCGCCGTTGTTGACAAGGACGAAGATGGTGTTGGCGTCGGTCGTCAGACCGTCGGCGGCGTCGGCGTTGATAAGGTCGCCAACGCTCGCGCCGGAGCCGGTCCCGGTGTTTGCTGCGCCGACGAAGATGACGTTGGCGGTGTCGAACAGCTGCGGGCCGACCAGATGGGTGGCGTTGAAGGCATAGGTGCCGTTGCCGGCTAGCAGGCCGCGCATGTCGAGCGAGGCGGTCGTCCCGGTGATCGAACTGGTGCCGACACCGGCGCCGAACGAGAAGGTCGTGTTTGCGCTGGTGCCTGCCGCGCCGTTGGTGCCCATCTGGACGCCGGTGCCGGCGGAGATCACACCGGTGCCGATCGTCACCGAGCCGCCGGTGGTGCCGGAAAGGTCGATGCCCGTGGAAGTGCCAGCTCCGGCAATGTCGAGCGACGTGGCGGTGAAGGTCGACTGGCTGCCCGACAGGTCGAGCCCGGTCTTGCCTGTGGGCAGGCCGGTGATGTCGATGTTGGCGAAGCTGATCGTGCCGTTGGCGCCCTGGACGTCGATGCCGCTCTGGGTCGGCTGGCCGATGCTGGCGTCGCCGAACGTTACCGCGCCGGAATTGCCATTGAGGAGGATCCCGTTCACGCCGGCCTGGTTGATCGTCACCGTGCCGAACGTGGTGGCGCCGGAACTGTTGTTGATCGAGACGCCGTCGCGCGATGGCTGGGTGATGGTGGCCGCGCCGCCGAAATCAACCGTGGCGGCGCTGTTTGTGATGAAAATGCCGTCGAAAAGGGTGTTGGAGGTCGTCGTCGTGCCGGTAACGGAGAAATTGCCGCCGACGTTGCCCAGGCAGATTCCACTCTGTCCGCCGGACTGGCTCACCATGTCCAGCGTGACATTGAGCGCCATCGGGTTGATAAGCCCGAAAGTGACGACATAGACGGCCTGGAGGCCGTTGCCCGAAACCGTGCCGCCGGTCGTCGTCAGGCTTCCGCCGCCCGTCGAGTTGACGAAGATGCCTAAGCCGCCATTGTCCTTTGCATCGAGCGTCTCGAATCCATAGTTTCCGCCGCTGACGATGAACAGGCCGTGGCCGGTATTGTTCGAGAGTGTCGTCGTGCCGGTGAAACTGTAAGTTCCGCCACCATTGTCGATGAGCAGGCCGCTGCCGGTATTGCCGCTTGAGTTCAAATTGTCGGCGGAAACATTGTTGATGGCGCCATCGAACAGCACGCCGTTCAGGCTGGCGCCTGAAACATTCAGCCCCGACATCGTGACATTGCTGACGCCGCTGCCATGGATGCCGTTGGCAGTACCGCCGGAGATGTTGAAGTCCTGGAGCGAGGTATTGTTGGCCAGCGTGACGACGTCGCCGCTGCCCGAAGCGGTCAGCGTTGCGGCACCGGCCGCATCCGAGATGGTGCTGCCGTGATCGACGTTGTCGCCGGTCACATTGATCGGCAGGCCGCCGAGCGAGAAGGTGCGGCCGTTGCCGAAAGAGGCCAGGGTCTGCCCCGCTTCGAGCGTAAAGCCGTCGGTGTCGTCGATGACACCGCGATTGACCAGCACGAAAATCGCGGTGCCGTCGGTATTGTTGTCGGCGTCGGTGATCGAAGCCAGGTCCGAAAGCGAGGTACCGTCGCCTGTGCCGCCTGCGGCGACAAAGATCAGCTGCGTCTGGTCGAACAGTTGCGGCCCGTTGAACGTCGTCGTGCCGAATGCGTATTGGCCCGAACCGGAATTGAGGCCGCGTGCGTCGAGCGAGGCGAGGTTGCCGCCGATCGAGCCGCCACCGAAGGTGAATTGGGCGTTGGCGGCGTCGGCCGGCGAGCCGGCAATGCCGAGCCGCACGCCGGTGCCGACATTGGCGATGGTGCCGCCATTGGTGATGATGATCGTGCCGCCGTTGGTCTGGACAAGGTCGATCCCGATGGACGTCGTGCCGCCGGTGCCGTTTATGTTCAGCGACTGCGCCGTGAAATTAGTCTGGCTGCCGGAGAAGTCGAGGCCGATGCCGGAGCCGAGCCCGGAGATGATGATGTTGCCGGCGATGACGGACGCATTGACGCCGGTAAACACCATGCCGTCGGTGCCGGGATCGGTGATGTTGATGTCGCCGAAGCGGATCGCGGCCGGCGAATCCGTGATCGCGATGGCCGGTCCGGTCGTGTTCGAGATCGTCGTCGCGCCGTTGACGGTGAAGCTGCCCGAAAGATTCTCGAGCACGACGCCCGATGCGCCGCCGGTCTGGGTGATCGAATCCAGCACGATATGGGCGGTGATCGGATCGATGAAGACACCGACGCCGTCGTCGCCGAGTGCCTTGTTGCCCGACACCTGGCCACCGGTGATGGTGATCGAGCCGGCGACCCCGGTGCCCTTCACGGTAATGCCGGCATCGTTGTTGTCGAGCGAGTTGAGGGTGGCGAAAGTGTAGGTGCCGTGGCCGGTTATATCCAGGCCGTCGTCGCCATTGCCCTGCAGCAGCGTCGTGCCGGTGAAGTTATAGGTGCCGTCGCCTTCGATGTGCAGTCCGTCGAGGCCGTTGCCGGTCGCGGTGAAGTTCGAGCCATTGACGCCGGTCGATGTACCGGTGAAGTCGGCGCCGTGGCCGCCGGTGCCGGTGACCGTGACGTTGGTCAACGTGGCGCCGGTGATGTTGTTGCCGAAGATGCCGTCCTTGCCGCCTGTGATGATGATGCCGCTCAGCGTGTTGCCGTTGGCGAGCGTCAGGACGTTGTTGGCGGGGTTGGTGCCCTGGAGGGTGCCGTTGGATCCGCCGAAATTGTAGGTGCCGATGCTGCCGTCGACGAGCCGCGCCTGGACGCCCCCGCCACCGCCGATGACGGTCTGGCCGTTGGCGAGCGTCACACCGGCTGTCGTAATGTTGCCCTTGCCGCCGAGCGCGACGACGACGCCGTTCGCGCCGGCGCCGGCGACCGCATTGTCGAGCGTGGTCGGGTCGCCGATCGTGCCGAGGCCGAGCGCGTCGTTGTCACCATCGGCAAAGAAGAACTGGCCGAATGCCGTGTTGGTGGCGGCATTGATCGCCACCCGCGTCGACGTGCCGGTAACTTTGTCCTGGCTCTCGATGCGAACGCCGATGTCGCCACGCACGCGCTCGTTGACGCGTTTGCGCAGGCCGGGGCTGACCGGATAGACCGGCTCGGCGCCGTCATCGGCCGAAGACGAGCCCTTGTCGAAAGCGTTGAGCGGCACCGTTAGCCGGATGCTGCCGGCGAACTGGGTGTCATCGCGGTTGTCGTTGCGCACCTCGCCGGTGAAGGTCAGCGACGTGCCTTTGCCGATGACGTCGCCGATCGAATATTCCAGGCCGGCCTTGGCGCCGGTGATGCTGCCGTCGTCGCCGTCGGGATCGCCGAAATGGTAGGCGCCGACATCGAAACGCAGTGAATGGTTCTCGGGCAGGTTGAGCGGCACCTGAACGCCGACCTCGCCCTCGATGCCCCAGGCCGCGTAGTCGCGGTGGGCGATGGCCGATATCTGCTCGATCAGCTGATGCCCGACCAGCGACAGGCTCGACTCTTGCCCGGCCGTGCTGCGGTCGCCGCTGATCGGCAGATAGACGTTTACGTGCGCATCGTATTTTGAGGTGATGGCCTCGAGGCCGAGCGTCGAGGCGACGAACTGGTGACTGTCGTGGTTCTGGATGTTGAGATAGGCGTAGCCGCCGATCATCAGATCCGGATTCACGATGCGGCGAACGCCGAGGCCGACGTCCTGGCCGAAGCCGTCGTCGAAATCGTATTTCGAGCGCACATCGAGAAAGAGAACGGATTCGAGGTTCTGCTTCAGCGGCAGGAAACCCTCGATCGCCGTGTTGCCGCCATTGTTGTTGGCGCCGATGATGGCGCGGACCTGCGGCTGCCACAGTCCGGTGTCGCCGGCATGGGCGGCTATGCCGGAAAGGGCAAGTGCCAGAGTGGACAACGCAGTCGTCTTCCAGAGATGCCTGGAGAAACCTGACCGGCGATACTTGCTATTCGCCCGGAAGCTTCTTCCGTGCGTCGCCATGTCATTGATCTGCCGAGTTTTCTCGGTCGTCTCCATCCCTTGCGAACCCCGACGAGTACACGCTCCGTCGCTAATACTATCCGAATCCCAGTGTATAGCGAGCATGATTGTTTGCTTTACACGTACAAGATTTCAAAGTTGCTTATTGTGACAATTCAGCAACAGTAATTTAGCCCGAGCTCATGTACCGTATTGGCTTCCCCGCCAGGCTCGGCTGTTGTATCAACGCGCTCGGCGAAACCCTGACACGACGAGGATCGGGTGGCTTCATTGCTGAGAACCGTTTGTGGCCGGGCCGCCTGGGTCGGCGCGCTATGGCTGGTCGTGACGGCAGGGTCGGCGCTTGCCGAAGAGCCGAAGTCAACCACATCTGCCGAGACCAAGCCTGCAGAAGGCAATCCGTGGGCGCTAAACTGCGCCAGCGGATCGGCCGGCATCGAGCTTCAATGCCAGGTCTCCCAAAACCTTACCGAGGCCAAGACGGGGCAGCGCGTTCTTACCGTTACGGTTCGCCGCGACAACGGCAATGGCAACCTCGCCATGCTGCTGGCCTTGCCGCACGGGCTGTTCCTGCCTTCCGGCGCCTCGTACCAGATCGACCAGGGGCAGAAGACGACCATTGCCATCCAGACCAGCGACCAGAACGGCGCCTATGCCGCGACCCCTTTGTCGGCGGACCTCGTCAAGGCGATGAAATCGGGAACCAACCTGAACATCGGCATGGAGTCGGTGACGCGCAAGCCGGTGACCATTCCGGTCTCGCTTGCCGGATTCACTGCCGCGATCGACAAGCTTCAAGCGTTGAAATAGCCGGCCTATCTCGGCAGATGCGTAAGCATCAGCTTACGTTTTGGACTGGCCGGACTCACACGTGCTTGCGGCCGCCTGTCTCGCGGAACCAGCTGTCGGGGTAAGGATACCACCAGTCCTGGATCGCCGGTCTGTGGTCGATGATGACCATCTTGGAGCGTCGGAAGGCGTCGAGTCCCTGGCGTCCCAGCTCGCGGCCAAGGCCTGATGCCTTCCAGCCGCCGAAGGGCAAGGCGTCATTGTCGATCAGCGGGTTGTTGACCCAGACCATGCCGGCCTCGAGCCGCTCGGCCGCCTCATGCGCCTCGGCGAGGTCGGTGGTGAACACCGAGGCGCCGAGGCCGAACGGGCTGTCATTGGCAAGCCGGATCGCCTCGTCGAAATCCTTGACGCGGCAGATCGCGGCGACCGGTCCGAAACACTCTTCGCGCACGATCGCCATATCGGGGGTGACGCCGGTCAGGATCGTTGGCTCGTAGAACCAGCCAGTGTTGTGCGCCGGCGGAATGCGCCCGCCGGCAACGGCTATAGCGCCGTTGCTGATAGCATCATCGACCAGCCGCATCACTTTCGCCCGGGCGGCTTCGCTGACCAGCGGGCCGATCTCGGTCTTGTCCATGCCATTGCCGATGCGCAGCGCCCGCGTCTTCTCGGCGAACAGCTCGACGAAGCGATCGTGAACCGAGTCGACGACAAAGAAGCGTTCGGCCGAGGTGCAGACCTGGCCGGTCAGGTGGAAGGCGGCGGTGACGCTGCCGGCAGCCGCCACGTCGAGCGGCGCGTGCTCGCTGATGATCAGCGGATCGCTGCCGCCGGCTTCGATGACGCAAGGCTTCATGCGCTCGGCGCAGGCGACTGCCACGGCTTTGCCGGCGGCGACCGAGCCGGTGAAGGCGACAGCGTGGATGCGTTCGGAGGCGATCAGCGCCTGCGCGGTGGCGGCCGTGCCAGGCAGGCAGGCGACCAGCCCTTCCGGCAGTGAACGGAACACCGTCATGTAGTCCAGCGTCGACAGCGTCGTCGCTTCGGCCGGCTTGATGACGCAGCCGTTGCCGGCGGCAAGCGAGGCCGCGACGGTCCAGCACATCAGCAGGATCGGGAAGTTGTAAGGCATGATGTGCACGGAGACGCCATACGGCTCGTAGCGCGCATACTGGAACGACCCGGCCTGCGTCGTACCGGCGATCTTGCCGGCGTCGTCGCGCGCCATCTCGGCATAGTAGCGGAAGATCGGCGCGCAATTGGCGATCTCGCCGATCGCTTCGGGATAGGGCTTGCCCATCTCGCGCACCATCAGCTCGGCGCAGCGCGTGAAGTCCGCCGCCTCGATGGCGTTGGCGACCGCATGCAGATGCTTTGCCCGGCTCTTGGCATCGAGCTGCTTCCAGGCGGCTTGTGCCGTGGTTGCGGCACACAGCACCGCATCGACCTCACCGTCCGTTGCGGCGGAGATCGAGCCGACGGTCTCCAGCGTCGCCGGATCGATCACCGGTTTTGCCGTGCCGGTCATCGGCCGGTAGTCCGGATTGACGAAGAAAGCCGGCCGTTCAGCGGAGAATTGCATGGTCGTCCTTTCAGGTCCGCTCAGCGGATCATGTAGACCTTCTTGATGGTCTCATGGACGGTGCAGACGCCTTTCCAATTCTGAGGAAAGAACGCCGCCGTGTCCGGCTCGATCTGGATGACCTCGCCCGATTCGTGCACATAGGTGCAGCGGCCCTCGAGGAAGTGGCAGAACTCGTCGCGGGTGACATGGCAGTGCCATTTGCCGGGGGTGCAGACCCACAGGCCGCATTCCGAACGGCCCTCCGGCCCCTTGTAGAGCAGCTTGCCCGAGGTGTGGGACTCGCCCTCGATCATGGTTGGGATGACGCCCCAGTCGACGAGGTCGGTGATGGCAAGCGGGGATTGCATGATGGGCGTGGTCATGGCGATTTCCTTGAAAAAAGTGCTCAGCGGCACATGAAGGCCTTGGTCAGTGTTTGCGTGATGGTGGAGGTGCCGGCCCAGCCAGCGGGGAAGAACACCAGCATGCCGGCCTCGACCGGGATCTCTTCGCCATTCTCGCGGACATAGGTCCCGCGGCCCGACAGGAAATGGCAGAACTCGTCGGCGGCAAAGGTGACCTTGCGGCTGCCCGGCGTGCACGACCACAGGCCGCATTCGCTCGATCCGTCCGGGTTTTGCGAGAGGATCCTGCCCGAGGCGCGCGGCGAGCCGGCAAGCGTGTTGCTGCCCCCGCCCCAGTCCTCCAGTTTCACGGTCGAGGCCTTTGGCCAGTGCGGTGTCGGCATATTGCGAAGCTCCGTTGCTGTTCAGGCCAGCATGTAGACGTTGCGCATGGTCTCATGCACGGTGCATTCGCCTGTCCAGCCGGCAGGGAACATGACCACGGTCCCGGCTGCGACTTCTACCACCTCCCCGGCATCCGACCGGTAGCTCGCGCGGCCGGCGACGAAATGGCACAATTCGTCGCGCGGAATCGAGAGCCGCCAGCGGCCGGGCGTGCAGACCCAGATGCCGGATTCCGGCTGGTTGTTGGGTCCTTTGTGGACAAGCCTGCCGGTCGAGTGCGACGCGCCGTCCAGCGCGTCGGACTGGGCGCCCCAGTCGACGAGGTCGGTGCGGGTGGAGGCTTGGTAGAGATGCGGGGCGGAGGAGTTCACAGCAGCGCCTCCAGCAGCCCGGCTGCCTTCTCAGGCCCGTTCTGGGCCTGCATCTGCGCCGAGGTCTTCGCCAGCCTGATCTTCATCTTGGGGTCAGTCAGGCAGGCTTCGATCCTGCTGATCAGCTGGGCGTCGCTCCAGTCGTAGCGCGGCATGCCGAAGCCGTGGCCGGTTTCCTGGACGCGGGTGGCGTTGTCGTGGCCGTCCCAGACATAGGGCATGATGATGGCCGGCTTGCCGAAATAGAGGCACTCTGTGAACGAGTTGTTGCCGCCATGGTGGATTGCGGCATCGGCCTGCGGGATAACTGAAGGCTGCGGAAACCAGCTCTCGACGATGACGTTGTCCGGCACATCCGTGTACTGGTCCTTGTAGCCGCCGACATTGACCAGCGCGCGGTAACGGGTCTTGCCCAGTGTTGCGATTATGCGCTTCAACAAATCGACATCGCCGGCGCCGAGGCTGCCGAAGGAGACATAGAGCAGCGGCCCGTCATTGTTCTCGGGGAAGGTCGGCACGGTATAGGGCTTTTCCTGCCGCACGCAGCCTTCCAGATACTGGAACTTTGCCGGGTCGAGCGGATGGCGGCGCTTGAACTTTGCCGCTTCGGGATAGAGCAGCAGATTGAGATAGGGCGAGGCCTCGAAGAATTGGCCGACTGGGTAGGGCGCTTCATTGTTTGCGGTGAGGAAGGCGTTGAAGTCGTCGTGGATGGGCTTGATCACCGCATTGAAATGATCGCGATAGCGCTGGTGGCCGACATGGTCGTTCTCGCCGCAACCGGAGAGATGCGGCGGGATGTCCTCATCCTCGATCTCGTTTTCCGAGCAGGAGATGACGCGCACCCAAGGCTTGCCGAACTGTTTGATGGCCGGAAACAGGATGACATTGTCGACGCAAATGACATCAGGCTTGATGCCGGCCAGGACTCGCGGCAAATCCTTCTGCGCCCATTTGGCGCTGTCGACGATCGCGGTCCAGCAATCCTTCACGTAATTGTCGACCTGATCGTAGGGCGATTTGCGGAAGTTCGGGATGTGGCTGTTGATGAAGTCTTCCCAGAATTTCGCCATCTGCTCGGGCGGCATCGGCTCCGACAGGTTCACCGGATGCGCTTCGAAGCCGTAACCCTTGTAGACATCGACAAAGCCGGGGTCGGACAGGAACACTGCCTTATGGCCGAGCGCCTCGACGGCTTGCGCGATGCCGACCGAATTGAGCGCCGGGCCGTAGGCCGCTTCGGGAAAAAACGCGATCGTCTTCTGCGCCATAAGGCTTCTCCTATTCCTGAAAAATTCTGACATCGGCGGCGTCCCAGCCGAGTTCGACCTGATCGCCCGACGAGACCGGCCGGCGGTCGGCGGCATCGGCGGTGACGCGCACCAGAAATGGTTTTGGCGACAGAGGCGTGCGGATATGCAGTTGCAGGTCCAGCCCGTGATAGGCCAGCGCCTCGACCATGCCGGCGGTGCGGTTGGCGGTCTCGGGTGACGGGAACAGCCGGATGCGTTCGGGTCGCACCGAGGCCACGGCGGAAGCGCCGGGTGAAAGCGCGGCGGGAACCTTGCCGGCAATGCGCGCGCCGTTCGCGGCGATCACGCCATCCGCAGACACCTTGCCCGGTACGAAATTCATCACGCCGATGAAGTCGGCGACGAAACGGTCGGCGGGATGCTCGTAGATCGCATGCGGCGCGTCGCATTGCAGCAACTGGCCGTCCTTGAGCACCGCCATGCGGTCGGCCATGACGAGTGACTCTTCCTGGTCGTGGGTGACGATGACGAAGGTGATGCCGACTTCGTGCTGCAGGCGCTTCAGCTCCAGCTGCATGGCGCCGCGCAGTTTCTTGTCGAGCGCGCCGAGCGGTTCGTCGAGCAGCAGCAACCGAGGCCGTTTGACCAGCGCGCGGGCGAGCGCGACGCGCTGCTTCTGGCCACCCGACAATTGCTCAGGCTTACGGTCGGCGAAGGGGACAAGCTCGGTGGTGGCCAGAATGGCGTCGACGCGGGAACGGATTTCAGCTTTCGGCAAGCGCTCCATCTCCAGCCCGTAGGAGACATTGGCGCGCACGCTCATATGCGGGAACAGCGCGTAGGACTGGAACATCAGATTGACCGGCCGCTTGTTGGGCGGGGTCCAGGCGATGTCCTTGCCATCGAGCAGTATGCGGCCGTCGGTTGGCGTCTCGAAGCCGGCCAGCATGCGCAGCAGCGTGGTCTTGCCGCAACCGGAGGGTCCAAGCAGCGCGAAGAACTCGTTTTCGCGGATGTCGAGCGAGATGCCGTCGACCGCGGTGACCCGGCCGAACTTCTTCGACACTTTATCAATAGCCAGCAGCGTGCGCGGTTGGCTCATTGGCCGATGATCCCACGGTTGAGCCGCTGCGACAGGGTCAGCGCGGTAATGGAGACCGCCATGACGATGGTCGCCAGCGCGTTGATCTCCGGCGTGATGCCGAAGCGGATCATGGCGTAGATCTGCATCGGCAGCGTCGTCGAGGCGCGGCCGGCACCGGCGGTGAAGAAGGCGATGATGAACTCGTCGACCGAGAGCGTGAAGGCAAGCAGAGCGCCGGCAATCACTGCCGGCGCGATGACCGGCAATGTCACACGCCGGAAGGTGGTCAGAGCCGAGGCGCCGAGGTCGGCGGAGGCCTCGACGATCGACCAGTCGAAGCTCTTCAGCCTTGCGCGCACCACCGAGCAGACGAAGGCGAGGTTGAAGACGACATGGGCGAGGATGATGGTGTGCAGGCCCATGGTCAGGTTTAGCATGGAGAAGAACGACAGCAGAGCGATCGCCAGGACGATGTCGGGGATGATCATCGGTGCGAAGATCAGCGCCTCGAGACCTTTGCCGTATTGCCGGCGCATCTCGATGCCGATGGCCAGCAGCGTGCCGAGCAGCGTGGCGATGGCCGTGGAGACCAACGCCACGATCAGCGTGTTGAGCGCAGCGGAAAGGATGGCGGAATTGCCGGCCAGCGAGGCATACCATTTCAGCGAAAAGCCCGACCATGCCGTCGGCAATCCGCCTTCGTTGAAGGACAGCGCCACCAGCACGGCGATCGGGATGTAGAGGAAGGCGAAGACGAGGGTGAGGATCGTCCGCATGCCGAGCGTACGGGTGAATGAATGGGTCATCGCCGGCCTCCGACAATTGGAAGGCAAGCGAACGACCAGAGTCCTTCTCCCTGTTCACGGGTAGAAGATACCGGCAGGCAGATGAGGGGCAGCGCTGAGCGTCGCAAAGGTTGACGCCGCCCCTCATCCGCCCCTTCGGGGCACCTTCTCCCGGTGAACGGGGAGAAGGCAAGGATTGCGCAGCGCTCAGCCATCGGCGTCACCCTTTGCCTCAGCCGCACGCCCCGCGGCGCGGTCGGCGGCGAGCGCCTGCGCCATCAGCACCAGAAGCATGATGGCGATCAGCGCCATCGCCAATGCCGCGCCAAACGGCCAGTCATTGGCGGTCAGGAACTGGTCGTAGACGAGGTTGCCGATCATCTGGAAGCGGCCGCCGCCAAGCAGCGCCGGGGTGACGAAATTGCCAATCGACAGCACGAAGACGAAGACGGCGCCCGCAGCGATGCCGGGCACGGTCAGCGGCAGGATGACACGTCGGAAGGTGGTGGCGGCCGAAGCGCCGAGATCGCGCGATGCTTCGGCCAGTTCCGGGTTGAGGCGCGACAGCGGCGCGTAGCAGGCGAGGATGACGAAGGGCAGATAGTTGTAGACGAGGCCTGCGATGACCGAGCCTTCGGTATAGAGCATCGAGGGCGGTTCGCCGGTGTAGCCGAACCAGCGCAAGAGCTGGGTGATCAGCCCTTCGCGGTTCAGCAGCACGATCCAGGCATAGGTGCGGATCAGGTAGTTGGACCAGAACGGCAGCACGGCGAAAAACAGGAACACCGGCTGCCACCGGCGTGGTGCGGCGGCAATTGCATAGGCCGCGGCATAGCCGATCACGACTGCGATGAGCGTCGCGGTACCGGCGATACGTGCTGAGTTGAGGAAGATGCTGGCATAGAGTGGGTCGAAGACCAGCCAGAAATTCCCCAGCGTGAAGGTGTAGTCGATGCCGCCATAGATGCCGCGCCGGAAGAAGGCGAGCGCCAGCACCAGCGCGCATGGGATAACCATCAGCGCGGTCAGCCAGACCAGCGCCGGGGCCATCAGCAGAGAGGAACGAAGTCGGGTCTGGGACAATTTCTCGGGTACCGCTCAGGGCCGGCGGCAGAAGTGCTGCCGGCCGTGAAGTCTGCGCCGCTTACTGCGCGGCCTTGATCTCGCTGACGATCTTGGAATAGTCGCGCTGGGCTTCGCCGACGTCACGCAACTGCTCGAACTTGACGAGATCGGCCACCGGCATCGCCATGTTGGGGAATTTGGCCAGGAAGTCGGCCGGCAGGCTTTCCATCGCCGGCTTGTTCGGCACCTTGTAGTCGATGTTCTGCGCCGCCCAGGCGTGGTTCTTGGCGTCGAGCATGAAGTTGATGAACTTGAAGGCGTCGTCCTTGTGCTCGGACGCCTTCATCACCACCATCGTGTCGACCCACAGGTCCGAACCTTCTTTAGGGACGACGTATTTGATCTCCGGCTTGTCGGCGATGCCGTAATTGCACCAGCCGTCCCAGGCCTGCACCATCAGCGCCTCGCCGGAAACCAGCTTGGAATAGAAGGTGGTGTCGTCATAGGCGAGCAGGGTCTTCTTGGCGGAGATCAAGAGGTCCTTGACCTCGGCCATCTTGGCCGGGTCGGTCTCATTGACCGAATAGCCCTTGTCGAGCTGCCCGGCGGCCAGCAGCCAGCGATCGGTCGCCAGCATGGTGGTCTTGCCTTTCATCTCGTCGGAAGGGGCGAGCAGGTCGCTCCAGCTCGTGGGCGCCGTCTTGACAAGGTCAGAGCGGTAGCAGAGGCCCGTCGTGCCCCAGGTGTAAGGCACGGAGAAAGCGTTGCCGACATCGTGCGGCAGCTTGGTCGCTTCGGGATAGAGGTTGGCGAGGTTGGGGATCTTGGCATGGTCGATCGGCTCGGTCAGGCCAAGCTTGTTTAATACTTCGGCGAAGGGCGAGGAGACGAAGACCACGTCATAGCCCTTGCCGCCGGCGGCAATCAGCTTGCCCATGATCTCTTCATTGGTGGCGTGCACCACCACTTCGCCGGCAACGCCGGTGGCGGTCTTGAAAGCGGCCATGGCGTCGGGTGCCATGTACCCATCCCAGTTCGAAATAACGAGGTCGGCTGCGGCAGCCGGCACCGAGAGCGTCAGGGCGAGACCGAGAGCGATTGAGGATGTATTGAGCGCACGGCGCCGCAGGCTGGTAGCGGTCATGGCAGTCTCCCATTCGGTTTGATCGTCGAAATCATTTGCCGGACCAAGGCCGGCGACGCGCGCGCCTGCCTCGATCCTGTTCCCTCGGTCTTTTCTCGCCGATTGTGCCGACAGTACTATTGCAGAAAAAAGTACGTCAATCCATAATCTGTCAACCGACGGAGGAATTTGGCCGATTGTCCCTGTTCCGGCGATCAGCCAGACCAATGCGCCACATTCGCATTCGAGAAAAGTCATGCAAGCCGTAGCCAGGCGACCTCGCACCAACCATCTCGATCTGGCGCAGCGCATCCTGGATGTGGCGCGGCAGCGTGGCTTCGAGCCTGGCGCCCGCCTGCCCGAACAGCAGATCGCCTCGCTGTGCAATGTCTCGCGCACGCCCGTACGCGCCGCACTCGGCCTGCTCGCGGAACGGGGCGTGGTGCGCTGGGAGGCCGACAGCGGTTATCATCTGACGGTCGACCTCGCCGCCCAGCCCGCCATTGCCGCCGAACTACCCAGTGCGGAGGAAGACGAGCTCGCCGAAGCCATCCTGCGCGACCGCTCGGCGCGACGGTTGGACCAGACGGTGACCATCGCGGGGCTGATGCGACGCTACGACGCTGATCGCAAGACGGTACTAAAAGCACTTAACAAACTGACCGACGAGAATCTTCTGGATCGTGCGCCTGGGCAATCCTGGTTGTTTCGCCGCGCGCCGGACGATCCGGAGGCGCAAGGCGAAAGCTACGAGTTCCGCCTGGTGCTGGAGCCGGCGGCCATCCTGACGCCAGGCTTTCGGCTGGACGGGGCGCGGGCAGCAATGTTGCGGCAAGGCATGGAAGCGCTTGCAGCGCTGCCGGACGAGACATTCGACACGCGCGAGTTCCAGCGGCTGGACATGGATTTTCATGGCATGATCGCCGAGGGCTGCGCCAACCGTTTTGTGTCGGATGCATTGGCCGATCATCTCCGCCTGCGCCGGCTGCCGGGCATCTATTCCGGCGTCAACGTGTTTCGGCTGCGGCAATCGTTGCGCGAACACTCGGGCATACTCGACTATCTTGAAAGCCGGCAGTATGAGGTGGCTGCCGATCTGCTTCGCATCCACCTGCGGCTCTCCCGCAGCCAGCGACCGCAAGCAGCCAGCCGCGGAGCTCCCGCACTGTTCGGCATGATCAGCCGGCCGGATTGAAGAGGAATAATTGACGCGTAAAGCCAGCCCGACCATCGCGCTGTTTCCCGAAGCCAGTTTCGGCGCCGCGTTGAATTGCGTCGGTATCGCACAGGCATTGCGCGCACGGGGCGCTCGCCCCGTCTTCATCTGCCATGCCGGCTTCTCCGGCGTCTTTACCGACTATGGCTTCCAGGAATACCATCTGCCGACAGATGAGCCGCTGAGCGACAGCGACCGCCAGAGCTATTGGCAGGCCTTCGTGCGCCGGCACCTGCCGCATTTCCGGCTGAGCCCGATCGACCAGCTCGAGACCTATGTCGCGCCGACCTGGCAAGCGATCGTCGACACCGCCGTCAACGCCGAGGCGCCGCTGCGCCAATTGCTGGCGCGGCTGAAGCCGGACGCGGTGGTGCTCGACAACGTCATCATGTTCCCGGCGATCGCCGGCGCCGGCTGCCCGTGGGTGCGCGTCGTCTCCTGTGCCGAGACGGAACTGCCGGATGCCGAGGTGCCGCCCTATCTCTCGGGGATGGGTGCCGACGACCCGCAACGTGCGGCGTTCGAAGCGCGCTATCTCGCGGCCTCCGCACCCGCGCATGAGCGCTTCAACCGTTTTCGTGCGGATGCCGGCCTGGCGCCGTTGCCCAAGGGCCTGTTCCTCGAGACATCACCCGACCTCAATCTGCTGCTGACGCCAGCGATCGTACGGCGTGAGCGGGCCGAGCCGCTCGACCCCAAACGCTTTGTCTATCTCGAAGGCTGCGTGCGTTCGGAAGGGCCATTCGAGGTGCCGGTGTTTCCGCGCAATGGCGGCCCGCTGGTCTATGTCAGCTTCGGCAGCCTCGGCGCGATGGATGTCGGGCTGATCGAGCGCATGCTCGCCGTCTTCGACAGGCTGCCGGCGCGCTTCATCGTCAATGCCGGCGGCCTGCGCGACGCCTATCGCGCGGTGCCGGACAATGTCTATCTCGACGCCTGGTTTCCGCAGCCTTCGGTGGTGGCGAAGTCGGACCTGTTCATCCACCATGGCGGCAACAACAGCTTTTGCGAGGCGCTGCGCTTCGGCGTGCCGTCGCTGATCATGCCCTATTGCTGGGACGGTCACGACAATGCGCAACGCGCGGGAGAGACAGGTGTCGGCGACCATATCGGCCGCGACGCCTGGACCGAAGGGGGATTGGAGAGAGCCATTCTCGGCCTGCTGGCCGACGATGCGATGCGCGCCCGCCTCAGGGACAATGCTGCCAAGATGGCGCTGACCCCTGGAACGGATGTGGCCGCGCAAGCCATACTCTCTCTCATAGGTACGTGAACCAAAATGCAGGACAAAAATACCAACACCGCTCTCTTCACCGGCAACGATCCCAAGGCCTGGCTCGCCCAGCACGGCATCACGGAGGTCGAGTGCCTGGTGCCCGACATGAATGGCGTGCTGCGCGGCAAGGCGCTGCCGACGGTGAAATTCCTCAAGGCGCTGGAAGACCGCGCGCTCTATCTGCCGAGCAGCGCTTTCCTGGTCAGCATCGATGGCCGCTACTCCGGTTCGATCGACGAAGGCTTTGCCTATCAAGACCCGGATATGCGCATGGTGCCTGATATGTCGACGCTGTGCCTGGCGCCGGGCGGTGGCGCTGGCAAAGCCTATGTCTTCGCCGACGCCTTCCACATGGAAGGCAAGCCCTGGATGGCCTCGCCACGACATGTGCTGCGCGCCGTGCTCGATCTCTACCGGAAGCGCGGTTGGCGCGCGGTGGTGGCGCCGGAAGTCGAATTCTATCTGACCGCGCCCAATCCGAATCCCGACCAGCCGCTGACGGCACCGGTTGGCGCCAATGGCCGCGCCGAGGGCTCGCAGCATCCCTATGACATGGTGGCGCTGGAAGAATTCGAGCCGGTGATAAGGCGCGTCTATGATTATGCCGCAGCCGCCGGCCTGCCGCTCGACACGCTGATCCATGAATCGGGCACCGGGCAGCTGGAGATCAATCTGCTGCACGGCGACGCGGTGCCACTCGCCGACCAGGTGCTGCTGTTCAAGCGGCTGACGCGCCAGGCAGCGCAGCAGAGCGGCATGCACGCCACCTTCATGGCCAAGCCGATCGCCGCGCAGGCCGGCAGCTCGATGCATCTGCACATGTCTGTCGTCGATGAAACGACAGGCGCCGCGCTGTTTGCCGACAGAGATGATGCAGACACCGAAATGTTCGGCCATTTCATCGGCGGCCTGCAGAAATATGTGCCCGAGATCATGCCGCTATTCGCACCCAACGTGAACTCGTTCCGCCGTATCCGTCCAAACCACAGCGCGCCGGCCAACATCGAATGGTCGCACGACAACCGCTCCTGCGGCCTGCGCGTGCCGGCCGGTGGCCGCGCCGCCCGGCGGGTAGAGAACCGCTTGCCGGGTGCGGATTGCAATCCCTATCTGGCGATCGCCGGTTCGCTGCTTGCCGGCTATCTCGGCGTCGAGCAGAAGCTGGCGCGCTCGGCTGAGGCCTCGGGCAATGCCTACAGGATCAAAAGCACGCTGCCGAAAACGATGGAGGAGGCGCTTGATCGTTTCACTGCTTGCGAGCCGGTGCGGGTATTGCTCGGCGAGGATTTTTTCCAGACCTATCTGCGCGTCAAGAGCGTCGAACTCGACCTGTTCCAGAGCGTGGTGACGAGCTGGGAACGCGACCATTTGCTGCTGAAGGTGTGATCATGGCCTCCGGCTCAACGGGTTTCAATTCGAGCCTCGATATCGGCAATTCCTATTATGTCGCCACCGCCAATCCGGCGCCGGACCATCCGGCGCTGGTGGGAGATGTCGGCGCCGATCTGGTGGTGGTCGGTGGCGGCTGCACCGGCCTGTCGGCCGCCCTTCATGCCGCCGAGCGCGGCCTGAAGGTGGTGCTGCTCGAAGGCGGCAAGGTCGGCTGGGGCGCGTCGGGCCGCAATGGCGGCCAGATGATCCCCGGCCTGCGCAAAGGCGCCAAGGGGCTGGTCAAGCTCTACGGCCCCGAGCGGGCGAAGGCGCTGTTCCACCTCGCCTTCGAGGCGCGGGGCCTGGTGCTCGACATCATCGAGCGCCACACCATCGACTGCGATCTGCGGCTGACCGGCCATCTCGTCGGTGCCGTTAATGGCTCCGACCTCAGGGATCTCGAAGACGAGGCCAAATGCCTCGAGAGCGTGATGAAGTTCCGCGACGTCGAGATCCTGTCGGCGGCGCAGGCACGCGGCAAGGTGGACACGCCCTATCATGGCGCGATGTATGAGCCGCTCGGCGGCCATATGCATCCGCTGAACTACACGCTTGGCCTTGCCCATGCCGCCGTGGCGGCCGGTGTCGTCATCCACGAAAATTCCGTCGCGGTGAAGCTGGAGCGCGAGCCTTCGATCCGGGTCTCGACGGCGCAGGGGTCGGTAAGGGCCAAACATGTCGTGCTGGCCGGCGACGCGCTGCTGCATGGGCTGGAGCCGCGCGTCAACAGCCGCATCATGCCGGTAGGCAACTATATCGTCGCCACCGAGCCGCTGGAGGGCAAGCGCAATGTGATCCCGGCCAATGTGGCGGTGTCTGATACACGCTTCGTCGTCAACTACTACCGCATGTCGGCGGACGGTCGGCTGCTATTCGGCGGCGGCGAGCGCTACACGCCATCGCCGCCGGCCGACATCGCCGGTTTCGTGCGGCCGCACATGGAGGCCACCTTCCCGCAACTGAAGGGCTGCCGCATCGATCATGCCTGGGGCGGTCTGGTGTCGGTGACCACGTCGCGGCTGCCGCATGTCGGGCACTATGGCGAGGTCTATTTCGCGCATGGCTATTCCGGCAAGGGCGTCATCCTGTCAACGCTGTCGGGCAAGCTCTTGGCCGAAGCGATTATGGGCGACGCCTCGCGGCTGGACCTGTTCTCGACGCTGACGCCGATGCCGTTCCCGGGCGGTACGGCGCTGCGGGGCTTGCTCTATGTGCTGGGGATGTTGTGGTACGCCATGCGCGACCGCATCAAGCATTGAGGTTACTACCGGCGGGTGGATCATCAGAGGATTGCATGCGTGATTTTCAACTCACCGGACGCTCGCCGGTTCGCGCGACAGAAGCGATGGCGGCGACATCGCATCCGTTGGCGACGCTGGCGGCTATCGACACGCTGCGCTCTGGCGGCAACGCCATGGATGCCGCCGTCTGTGCGGCGGCAGTGCAAGGGGTGGTCGAGCCGCAATCGACCGGCATCGGCGGCGACTGTTTTGTGCTCTACAGTCCCAAAGGCGAGGGCGAGGTGCTGGCCTTCAACGGCTCGGGGCGGTCGCCTGCTGCTGCAAATGCCGATTGGTATCTGGAGCGGGGCCATAGCGAACTGCCTGCGGCCGGACCGCATGCCGTCACCATACCAGGCGCCATCGATGCATGGTGCCGGCTACTCAAGGACCACGGAAAAAAGGGCATCGACGCCGCGCTGGCGCCAGCCATTCGCTATGCCGAACAAGGCTATGTCGTTCATGATCGCGTCGCCTTCGACTGGGCCGACGAGGTCGCCCTGCTCTCAGCCGATGAACATGCCGCGCGCATATTCCTGCCCGAGGGAAGGGCGCCGCAAGCCGGCGATGTGCATCGGCAGCCGCACTTGGCGGACACCTTGCGCATCATCGCCAACCGAGGCCGTGCAGGGTTTTATGAAGGTGAAGTCGCGGACGATCTGGTGGAACGTCTTCGCGCGCTGGGCGGGCTGCATGCATTGGAGGATTTCGCCGAGACCCAAGGCGACTACGTCACGTCGGTGAATACGTCCTATCGCGGCTACGATATCCATCAGATGCCACCGAACAATCAGGGCATGACGGCGCTGATCATGCTGAATGTGCTTTCGGGCTTCAGCCTTGGTTCGTTGGAGCCGAACAGTGCCCAGCGGCTGCATCTCGAGATCGAAGCCGGCCGGCTTGCCTACCAGGACCGCGATACTTTCATCGGCGACCAGGATTTCGTCCAGGTCCCCGTCGAACAACTGCTGTCGGCAGCTTATGCGGAGCGGCTGCGCGCCGCCATCGATCCGGCTCTCGCCATGACGCATCTGCCGCGGCTTGAGCTGCCGCGCAGCGACACCGTCTATATCTCCGTGGTCGACCGCGACCGCAATGCAGTCAGCTTCATCAACTCGACCTTCGGTTCCTTCGGCAGCGGCGTCGTCGGTCCCAAGACAGGCGTCGTGCTGCAGAATCGCGGCAGCAGTTTTCGCCTCACGGAAGGCCATCCAAATCGTATCGCGCCGCGAAAGCGACCGATGCACACCATCATGCCTGGCATGGCGACGCGAGGGGGTAAGGTGGTGATGCCGTTCGGGGTGATGGGCGGCGGCTACCAGCCGTTCGGCCATGTCCATCTGTTGACCAACATGATCGATTTCGGGATGGACCCGCAGCAGGCACTGGATGCGCCACGGGTGTTCTACAAGGACAATGCCGTGCTGGCCGAGCGCGGGATTCCGGCTGAGGCGATCGCCGGCCTGCGTCAGCGCGGCCATCAGGTTTCGATCGCCGAGGAGCCGCATGGCGGCGGCCAGCTGGTGCTGATCGATTGGGAAAAGGGCACGCTCACCGGTGCCTCCGATCCGCGCAAGGACGGTTGTGCGCTGGGCTACTGATCTGCGTTACTGGAATGCGCATTCAGAACCAGATCAGCCAGACAAGCTGCAGGATTACCAGTGCAATGGCGTCCCAGAAGATGAGTTCCCCCATCGAGAACCAGCGCCGCGACCGGTTGAAGCTGTAGAACAGCCGCCAGACAAGTGCCGCGGCGGCGAGCGGCACCAAAGCGAGTAGCGAGCTCACGGCAGCCGCGCTCCCGAAACCGCATCGAACGTGTGCAGCGCCGCCGGCGGAAAGTGTAGATAAAGCGGCTGGCCGGGATCGAAAGCGCGATCGTCATTCACAGTCCTGACGATCAGCGCGTTGGCCTCGCTCTTGGCGAAGATCAGGACGTCCGGCTCGACCGGTTCGACGACGTCGACGGCAAACTGGATGGCATCGCTTGCGGAGGCGTCGACCAGCTGGATCTGTTCCGGGCGAATGCCGAGCACGATCGGGCCGTCAGGCTTTCCCGGCAGCGGGCAAGTGAAACCGCTGGCGTGGAAGACGCCGGCGCGGACATCGCCATCGAACGTGTTCATCGCTGGACGGCCGATGAATTCGGCGATGAAGCGATTGGCAGGCCGCCGATAAATCTCGCGCGGGTCGTCGTACTGGATCAGTGCGCCTTCGCGCAACACCGCGACCCTGGTCGCCAGCGTCATCGCCTCTTCCTGGTCGTGGGTGACGAAGACGAAGGTCTTTTTCAGCTCACGATGCAGACGCTTCAGCTCGGTGCGCATGTGGAGCCGCAACAAGGCGTCGAGATTGGACAGCGGCTCATCCATCAGACAGAGGCTAGGTTGCCAGACCAGGGCGCGGGCCACAGCCACGCGCTGCGCCTGGCCGCCCGACAATTGCGAAGGGCGGCGGTCTAGGTAACGGGTGATCTCAAGCAGCTCGGCCATGGCGCGGACGCAGCGGTCGAGCGCGGCGGCCGGCATTTTTCGGATGCGCAAGGGATAGGCGATGTTCTCGTAGACGCTCTTATGGCTGTAGAGCGCATAGTTCTGGAACACCATGCCCATGCCGCGCAGGCGCGGCGGCAGGTCGGTGACATCGCGACCCTCGACCATGATGCGCCCGGCGGTCGGCCGCTCCAGCCCGGCGAGCAGCCGGCAGGCTGTCGTCTTGCCCGAGCCGGAGGGCCCGAGCAGCACGAGGAATTCACCGGGCTCGAAAGCAAGGTCGAGCGCCTGCAGCGCCACCGTCCCATCGGGGAAAGCCTTGGTGACGCCGTCGAAAACAATTGCCATGCGAGATCCCTTCAACCCTTGACCGCGCCGAAGGTGAGGCCGCGGACGAGCTGTTTCTGGACAAGGAAAGTGAAAAGCACGATCGGCAGCGTCGCCACGATGGCGACCGCCGCGACTTGGCCCCATAGCGTGCCATGCGGCGTCACCAGCCCCGGTATGCCGACGGTCAGCGGCCGCCCGTCGAAAGCGACGAGGATGAAGGCGTAGAGGAACTCGTTCCATGACAGGATGAAGCAGAGCACGGCCGTCGCGCCGCAGCCGGGCGCGGCCCGCGGCGCGACGACGAAGAAGAAGGCGCCGAGCCGCGAGCGGCCGTCCATCATCGCGGCTTCGTCGATCTCCCTGGGGATTTCGGCGAAGAAGCCGCGCATCATCCAGACGACCAGCGACAGGTTGAAGGAGGTGTGGGCGATCACCACGGCGTAGATGGTGTCGATCAGGCCCAGCGAGGTGAAGAACAGGAACAGCGGCACGGCGATCGAGATCGGCGGCGCCATGCGCGTGGTCAGGAAGAAGAAGAACAGGTCTTCCTTGCCTGGAAAATCCGAGCGGGCAAAGCCGTAGGCGGCCGGCGCGCCGATGACGATGCAGAGCACCGTCGACGAGACCGAGATCAGCACCGAATTGATCGCCAGCGGCCAGTATTCCTTGTCGATGAAGACCGCCGGATAGTTGGAGAACGTCGGCGTAAAAACCCATTTCGGCACCGAGGACAACAGGTCGACGCGGTTCTTGAACGAGGCCAGCACCATCCAGACGTAGGGCGTCAAGGCCACCACGACAGCGACCAGCAGCACGGCCCAGGCAAAGCTGCTCCAGGCGCGGTTGGTGGATTGATCGATCATCGCAGCGCCCTCAAAACGACGCCGCCTGCTTGCGGCTCGACCAATAGACGGCCTTGTAAAAGACGGAGCACAGGATCAGCACGACGAGATAGATCATGAAGGCGACCGCGGCGCCGTAGCCGAGATCCCAGTTGCGGAAGTTGACGCGGTAGGCGTAGATCGACACCAGTTCGGTCAGCGTTCCCGGACCGCCGCCGGTCATCAGGAAAACCTTGTCGAACTCCTTGAAGGCATCGATGCCGCGCAGCAATAGCACCAGCGCGATGACGGGCCGCAGCAGCGGCAGCATGACATCGCAAAAGATCTGAAACGGTTTGGCGCCATCCATCATCGCCGCCTCGAACGGCGCGCGCGGCAGGCTCATCATCCCGGCGAGCATGATCAGGGTGACGAAAGGCGTCCACTGCCAGACATCGATGGCGACGATGGTCGGAAACACCAGGTCGGGTGCCGAAAGCACCGCCGAATTCTGCGCCAGCAGGCCGACCTTGCGCATGTAGAAGGTGAGCATGCCGAAATCGCCCTGCAACAGCAGCCGCCAGATCAGCCCGACGGCGACCGGCGCGATCATCATCGGGATGAGCAGCAGTGTGGTGAGAAGCCGCTGGCTGGCGACGAAGCGGAAGATCAGGAAGGCCAGCGCAAAGCCGAGCAGGAACTCAAGGCCGACGGCGATGACGACGAATTTCAGCGTCAACAGGAACGATGCCCAGAAGAATGGGTCGTTGCGCATCAGCTTGCGGAAATTGTCGAAACCGACGAAGGCGCCGGCATGGCTGGCGTCGGCGAAGCTGAGGTCGGTCAGCGCGGTGTAGACCATGTAGTAGAACGGGCCGACCAGGAAGACGACGACGAGCAGGGTCGCCGGCAGCATCAAGAGCGGCCCCACCCCACGGTCGAGAAGCGGCATTCCGCGCGGCGATGGAGTGCGGTTCGTCACGGGCGTTTCCTGCGGACAAGAACGGCTACCCGCTTGTGCGGGTAGCCTCTGCGCGACATCTCAAGGCCTATCGTGCCGGATAGGTCATGGGTGCGCAAGAACCGAGCAGTGTCGAGATGTCAGTGGCGGCGGTGTCAAGGGCGGCCTGCGCCTCCTTTTCGCCGGCGAGGTAGGATGACAGTTCGCGCACTAGTATGTCGGTCATCTCGGCCGATTGCGGCAGCGTCGCCTTCGGCACCGCATGCTCGTTGGCCTCCATCGAAGCCTTGGCATAGGGCAGCTTCTGCACCTCGGCGGAGGCATAGACATCCGGCCGACCTGAAGCGCCGCCATTGAGATGCTGTTCGAGCTGGCGGTCATAGCCCATCATCCACTGGACGAAGAGGAAGGCGGCCTGCTGGTTCTTCGAATAGACCGGGATCAGATAGGTCCAGCCCTCGACCTGGCCGATCTTCCCGCCGTCGCCTTGCGGCACGAGATCGAAGCCAACCTTGCCGACCACGGTGGAGGCCGTGGTGTCGACCGACACGGCATAGGTTGCGTCGTTCCACATGATCAGCTCGGCGACCTTGGCTTGCTGCATCAGCGCCATGACATCATCCCAGAAATAGTTGAGGCTGTCCGGCGGCGAGAATTGCAGCAGGCTCTTGTAATATTCGAGCGAGGCGACGGCCTTGGGGCTGTTGACGATGACCGGGCCGCAGGCCGAGCCGCTCTTCACTTCGAGCACGTCGCCGCCGAAGGAATAAAGGAAATTGAGCCACTCATACCACAGTGCCTCATGGCGCTTGCCCTGCAGGGCGGTGCCGTAAAAACCCTGGTCGGGGCGATAGAACCATTCGGCGATATCGCGGTATTGCTTCCAGTCCTTGGCGGGAGCGAGGTCGTAGCCATACTTGGCCTTGAAGCCTGCCTGCTCCTTGGGATCGGCGAGCAGGTCCGAGCGATACCACATGAACATGTTGAGCACTGTGAAGGGGAAGCCGTACTCCTTGCCGTCATACCAGGAGATTTCGTGCCAGGCGGTCTGGTAGAGCTGCTTCTCCGGCTCGAAGCTCGGATCGCGCAAAGCCGGGTCGGCCATCATCTTGGCGATTTCGACCAGATGGTTGTTGGTGGCGAACTTGCCGAGTTCGCGATGCGGCTGGATGATGACGTCGTAGCGGCCGCGGTGCGAGTTGAGATCGAGCTGCACCTTGTTGACGGCTTCCGAGTGCTCGTACATCTCGACTTCGACATGGATGCCGGTCTGTTTTTCAAACTCCGGCGCCATCTTCTTCAGCGCTTCGAGCGGCGGCAGCGCCTCGCCGACCATGCGGATGGTCTGGCCGCTATAGGGTTTCGACGCCTCTTTCAGATCCCACGCGGCCGCTTGTGTCACTTGCCACGTCAGGGGCCACACAAATACGACTGCGACGAGCAGTCTGGACGCGGTACGTCTCAGCGGCTTGAGCATTCTTCCCTCTCCCTAGAAGTCGTGCCTGGCGGGCCGGCGCCCGTTTTGTCATAAAATGTGTGGTACTGCAAATCAAAATGTGGCACCTTGCAACAAATGGTTGGGAGGTGTTAACAGACCGGCAGCAAACCGGCTTTCCCGACCAGGCGAGGGACCTTTCGGATGGACTTCATCTTCATGCTGACGCGCAACGATCGCACGGTCGAGGACTGTCTCGACCTGGTCGATTTGATTGAGCCGGTCGGCCTGAAGCATGTCGGCTTCAAGGATATTGGCGTCGCGCCGGATGTGCTGCGCAAGCTCGCTGTCGCCATTGGCCGGACAGGCGCCACCACTTACATGGAAGTTGTCTCGACGACGGCTGAGGCCTGCCTTAATTCCGCGCGCATCGCCAGGGATCTCGGCATCCAGCGCCTGCTCGGTGGTACCCAGGTCGACGAGATCATGGCGTTGCTGGAGGGGAGCGGCACCGAATACTACCCTTTTCCCGGGCGGCCGGTCGGCCATCCGACCAAGCTCGGCGGTTCGGCCGAGGATGTCGAGGCCGACTGCCGGGCCTTCGCCGAGAAGGGTTGTGCGGGATGCGACATCCTCGCCTTTCGCGCCACCGAGGCCGACCCGGCCGAACTGGTGCGCGCAGCCCGGCGCGGGCTTGGTCCGTCGCGGCATCTGATCGTCGCCGGCGCTGTGGCATCAGCCGATCGGATCAAGGCAATCAAGCTGGCCGGCGCCAACGCTTTTACCATTGGCACAGCGGTTTTCGATGGCTCCTATTCGCCGACGAAAGGTTCTATCCTCTCGCAACTGCGGGATGTCCTCGCGGATTGCGAGCGTGTCTAATGCCAGTCATCGGCATCGATCTCGGCACACAAAGCCTGAAGGCGATCGTTGTCGATGACGAATTGCGGCTGCGTGGCGAGGCCGCTGTGTTGTACCAGCCGGCCTTCCCGGCGCGCGGCTGGGCCGAACAGAACCCGGCGCTGTGGCTGGCGGCGCTCAAGCCGGCCATTGCCGGCGCGCTCGACAAGGCTGGGCTTGCGCCGTCCGACATCAAGGGTATTGCCATTGCCGGCCAGGTCGACGGCTGCGTCGCGGTCGATCGCAATGGTGAGGCGCTGGCTCCGTGCATCATCTGGATGGACCGGCGGGCGGCAGGAGAGATCGCCGGCATCGACCCGGACTTCATCCGTGAGCGCACCGGTCTCGTTCTGGACGCCACCCATATGGCGGCGAAAATCCGCTGGGCCGCGCGCAACCTGCCCGAAGCGCGCCGAGTGGCGCTCTGGCATCAACCGGTATCGTTCGTGGTCGCAGCGTTGTGCGGTCGTGCCGTCATCGATCACGCGCTGGCCTCGACGACCATGCTCTATGGGCTGAAGGAGCACAATTATGCCGGCGATCTGCTGGCGGCCTTCGACATCGATGCAGATAAATTGCCCGGCATCGACGATGCATCTGAGATCGCCGGCGCCTTGACCCACGCCGGCGCCGAGCTCACCGGTCTTCCTGTGGGCACGCCGCTGGCGGTCGGCACCGGCGATGATTTTTCGGCCGCCATAGGCGCCGGGGTCGTCGTGCCCGGTGTCGTCGCCTGCAATCTCGGCACGGCCGAAGTGGTCGGCGCGGTGTCCGGCACGCTTCGCCTCGACCCCGGCGGCCTGGTCGAGACCCATGGCTTTCTCGGCGACGGCTATTTCATCTCCAATCCCGGATGGCTCTCGGGCGGCGCGGTGACGTGGTTTCTAACAACCTTCGGCGTCGATTCGCCGGCGGCGATGTCGGAACTGGCGGCGACGGTGGTTGCCGGCAGCGACGATTTGCTGTTCCTGCCCGCGTTGTCCGGTGCCATGGCGCCGCGCTGGATCGCCGAAGCGCGTGCCGCTTTCTACGGCCTGACATCCTTCCACGGCAAAGCGGCCTGCGCTCGCGCAGTGCTGGAAGGCTGCGCCTTCGCCATGCGCGACGTTGTCGACCGGCTGGACGAGCTCGGCATAACAACCGGGCGCATCCGGCTCTCAGGCGGTGGCGCGCGCAGCCAGGTATGGGGGCAAATCCGGGCCGATGTCAGCGGCAGGCCGGTCGAGATCGCGGGTGCGGCCGATGCCTCGCCGATCGGTGCGGCAATCCTTGCCGCCGCGGCCGTCGGCCTTACCTCCTCAGTGCAGCAGGCGGCTGAAAGGCTGGCCGGCCACGTCGAGACGATCGACCCTGATCCTTCCGCCAAGGCCGCCTACGACAGAAGTTACCGCCGGTATCGCACCTTGTTCGATGCCCTGACCCCGCTTCATGCTGACTGACCGGACTGCATCCTATGTCCAGACAAATGCTCGATCGCCTTATTGCCGGCACGCTGCCTGACCCGGACAGCCAGGGAATGCTGTCGGTGCCGCTGAAGACCATCGTCATAGGGCGCGGTCTCGGCGACGAGGCCGATGCGCTGGTCAAGCCGCTGCCGCTCGGCCGCAAGCTCGCCGTGGTCATGGATCCCGACACAAGGCTGGCGCTGGGTGAGAGGGTGTCGATCGCACTGCGTGGCAGCAGCGATGTCGACAAGATCATCCTGCCGCGCCATCCGCATCCGGACATGGACGCGGTGCGATCGGTGATCGCACGCACGAAAGACGCCAGCGGCCTGGTCGCGGTCGGATCTGGCTCGATCAACGACATCACCAAATATGCTGCCCATCTGACCCAAAAGCCCTATGCGGTGTTCGGCACCGCGCCGTCGATGAACGGCTACACCTCGGTGTCTGCGGCAATCACAGAGGACGGCCTGAAGAAATCGCTGACGGCGAGCCTGCCGGTCGGTGTCTTCCTCGATCTCGATGTCATGGCGCGAGCGCCGCACCGGCTGATCGCTGCCGGCTTCGGCGATTCGATGGCGCGGCCGACCGCGCAGACCGATTGGCTGATGGCGCATCTGTTGCTCGGCACGCCCTACCGGGAGGCGCCGTTCATGCTTCTGGCCGAGGACGAGGAGGCGCTTATCGCCAAAGCCGGCGAACTCGGGACCGGCGACCTTGAGGCGATGGAAGTGCTGGTGCGCACGCTGGTCATGTCGGGCCTTGGCATGACTTTGTGCGGCGGCTCCTATCCGGCCAGTCAGGGCGAACATCTCATCGCCCACTATATCGACATGCGGGGCCAGGGATTGCCCGAGGCGCATCACGGCGAGCACATAGCGGTGACGACGTTGACGATGGCGCGGCTGCAGGAACGCGTGCTGGCGCTGCGGGAGCTGCAGCTCGCGCCGTCCGCCGATACGCCAGACCGCTTCATCGAAATCTTCGGCGAAACGCTCGGACGTTCCTGCTGGGCGGCATTCAAGCCCAAGCTGCTGGACCGCGAACGGGCGGACGCTGTCAACACCATGCTGGCCAGGCAGTGGCGCTCGCATCGCGAAAGGCTGCTGCGGGTGGCGCGCCCGGCGCGCGAGATCGCGGCAGCACTGCGTGCCGCCGGCGCCCCAACCACGCCGCAGGAGGTCGCCATACCGGCTGGCTTCTACGACGAGGCGGTCGCCAATGCGCGGCTGATCCGCGACAGGTTCACCATGCTCGACGTCGCTGCTGCCTCGCTCGAAACGGTTGCGGCGGGAGCCTGAGCGGGTGCTGCGTCCGCTCACCGACTTCACCGCGCCGGACCGGCGCAACATCGCTGTCGTGCTGACCGACATAGACGACACCTTGACCGACAAGGGGCGGTTGCCGGCAAAAGCCTATGCGGCGCTCGAGCGGCTGAAGCAGGCCGGCTTCATTGTCGCGCCGGTTACCGGCCGCCCTGCCGGCTGGTGCGACCTGATCGCCCGGCAATGGCCGGTGGACGGCGTGATCGGCGAGAACGGCGCCTTCTATTTCCGCTACGACGAGGCCAAAAAGCGGATTGTTCGCCACTACGCCAAGAGCGCTGCCGAACGGCAGGCCGATGCCGCACGCCTCAAGGAGATCGAGCAAACCGTTCTGAGCGAAGTTCCGGGTGCGGCGGTCGCGGCCGACCAGGCCTATCGCGAGGCCGATCTGGCGATCGATTTTTGCGAGGACGTGGCGCCGCTGCCCAAAACCGAGGTTCTGAAGATCGTCGGCATCTTCCAGCGCTATGGCGCGACGGCGAAAATCTCGTCCATCCACGTCAATGGCTGGTTCGGCAAATACGACAAACTGTCGACAAGCCGGCTATTCTTGCGGGACTGTTTCGGTATAGATATCGACCACGACAAGGACAGCATTGTCTTCGTCGGCGATAGTCCAAACGATGCACCAATGTTCGGCTTCTTCCCCAACAGCGTCGGCGTCGCTAATGTGTTGGACTTCGCCGGCGAGCTTCCTGCGTCTCCCGCCTTCGTCACAAGCGGGCGCGGCGCGGAGGGATTTGCCGAGCTTGGCGACGCGCTGATTGCTGAAAAGGGAATGGAATAGTCATGGACCAAGGCCGACTGACGAAGAAGGAGCGGCACGCGCTTATCCTTTCGGAAGTGCGCCGGTCGGCGTCGATACGCATCTCCAAGCTCGCACGGCGCATCGGCGTCGCCGGCGAGACCATCCGCCGCGATCTCATCGAACTCGGCGATGCCGGACTGATCAACCGCACCTATGGCGGTGCGACGATCTCGCTGGTGACATCAGAACCGGTGATTTCCGAGCGTGGCCTGACCCTGATCGAGGAGCGCGCCCGCATCGGCCGCGGCGCGGCAAGCCTTATCGAGAAGGGCCAGATCGTGATGATCGACGGCGGTTCGACCACCTATGAGGTGGCGCGCAACCTTTCGCAGCTGAAGCGCGACCTGACCATCATCACCAATTCCACCGGAGTGGCCTCTGTGGCCGGCGCCAATCCGACCTTTCGGGTGCTGCTCTGCCCCGGGACCTATGATAGCCGGGAAGGCAGCGTGTTGGGCGAAGACACCGTCGAGTTCCTGCGCCGCTACAATGCCGACGTCGCCATTATCGGGGCATCGGGGATAAGCGCCGATGGTCCGAGCGACATGATCTCGGGCGCCGCAGCCGTTAAACGCGCGATGATATCGCGTTCATTGTCGACGGTGCTGGTGGTGACCCACGACAAGTTTGGCCGCAGCAGTCTCGAACGCATCTGCGGGCTCGATGACATTGCCGATATCGTCACCGACAGCGAACCGAAGGCCGACCTGCGCACTGCTGCCGAACAGGCGGGCACGGAGCTGCATGTGTTTGCCGCCGGCTGATCAGCAACTGCTTATTCGGCGGCATCCCGGTTGGTCAGCGCGATGTGGCAGCAGCCGGGGCCGTGGCCCGGCGTCCAGGTGACATTGTCGAAGCGCACGCCCGTTGCCTCGAACAGACCACGGTCGAAAGCGCCGGCGATGCGGCAGAGCGTGGCGAGTTTTTCATCACCGACACCGGCCTCGACCCAGGCGTCCTTCAGCGGACAACGCTTCACCTTGAAGGCGATGTGGTCCGGCCCGCGCTCGACATCGGTCGGATACATCAGGCCGCCATCCGGGCTGACGGCCAAAAATGCCTCGCCGATGGCCGGCGCGTCGTTAGGTCCGAAACGGGCGAAGGCGGCCGCCGCCACCTCCTTGCCGCGCTGCTCGATGGTGCGGATCATGATCGCCTCGGCCTTTTCCGCGCCGAGTTCGCCGGTCAGCTCGTCGAGAAACAGACGGTAGAGATCGGCGCGGTTTCGGAAGGCGGAATCGAGTTCGCGCGAGAGTTTTTCGGCTCTGGCTTCTGGTTCGGTCATGGTACTTGCCTGCTGCTTCTGTCCAATCTTGGCGCCGCCGCAACCAGCGCCTTGCCGATTGCCGACTGCGGCGCGTCGATAACGTTGCGGGCGTCGCCGCTCTCGGCGATCCGCCCGGCGTCGAGAAGAACGACGCGGTGGGCGATGGCCCGTACGACGCCGAGATCATGCGAAATGAAGAGATAGGCGATCCGTTCCCTGGCTTGCAGGTCGAGCAGCAACTCAAGGATCTGTCCGCGGACCGAAACGTCGAGCGCCGACACCGCCTCGTCGAGCACGATCAGCGACGGTTTGGTCGCGATGGCTCGGGCGATGGCGACCCGCTGGCGCTGGCCGCCGGAGATTTCGTGAATGGCGCGCGGGGCGAGATCGGCTGCCAGCCCGACGCGATCCAGCAAGGCAGCAATGCGGGCCGGCCTCTCGGCGCGGGAAGCGATGGCATGGATGCGCAAGGGATCGTCAAGCACGCGAGCCACCGTGGCGCGCGGGTTGAACGCGGCGAGCGGATCCTGGAACACCATTTGCAGGCGCGCGCGCTTGGTGCGCAGGGCCGCACCCTTCAAGAGCAGAAAGTCATCGCCTTCGAACTGGACGGTGCCGGCGTCGGGCTCGATCAACCTAAGCACCAGCCGCGCGATCGTCGACTTGCCGCTGCCGGAGGGCCCGGCCAGCGCCAGCGTCTCGCCGGGTTCGATGGCGAAGGAGACACCGTCGACGGCCGCGATGGCCTTGCCGCCACGACGGTATCGCTTGGTAAGACCGGAGACGGTGAGCAAGTTCATGCCGGCGCCCGTCGTAGCAGCGGATCGGCGTCGAGGCCGAGATGGGCGTCGAGCAGCGTTCGCGTATAGGCATGGCGCGGGGCGTTTATGATTTGCTCCGTCGGGCCGAGTTCGATCAGTTCGGCGTTCCGGAATACAGCGATACGCTCTGCGAGTTCGGCGGCCAGCGCGATGTCGTGGCTGATGAACAGCAGCGTCATGCCGTCCTCCGCCACCAGTTGCCGAATGAGGCTGACGATTTCGGCTTGCACAATGGTGTCCAGCGCGCTGGTCGCCTCATCGGCGATCAGCAGTTTCGGACCGGCTGCAAGGGCCGCGGCAATAGCAACGCGCTGCTTCTGGCCGCCGGAGAGCTGGTGCGGGAAAGCACGCATGGCGGTTTGTGGGTCGGGCAGCCGGACACGTTGGAGCAGGGTTTTGGCTTTGGCGTAGGCTTGCGGCCAGTCGAGGCCGAGGTGGGTGCAGGCGACTTCGGCGATCTGTTTGCCGACGGTCATGACGGGGTCGAGGCTGGCGGAGGGGTCCTGGAAGACGAAACCAATGTCGCGGCCGGGAAGGGGGAGCGTGCTGGGCTCGGTTAATTTGAGAGGTCGGCGTTCCGTCACACCCCCCTCTGTCCTGCCGGACATCTCCCCCGCAAGGGGGGAGATTGCTCTCTCATCTCCGCCTTCGCCAACCACGAACGTTGCAGAAGGGAAGCCGTCGGCAAAGCTGCTGATCTCCCCCCTTGCGGGGGAGATGTCCGGCAGGACAGAGGGGGGTGGGAAGGATCGCGGCGCCTGAAATTGCCACTTGACATGCCCTTCAATCTTGGCGCTCGCCGGCAGCAGTCCAGCCACCGCCAGCGCCAGCGTGCTCTTGCCCGAACCGCTTTCGCCAATGATCGCCAGCCGCTCGCCGGCAATAACATCCAGGCTGACCCCCTTCAGCGCCGTCACCTCGCTGCCATCTCGCCGATAGCGCACTGACAGATCGCGTATCTCAGCCAGTGCGGTCACGACAGGCTCCTCCGCACCGCCGTCGTCTCCACCACGCCTTCGCCGGCGAGATAGATACCGAGCACGGTCAGCACCAAGGCGATGCCCGGAACGATCGACAGAAAGGGCGCGGTTCGCAGCACAGTGCGGCCCTCGGCAATCATGCCGCCCCAAGTGACGCGATTGGGGTCGCCGAGACCGAGGAAGGACAGCGCTGCCTCGGTGAGGATCGCGGCGGCCACGATCACCGAGGACAAGGCCAGCACCGGCGGCAACGCGTTGGGCAACACCTCGCGAAAAGCGATCTCAAGCGGATGCATGCCGATGACGCGGGCGCCGGCGACGTAATCGCGCTCGCGGATCGACAGCACTTCGGCGCGCGCTACACGCGCCGGCCCGGTCCAGGCGCCAAGCGCTATTGCCGTGACGACGACGCCGAGCGACGGCCCGACGACGCTGACGAAGGCCAGCGCCAGGAGAAAACTCGGCACGGTCTGGAAGGCATCGGTGATGCGCATCAGCCCCTCGTCCACAAGGCCGCCGGCAAAGCCGGCCAGCGTGCCGACGACCGCGCCGATGAAGAGTGCCGCCGCTGCCGCCGCCAGGCCGACCGCCAGCGAGGTGCGGGCGCCGTGGAACAGTTCGGCCAGCACGTCACGGCCGAGCCGGTCGGTGCCGAGCGGCAGCGACCAGTCCTGGAACGGCGGCAGCAGTGCTGGTCCGGCAATGGCCTGCGGGTCGCCGGGGAAGAGCAGCGACGCAAACAGCGCCATGGCGAACAGAAGCGCCAGGATGATCGCGCCGGCGACCGCTTCCGGCCGGCGCAGGAACCGCGGCAGCGCGCTCACGTGCTGGCCTCGCCGGTGCCGACGCGCGGGTCGAGGAAGGCGTAGGCGATGTCGACGGCAAGGTTGACGGCAATGACGAGGACGGCGCTGGTGAGGATGATGCCGAGCAGCAGCGGCGTGTCGCGCGAAGCGACCGCTTCCTGCGCCAGCCGGCCGAGCCCGGGCACGGCAAAGACGCTTTCGATGACGACGCTGCCGCCCAGCATCTGCGCCGATTGCAGGCCGAGCATGGTGACCAGCGGCAAGAGCGCGTTGCGGGCGACATGGGCGAGCACGATGCGGCGGCGTGACAGCCCCCTGGCGCGGGCGGCGAGCACAAAATCCTGCCGCCACGCCTCGGCCATGCCGGCGCGCATCATGCGCAGATAGAGCGCGAGATAGATGAAGCCGAGCGCGGAAACCGGCAGGACGAGGTGGACGGCGATGTCGGTGGCGCGGTCAAAACCGGTCTTGTCCGAGGCCAGGCTCTCGATGCCGCCGATCGGCAGCCAGCGCAGGTCGACGGCAAAGACGACGATCTGCACCAGGCCAAGCCAGAAACCCGGCACGGCATAAAGCGCCAGCGAGCCGATCGACAGGAAGCGGTCGCGAAAGCTGCCGGGTCTGGCGCCGGCGTAGATGCCGAGCGCCGAGCCCAAACCGAAGGAGAGCGCGGTGGCGGTCACCATCAGGAGCAGTGTCGTCGGCAGGCGTTCCAGGATAACATCGCGAATTGGCCGCGAGAAGGTAACGGACTGGCCGAGGTCGAAATGCAGCAGCGCCCAGAGATAGTTCGCGAGCCGTGTCAGCTCGGACTGGTCGAGGCCCCAGCGATGACGCAGCAATTCGATCATGCCGGCGTCGCCGCCGGTCGAGACGATGTAGGCGTCGACCGCGTCACCGGGGGCAGCTTCCAGGAGGAGGAATGTGCCGATGATGACGATCAGCAGCACGAAGATGCTGCCGACGAGGCGACGGCGGATGAGGGTGAGGGCGCGGGTCATGGGAAAGGCATAGCGCTGCGCCAGTCGGGAGAGGTGCGGTGTGACGAAACGCGGCCCTACGCCATGCCTTCACACCAATTTCTTTGCGAACTTTCATCCGCGCAAATGTGTCACGATTCCAGATAGGTGTCCGCCCAGTTCGACACCGCCCATCGCGGGTTGTTGGCGATGTTGCCCACGGTATCGCGCGCGACGCTGATGAAGCTCCATTCGGCGACGTTGATCAGCGGCAGGTCCGCCGCGACCTGTTTCTGGAATTCCTTGTAGAGGTCGGTGCGCGCTGACGTATCCAGCGTCTCCGAAGCCTTGGCGATCAGCGCGTCGAGCGCGGCGTTCTTGTAGCCGCCCTGGTTGGAGAACGGCACGCCGTCGGGAATGCCGCTCTGCACCAGGATGGTGGTCGAGATCGCCGGGTCGCCGCGGAACACCGGCGGGCCGACGGCGAGGTCGAAGGCGTGGTCGGTGTAGACGGCCTTGATGTGCGCGGCCGAGTCGTTGTTGACGATCACGGCGTCGATGCCGATTGCCGCCAGCGCCTGGCGCAGATAGTCGCCGAACTGTTTTGTTTCGTTGAAATAGGGTGCCGGCAAAAGCTTGAGCGCAAACCGCCTGCCATCATCGGCCTTGGTGTAGCCGGCCTCATCGAGCAGGGCGTTGGCCTTGGCGACGTCGAAGGGATAGGTCGGCACGTCGGCGGTGTAGAATTGCGGGTCGTTCTTCGGCACCGGACCGGTAGCGGTGGCGGCATAGCCGAGGAACACCGTCTTGACGACGAAATCCTTGTCGATGGCATGCGCGATCGCCTGGCGCACCTTCACGTCGGCCAGTTCCTTGCGGCGATGGTTGATCTCGACGACGAGTTGATAGGTCAGCCCCTCATAGCCCTTGGAGATGACCTTCAGGCCCGGCACTTTCGAGATGCGGTCGAGGTCGGCCAGTGGCACGGCGGAGAAGGCGGCGAGCTGGATCTCTTCGGCCTCGAGTGCGGCCGCGGCGGACGTGCGGTCCGGCAGCACCTGATAGATGATCTCGTCGAGATAGGGCTCGTCCTTGCCCCAATAGTTCGCATTCCTTGTCAGCTTGTAATATTGGCCGGCCTTGTACTCGCCGAACTTGAACGGGCCGGTGCCGATGGGGGCATTGTTGGCCGGGTTGTCCTCGATCTTGCCGACTTCGTAGATATGTTTCGGCACCACGCTGCTCAGCGCCGGCAAGGCATTGCGTATCAGCTGGAACGGGGTCGGTTTGGCGAATTTGAACACGGCGGTGAGATCGTCGGGGGTGTCGACGCTGGCCAGATCCTTGAACACGGTGCGGCCGAGATTCTGCAGCGGCTTCCATATCTGCAGCGCCGAGAAGGCGACGTCGGCCGAGGTGAACGGCTTGCCGTCATGCCATTTGACGCCATCGCGCAGTTTGAAGGTTACCGAGAGCCCGTCGGCAGCACCTTCCCAGGAGAGCGCCAAGCGGGGCTCGAGCCCGTCCTTGCCGTCGAACGAGGCTTCGGCCAGCGTCTCGACAATCTTGCTGGAGATGAAGAAAACGCCGTTGGAGGCGACGATTGCCGGGTTGAGATTGCGCGGCTCGGAATCGGCGGCGAGCACCAGCCGGCCACCTTTCTTCGGCGTCTGCGCCCAGCTGAATGTGGGCAGGGCGGTGGAGGCCAGCAGCAAAGCTGAGCCGCCAAGCAGCGTGCGTCTGGAAATATCTGACATGACCGAACTCCGTCCTCTCCGCGACCAGATGGGCGCACCCCTCGAAGCTGGCGGCACCCGCCAGCATCCTCGCGGCGATTATGGCCCTTGCCAAGGGTTTCGCCAGAGACGGAATTGGCGCATCCTTGCTTGGCTTTGAAATTTTCGTCCGCTGGACCAGTTTAGAGGTGGCGCTTTTATTCTGATATTCTGGTAGGACCAGATTGCCTTGATATTCAGCAAAGACGACTTGGCGACCGCCCGCTGAAGCAATTTGACCCTATTTCTGGCTGGACCAGAGTGGACAATGATGCAGATTTGACGACAGCCAAGGGAATCGGGCGCAGCGCGGCCGGCGATCCCACGGAAATCAGGGAGAGAACAATGAACATTGCCCCGGGCAAGAATGCCGTCAGCAATATCCCGTTCGACCAGGCAAGGGTCGACCGGCTGATGGAGGAAGCCGGCATCGATGTGCTGCTGGCGACGTCCAAGCACAACACGCAATATCTGCTCGGTGGCTACAAATTCATCTTCTTCGCCGCCATGGATGCGATTGGCCACAGCCGCTATCTGCCTGTCGTCGTCTATGAGAAGGGCGGGCCGGATCATGCCGCCTATATCGGCAACCGCATGGAAGGCGCCGAGCACCAGAACAACCCGTTCTGGACGCCGACGCTGCATGCCGCCTGCTGGGGTACGCTCGACGCCGCCAATCTTGCGGTCGAGCATGTCAGCAAGATCGGCAAGGCAGGCGCCCGCATCGGCATCGAGCCGGCCTTCCTGCCGTCCGATGCCTATGCGCTGATCCGCAAGGCGTTGCCGGACGCGAAGCTGATCGACGCGACCGACATGCTGGAGCGCATGCGCGCCATCAAGACAGACGCCGAGCTGGAGAAGCTGCGCATCGCCTCCGAGCTGATCACCGATTCCATGTTGGCGACTATCCAGTGGGCGCGCGAAGGCACGACCAAGGCCGAGATGATCGAGCAGCTCAGGCGCGAGGAGACCAATCGCGGCGCGCATTTCGAATATTGCCTGCTGACGCTGGGCTCCAGCCACAACCGTGCGGCGTCACCGCAGGCTTGGAAAAAGGGCGAGGTGCTGTCGATCGATTCCGGCGGCAATTATCACGGCTATATCGGCGATCTCTGCCGCATGGGCATTCTGGGCGAACCGGATGCCGAGCTGGAAGATCTGTTGGCCGAGGTCGAGACGGTGCAGCAGGCGGCGTTCTCGAAGGTGAGGGCAGGCACCATCGGCGGCGATATGATTTCGCACGCGGAGGGCGTGCTGAAGGCGTCGAAGGTCGCGCCCTATACGGATTTCTTCGCCCATGGCATGGGCCTGATCACCCATGAAGCGCCGTTCCTGATGACCAACCACCCGGTCACCTATGAAGGCACTTATTCGGCCAAGCCGCTGGAGACGAACATGGTGCTGTCGGTGGAGACGACCATGCTTCACCCGACGCGGGGGTTCATCAAGCTGGAGGATACACTGGCGGTGACGGATGCGGGGTATGTGATGTTTGGGGATCGGGCACGGGGGTGGAATAGAGGTGGGATAGCCTAGCTCGGCGCTACCCCCTCACCCGGATTGCCATCCGAATTGCGAAGGGCAATTCGGGGCTATCCGACCTCTCCCCGAGGGGAGAGGAGTTTGCGCCGGCGCTGGCTTCTGCCTCTTCTCCCCCTCGGGGAGAAAGTGGCCGCGAAGCGGCCGGATGAAGGGGGCCTTTCGCGATTACTTCCCCGCCGGGATCAACCTGAAATCCGGCAACTCCCGCAGCACCAGTTCGGGTCCGGCCGGCGAATAGACGACGAAGAGCTGCATCGGCCCATCGCCCGTGTTCAGTGTCGAATGGAAACGGCTTTCCGGCACATAGATGGTGCAGCCGGGGCCGACCTTGGCGACGACCGGATTGCCCTCCTCGTCCTCCACCATCTGCTCGCCATTGCCTGAGATGACGAAGATGATCTCTTCCGCGCCGGGATGGTTGTGGCGCGAGTGGCCCTTGCCTGACGGCAGGTCGACGACGCCGCCGGAAAAGCGCGTCGCGCCATTTACTTCCGGCGCGACTGTCAGCGACAGCTTGCCCCAGTCAAAGCCGAAGGCGCTCACGTCCTTCGGGTATACGAACACCTTGCTCTTGTCGGTCATTGATCTCATCCCTTCTTTTTCTTCTGGTCGTGCAGCGTGACGGCCTTGAAATCCGCCGTCTGCCTGGCGATCGCGGCTTCAGCCGGCAGCCGTTCCATCGAACTCGCGCCATAAAAGCCATGCAGGCCCTTGCAGCGGTCGAGGATGTAGCGGGCATCATCCGGCATCGAGATCGGCCCGCCATGGCAAAGCAGGATGACATCCTTGCGCACCGAGCGCGCCGCGTTGGCGATGGCGTCGATCTCGACCACGCAGTCGTCGAGCGACTTGGCCGACGTGGCTCCGATCGAGCCGCCGGTCGTCACCCCCATATGGGCAACGACGATGTCGGCGCCGGCTTTTGTCATGGCGCGCGCCTCGTCGGGGTTGAAGACATAGGGCGTGGTCAGAAGATCGAGCTTGTGCGCCTCGGCGATCATGTCGACCTCCAGCCCGAAGCCCATGCCGGTTTCCTCAAAACTCTGGCGCATGCTGCCATCGAACAGGCCGATGGTCGGGAAATTCTGCACGCCGGAAAAGCCCATCGTCTTCAGCTCGGCAAGCAGCAGCGGCATGATGACGAAGGGATCGGTGCCGTTGACACCGGCCAGCACCGGCGTCTTTTTGACCACCGGCAGCACCTCGTAGGCCATTTCCTTGACGATCTCGTTGGCGTTGCCATAGGCGAGCAGGCCGGCAGCCGAGCCGCGCCCGGCCATGCGGTAGCGGCCGGAATTGTAGATGATGATGAGGTCGATGCCGCCGGCTTCCTCGGCCTTGGCCGACAGGCCGGTGCCGGCGCCGCCCCCGACGATGGGCACGCCGTCGGCGATCATCGCCTTGAACTTCTTCAATATGTCTTTGCGCGGTATTGCGGGCATTTGTTGGCTCTCACTATCTGGCGATGTCGAGGAAGGCCGCGGTTGCGGCTTTGGCAAATTCCGGATCGTTGATGTGCAACGGCAGGCGTGTGACGCGGCGCGTGGCGCTCGGCCTGATGGTGCGCTCGATGGCATCGAACAGCACGGCGTCGGCTTCGAGGTCGAAGAAGGCGCCGCCCTCGATGTCGAGTGCCGAGACGCCTTTTTCGGGGATCAGGAAATGCACAGGGCCCTCGCAGCGAGCGAGCCTGGTGCCGATCCACTCGCCTATGCCGCGGCATTCATTCGCCGTGGTGCGCATAAGCGTGACGTTGGGATTGTGCTCGTAGAACAGCCGGCCCCTAAACTTCTCGGGAATGGTCGGCGGCGCCCAGAAATTGACCATGTCCAGCGCGCCGACCGAGCCGACATAGGGCAGCTTGGTGCGGGCGATAGCGCCGAAGCGGTCTTCCGTCGCCGGCAGCACGCCGCCGAACAACAGGTCGCAGACTTCCGTCGTGGTGATGTCGATGACGCCGGCGAGCAGGCCCGAGTCCGCGAGCTTCTCCATCGAGCGGCCGCCGGTGCCGGTGGCGTGGAAAACCATGCAGTCATAGTTGGCGCGCAACTGATCCGCGATGGCGGTCACGCAAGGCGTGGTGACGCCGAACATGGTGAGCCCGAGTGCCGGCTTGCCGGTGGCAGTCGGCGCCGGCTTTGCGGCCATGCCGGCGATCGCTTGCGCCGCGTTGTGCAGCACCGTGCGGGAGAGCCGGTTCAGTCCCGCCATATCGGTGACCGATGGCATCATGATGATGTCGGAGACGTCGACATAGGGCGCGGTGTCGCCGGAGGCGAGCGTCGAGACCATGATCTTGGGCAGCCCAAGCGGCAGCGCGCGCATGCCAGCAGTGATGATCGACGTGCCGCCGCCGCCCCCAATGCCGATCACGCCTGATATGTCGTCGCGCGACTGAATGAAACCGGTGAAGGCGGCGCCCATGCCGGCCACTGCCGTGCCGCGATCATCGATGCCGAGCACGCCACTGGCTCCACCCGGATGATGCGCCGCGACCTCGCTGGCCGGGATATCGACCGGCACCGTGGCACCGCGCGTTCCGATGTCGACGCGGGCAACCGAACTGCCGGTGGCGGCAATAGCATCGGCCAGGAAGGCAAGTTCCTCGCCCTTGGTGTCGGCTGTGCCCACCACGTAGATGCGCTTCATCGCGTTTCTCCCGTCACCGGCCGACCGGCGCCGGACCGCCTGTCGCCCTTTGCCGGCCTTTCGGTGGGCAAAGGTCATTGCAATTTTTTGAGACGCGCGTATCGTATTGACATGGATGTCTCACGTCAACAAGCCGCTGGGAGCGACGACGCCAACGAGGCTGCCGAACGCGGCCCACGGGCCCGCACAAAACGGCTGATGCTGAAGACGGCGACGCGGCTGATGCAGGCGGGCGTCACCCCGTCGGTCAGCGAAGTCGCGGAGGCGGCGCAAGTGTCGCGCGCCACCGCCTATCGCTATTTCCCCAGCCAGGCAGCCCTGGTGCAGGCGGTGGTTGACGAGGGGCTTGGGCCGATCCTGACCTGGCAATCGACGTCCACCGATGCCGGGCGCCGCGTTGCCGAATTGTTCGATACCGCCATGCCGCGCATCGAAGCTTTCGAGGCAACTTTCAAGGCAGCGCTGAAACTGTCGCTCGACCAGTGGGCGCAGCGGCAGGCGGGCACGCTGGGCGGCGAGCCGCAATTCACGCGCGGACATCGCGTCCAGCTGCTGAAGGATGCCATCGCACCGCTCAAGGGCCGGCTGCCGCCGCGCGAGTTCAAGCGCCTGGCGCAGGCGCTGTCGATGATGTTCGGCGTCGAAGTGCTGATCGTGCTGAAGGATATATGGGGGCTCGATAGCCGCGGCATGCGGTCGGTCGCGCAATGGGCGGCGGGCGCCCTTGTGCGCGCCGCGGTGGCGGAATCAACGGCTGAAATCGATGCGGCCCCGACAGCGGCATTGGCGAAATAGCGCCAATCTGGTTCGACCAGATTTGGATGCCCACTATTGATGTTAACCGGGATGGCAGTGCCGAAACAAGGCTCTCCTATATCAACGAGTAGGAAAATTCAGGGAAAACAGTCGGATACATGAAAAATCCGGTTATACAAGGTCCGGTGGTGATCCAAGAAAGAGCTTGACGGCTATCCAAAATTGGTAATACCAGATCAGGACAGAAAAAGCGGATCAAAAGTGAGAGCTGCGATCCATTTTCCGGCAAAGCGAGGAGGCTTGGAACCGGAAAGGTGCGATCTCGGGAGGAACTACCAGGGCCGGCTTCACCGCCGGCTCGCATGACAAGGTAGAATGCGCACAAGGGAGGAAATCATTATGCGCAAGACAATGACCAGCCTGCTTGCTGGTATCGGCTTAGTACTTGCCTGCGGAACGTCCGTCTACGCGCAGGACAAGGAACTCACCATCTTTTGGGCGGAATGGGATCCGGCCAATTATCTGCAGGAACTCGGCAACGAGTACGAGAAGGAAACCGGCGTCAAGATCACGGTAGAAACCACGCCCTGGTCCGACTTCCAGACCAAGGCTTTCACCGAGTTCAACGCCCATGGCGACGCCTATGATATGGTCGTCGGCGACTCGCAATGGCTCGGCGCCGGCTCGACCGGCGGCCACTATGTCGACCTGACCGACTTCTTCAACAAGCACAAGCTTGGCGAAGTGATGGCGCCGGCAACGGTGAAATATTACGCCGAGTATCCGGGCGGCAGCAGCAAGTACTGGGCGATCCCGCTCGAAGGCGACGCTGTCGGCTGGTCCTATCGCAAGGACTGGTTCGAGGACCCGAAGGAAAAGGAAGCCTTCAAGGCCAAGTACGGCTACGATCTCGACGTGCCGAAGGATTTCAAGGCGCTGCGCGACATCGCGGAGTTCTTCTACCGGCCGGATCAGAAGCGATACGGCATCGCCATCTACACCGACAATTCCTATGACGCGATGGCGATGGGCTTCGAAAACGCGCTGTTCTCCTTCGGCGGCGAACTGGGTGACTACAAGACCTACAAGGTCGACGGCTTCATCAACTCCGACAAGGCAATCGCCGCACTCGACGCCTACAAGGAACTCTACACGTTCACGCCTCCGGGCTGGGCCAAGTCGTTCTTCGTGGAGGACAATCAGGCGATCACCGAAAACCTGGCCGCGATGAGCATGAACTACTTCGCGTTCTTCCCCTCGCTGATCAACGAGGCGTCGAACCCGAACGCCAAGAACACCGGCTTCTTCGCCAATCCTCCAGGCCCGAACGGCGATCAGTTCGCCGCACTCGGCGGTCAGGGCATCTCCATCGTTTCCTACTCCAAGAAGCAGGAAGAGGCGACGAAGTTCCTTGAATGGTTCATCAAGGACGAGACCCAGAAGAAGTGGGCGGCGCTCGGCGGCTACACCTGCAGTGCCGCCGTGCTCAAGTCGGAGGAGTTCCAGAACGCCACGCCGTACAACAAGGCCTTCTACGAGACCATGTTCAAGGTGAAGGACTTCTGGGCGGTGCCGGAATATGCCGAGCTGCTGCAGCAGCTCAACCAGCGCGTCTATCCCTACATGATCGGCGGCGAAGGCACCGCCAAGGAAACGCTGGACGCGCTCGCAGGCGACTGGAACGCGACGTTCAAGAAATACGGCCGCGGCCAATAAGCAGCTTTTCTCGCGGAGGAGGCATCCGTGCCTCCTCCGTTCTTTTTTCCGAAACGGGAGCAGGGTCTTGGCGACCACGATGATCACCACGCTGGACACTTCCTCGCGGGCCGCTGCACGCGGCTTGAGCGACATGTCGATCCGCAACCTCTTCATAATCCCGACGATCCTGTTCCTGATCGTCTTCAACATTTTCCCGCTGATCTATTCGCTGGGCTATTCCTTCACCGATTTCCGCGCGTCGACCAACGCGCCGGCAAATTTCGTCGGGCTGCAGAATTATCGCGACCTGCTCAACGATCCCTATGTCTGGTCCAACTTCGCCATCACCGCGAAGTACGTCATCATCTCGGTCGCGGGTCAGCTGCTCGTCGGCTTCGGCGTGGCCATGCTGCTCAACCGGGATATTCCCCTCAAGGGTCTCATCACAACGCTGCTGCTGCTGCCGATGATGCTGTCGATGGCCGTCGTCGGTCTGTTCTGGAAACTGCTCTATGATCCGTCATGGGGGGTCATCAACTATGCGCTTGGCCTCGGCAATTTCGAGTGGCTGGCGGATCCCAAGATGGCGCTCTATGCGGTTGCGCTGACCGACATCTGGATGTGGTCGCCCTTCGTCATGCTTTTGTCGCTGGCCGGCCTTTCGGCGGTGCCGAAGCATCTCTACGAAGCAGCGGCGATCGACCGCGCCGGACCGTTCTACACCTTCTTCCGCATCACGCTGCCGCTGGTCGCGCCGATCCTGATGATCGCGGTCATCTTCCGCACCATGGAAGCGTTCAAGACCTTCGACCTCGCCTATATCCTGACCAGCCAGCCGACGGCCGAGCTGATCTCTATCCGGCTGTACAAGATGGCGTTCCAGGAATGGCAGACCGGGCGCTCCTGCGCGCTCGCCTACATCGTGCTGATCATGGTGCTGGCCATCACCAACATCTACGTCAAGTACCTCAACAAGGTGAAGGAGCGCTGAGATGGCCGCCGTCCGCACTTCTTCCGAAATAGGCTTCAATCGCGTCGCCATCGTCGCCGTCCTTTTGGTGACGATCATCTTCCTGGCGCCGATCTACTGGATCGCCTCGACGGCGTTCAAGCCGCGCAATCTTGCCACGACCATCCCGCCGACGGTGGTGTTCCAGCCCGAGATATCACCGTTCGTCAAGCTGTTCACCAAGCGCTCGCAGATGCGCAACCCGCCGTCGCCGGAAGAGTATGCGGCGGCACCCTGGTGGGAACGTGTCGTGTTCGACGGCGGTGAAAAGATCGTGCGCGACGGCAAGGGCCAGGTGCAATGGTCCGGCTATCCGAGCCGCTTCATGAACTCGCTGATCATTGCCATCACCTCGACGGTGCTGGCTGTCGGCATGGGTACCTTCACCGCCTACGGCTTCTCGCGCTTCAAGGTGAAGGGGGAGGCGGATCTGCTCTTCTTCATCCTGTCGACGCGCATGCTGCCGCCGGTGGTGGTCGCGATCCCGATGTTCCTGATGTACCGGGCCGTCGGCCTCAACGATTCCCATATCGGGCTGATCATCCTTTATACCGCCTTCAACCTGTCCTTTTCGGTGTGGCTGATGAAGGGGTTCATGGACGAGATCCCGAAGGAGTATGAAGAGGCAGCGCTGGTCGACGGCTACACCCGCATGGAAGCCTTCTTCAAGATCGTGCTGCCGGAGGCCGCCACCGGCATCGCCGCGACCGCGGTTTTCTGCTTCATCACGGCGTGGAACGAGTATGCTTTCGCGCTGATCATGACCAACCGCCGCGCCCAGACGGCGCCGCCCTTCATCCCCAGCCAGGTCGGCGCCGGCCTGCCCGACTGGACGGTGATCGCCGCCGGAACCTTCCTGTTCCTGCTGCCGGTCGCAATCTTCACCTTCCTGCTCCGCAACCATTTGCTGCGCGGCATGTCCTTCGGAGCGATCCGCAAATGAGCTTTCGAGCCATCAACCAGAAATATCTCGAACCGGGGTCTCAGGTGCTGATGGTCCTCGGCATCATCGCGCTTTGCCAGCCGTGGAACCTGCTGCTGCACAGCTATGGCGTGACCATCATCCTGATCGGCCTGATCGGCTTCAACATCAGCTCGAAGATCGCGCCGGCGGAGAAGGCCGGTACCGGCCAGGTGCGCAATCCGGGAGCAGAGCATTGACCCAGATTGAGCTTCGCGGCGTCCAGAAATTCTTCGGTGCGGTCCAGGTCATCAAGGACCTCAACCTCAAGATCGACGACAACGAGTTCATCGTGCTGCTCGGTCAGTCGGGTTGCGGCAAGACGACGACATTGAGGGCGGTTGCCGGGCTGGAGACGATCGACGGCGGTGACATCCTCATCGACGGCAAGCCGGTGCAACACCTCAAGGCCGCCGACCGCGACATAGCCATGGTGTTCCAGTCGTTCTCGCTCTACCCGCATATGAGCGTCTATGAGAACATTGCTTTTCCCTTGCGCGCGACGCGCAAGAGCAAGGCCGAGATCGATAGCGAGGTGCGCTCGGTCGCCAAGACGCTGCAGATCACGGAACTGCTGGCCAAGAAGCCGTCGGCGCTGTCGGGCGGCGACATGCAGCGTGTGGCCATCGGCCGGGCTCTGGTGCGGCGGCCGAAGGCGATGCTGATGGACGAGCCGATCGGCGCCCTCGACGCCAAGCTGCGCGAAGAGATGCGGGCCGAGATCAAGCGGCTGCACATCAAACAGGGCTCGACCACCATCTATGTCACGCACGACCAGATCGAGGCGATGAGCCTCGCCGACCGCATCGTGATCATGCATGAGGGCGTGCTGCAGCAGGTCGGTTCGCCCGACGAGGTCTATTCGCATCCGGCCAATCTGTTCGTGGCGCAGTTCGTCGGCAGCCCGGTGATGAACGTCGCCGACGCGGCGATCGCCGAGACCGCTTCGGCGGCCTCGGTCACCCTCGGTGGCGCTGCCGCCGGCTTCGAATTCCCGCGCACGCTTTTGTCCAAGCTCAACGGCCATGCCGGCGGCCAGCTTGCGCTCGGCATCCGGCCGGAAGGCGTGCTGGTGCGCCATGAAGCGGCGGAGGGTTTCGTGCCGGTCGAGACACAGATCGTCGAGCCGCTCGGCTCGTTTGACATTGTCGATCTCAAGGTCGGCTCCAAGATGCTGCGCGCGCGCACCAAGAGCGGCTTCGTCGGCGGCCCGGGCGAAAAGGTTTTCGCCAGGATCGATCCGGCGCAGGCACATTTCTTCGACACGGCAAGCGGCAAGTCGCTTGAGGTGAGGCTCTGATGGCTCATATCCAGCTCAAGAATATTTCCAAGAGCTTCGGCAACCACACCGCACTGACCGGGCTCGATCTCGAGATCGCCGATGGCGAGTTCTTCGTGCTGCTCGGCGAGACCGGCGCCGGCAAGACGACGACGCTGCGCATGATCGCGGGTCTGGAAAAGCCGACCGAGGGTCAGGTGTTCATCGACGGCGTCGACGTCGCCGACTGGGGTGCGGCCGAGCGCGACGTGGCGCTGGTGCTTCAGCAATATTCGCTCTATCCGCGCTATACGGTCCGCGAAAATCTCGAATTCCCGCTGAAGCCGAAGATACGTCGGCTGCCGGATGCCGAGATCAAGGACCGTGTTGCACGAGCGGCCAAGACACTGCGGATCGAGCATCTGCTCGACCGCAAGACCGACCGCCTTTCAGGCGGCGAAATGCAGCGCGTCTCTATCGGGCGCGCCATCGTGCGCAAGCCGCGCGTGTTCCTGATGGACGAACCGCTGTCGGCGCTGGACGCCAAACTGCGCGAGGCGCTGCGCACGGAACTGAAGAACCTGCAGATCCAGCTTGGCGCCACCTTTCTGTTCGTCACCCACGACCAGATCGAGGCGATGTCGATGGGCGACAAAGTGGGCGTGCTCAACCATGGCCGCATCATCCAGACCGGCACGCCGCACGAGATCTATAACAACCCGCGCGATACCTATGTGGCGAGCTTCGTCGGCTCGCCGCCGATGAACCTGATCGATGGCAAGCTGGTCAACGGCCGCGCGGTGATGGCGCCGCTGAATTTCGAACTGCCTTTCTCTGGGGGTGCCAAGGCGGGCGGTGCGACCGACGGTCGCCCGCTCGTCTTCGGTATTCGACCTGAGGATGTGTATCTTGAAAGCGGTGCGCCGGTCGAGGCACGCGTCCACGATGTTGAGAACCATGGCGTGGAAAAGATCCTGACTCTGCGGGTCGGCGACACTACGCTACGCGCCACGGTGCCGGCCAGAACCGATGTCCAGATCGAGCAGCCGGTGCGCTTTGCCTGGAATCAGGACAAGGTGGTGCTGTTCGACAAGGGCAGCGGCGTGAGCTTGCGGCACGCCAGCTAATTTAGACTACATCCACTCCCAGCTTGCGCAGCGGCCCATCACGGTTTTCGGGCCGCTGTTTTGGTGATGGCTGCAACGAAGCACTTGAGGCTTTCCTCGACATAGGTGGCCACCTCGATCGTCGGGTCAAAACTCCACCACAGCAGTGAGCCCTGCCAATGCGATGCCATCAGCAGGCCGATGTCGCGCGGGGTGTCGGGCGTTCCGGCCAAGCAAGCCGCAAGGGCCTCGCTCAGGAACGCTTTCCAGGCGGCGCCTCGCGCCCTGAGCACGGGGTCGCGCAGATCCTCGCGCAGGACGAGCAGGCCCTCGGCGTAGGCTTCGATGCCGCCGTAGCCCTGCGACAGCCCCACCAGCAATTCGATCGCGCCGGCCGGCGTTTTGGGAACGGTGGCTGCGAGTTCCCTCGTCTTGGCATCGAGGCCATCCCACGCTTGCAGCAAGGTGCGCTGCTTCAGCTGCGCCTTGTTGCCGAAACGCTGCACCAGTGTTGCGCCAGAGAGGCCGCACGCCTTTGCCAGCCGCTCGAAGGTGAGCGCCTCGGGTCCATGTTCGTGAATCAATCCCAACGCGGCTTCCAGCACCTGCTCGTCGGATTTGGTTTTTGGTCGCGTCACCTTGACATCTCAAATAACCGAATAATCATTTATATATAATGCGAGCGGCGTAAGCCAGATCGGTTTGGTCGATAGATTCGGTTGGGAGACTACCATGACGTTGCAAGGAAAGGTCGCCCTGGTCGCCGGCGCCACGCGTGGTGCCGGGCGGGGGATCGCGGTTGAACTCGGCGCCGCCGGCGCCACCGTCTATGTCACCGGGCGCACCACACGCAGCCAGCAATCCGACTATGCCCGGCCCGAAACCATCGAGGAGACGGCGGAGCTGGTTTGTTCGCATGGCGGCAAGGGCATTGCCGTGCAAGTCGATCATATGGTGAGTGATGATGTGCGCAGTCTGGTCGAGCGCATCCGGGCCGAACAGGGTCGGCTCGACATTCTGGTCAACGATATCTGGGGCGGCGAAAAGCTGTTCGAGTGGAATAAGCCGGTCTGGGACCACAATCTGGAAAACGGCCTGCGCCTGTTGCGGCTCGGCATCGACACGCATCTGATCACCGCGCATCATGCGCTGCCGCTGATGATCGAGCGGCCGGGCGGGCTGCTGGTCGAGGTCACTGACGGCACCGCCGAGTACAATGCCGATCACTATCGGCTGTCGCCGTTCTACGATCTCGCCAAGGTCGCGGTGAACCGCATGGCATGGGCACACGCCAAAGATCTTGCTGCGCATGGCGCCACCTCGGTGTCGCTGACGCCCGGATGGCTGCGTTCCGAAATGATGCTGGAGGCGTTTGGCGTCACCGAAGACAATTGGCGCGACGCCACCGCCAACGTGCCGCATTTCGTCATTTCCGAAACGCCGCGCTTTGTCGGCCGCGCGGTCGCGTCGCTTGCGGCGGATCCGGATCGTGCGCGCTGGAACGGCCAGTCGCTGTCCAGCGGTGGGTTGGCGCAGATTTATGGTTTTACCGATCTCGACGGCTCACGCCCGGACGCCTGGCGCTATGTTCCGGAGGTACAGGACGCCGGCAAACCTGCCGATGCCGCGGGTTACCGGTAAGCTTAGACCGAGCGGCCATCGAAGTCGAAAATCGACAGACCGACAGCATCAATATCCGCAACGCAGTTAAGGTTGACGTAGGCGCTGCGTTCGTTGCCCTGACTGACATCCTCGGCGAAGGGATGGATGCCGCAGGTCCGGCAGAAGCGATGCGCCAATACGTGATTGTTGAACGTATAGGTGCCGAGATCATCGCCCCATGCGAGCACCTTCAGGCTGTCATGCGGGATGGCGCATAACAGCACGCCCTTGCGCCTGCACATCGAACAATTGCACCGCACGGCGCCGGTCAGTTCGGCTTTGAATTCGAACGCTACCTTGCCGCAGTGGCAGCTGCCTTTGTACAGCATCATCTCTTCCTATCGCTGGCAGGTGCAAAGGCACGCTGTCCGGGTTATTCCTTCCGCTGACCTAGCGGCCCATATGCCTTAAAGACGCTCCACCTTGACGGAATCCGACATCGACATGCAATCAATCCGCGATCGTCTTGAGATCATCCTGTCACGTCTTGCCAATTGCGCGGCAGGCGAGAAGGTGTTCACCAAACTCTATGCCGAGGCGGCGCGCGCAGCGGCCGAGGCCACCGATGCGCGCAAGAAGGCCGGCGTATCGCTCGGGCCGCTCGACGGCGCCATCATCTCGATCAAGGATCTGTTCGATGTCGCCGGTGAATCGACCACGGCCGGTTCGCTGATGTTGAGGGACACCGCGCCCCGTCGGCACGACGCTGCGGTCGTCAACCGTCTGCGCCAGGCCGGCGCCGTCATCATCGGCAAGACCAACATGACCGAATTCGCCTTCACCGCCATCGGCGACAACATGCACTACGGCACACCGGGCAATGCCGCCGACACCAGCCGCATTCCGGGCGGTTCGTCGTCGGGCGCCGCCGTGTCCGTTGGCGAGGGGACGAGCGACATTTCCATCGGCTCCGACACCGGCGGTTCGGTGCGCATCCCGGCATCGCTGAACGGCGTCGTCGGTTTCAAGCCGACGGCGCGGCGCGTGCCGCTGACTGGTGCCTATCCCCTTTCTGCGACGCTGGATTCGATCGGGCCGCTGGCGCTGAGTGTTGCTGCGTGTGCCCTGGCTGACGCCGCGATGACGGGCGAGCAGATGCCGCAACTGCACCTGCCGTTAGCGCTTGCCGGGCTTCGTGTCGGCATTCCGCGCGGCCTGCTTTTCGAAGACACGGAAACGGAGATTGCCGCCGCGTTCGATCGCAGCCTTGCCGGGATCGAGCAGGCAGGCGCGTGGCTCACGGACATTTCGATCGACGACCTCATTGCCGATCTGCGCCTGGCCACCAAACGCGGCTCGATCGCGGCCATGGAAGGTGCTGAAATCCATGCCGACTGGCTGGCGACGGGCGCATCGATGCCGGTCGATCCCCATGTAAGCGGGCCGCTGTCGCGGGCGGCGGCCATACCGACGCCGGTTTATATCAGGGCAATGCGTCGTCGCGCGGCACTGTGCATAGCCATGGACGAGCGGTTGGGTTCGGTCGATGTGCTGGCTCTGCCGACCACGCCGGCGACAGCGCCGACTATCGTTTCGATGGCCGAGGATACGGCTCTGCGTGAACGCACTGAAGGTCTGCTGCTGCGCAACACCCAGGTCGCCAACCAGTTCGACCTCTGCGCGATCTCGCTACCGATGCCCGGCATGACGCTGCCGGCCGGGCTGATGCTGGTGGCGCGCAATGGCCATGACCACCATCTGCTGCGCATCGCGGCTGAAATCGAGCGGCTGCTTGGTCGGTAATAGTCAACCCGACGAGCAGTGCTTGCGTTCGCTGTCCTTGGCGGTGCGTAGGATGCCCGTCGCGAACAATGTCGGCACGTCGTGCTGCTTGCCGTTGAAGCTGTGTGGGCGGTTCTCGATTGTTCCTGTGACAACGAGCTTGCCGGCATAGAGCTTGTCGGAAAGGTCAAGCGCCTTGTCCTGCTGCGGCAAGCCGTCGATGTCGACCCACACACCCTTGACGACCTTTCCGGTGGCGAGGTCGAGCGCGCTGGTAGAAGGGCAGGGCGCCATCACGCAGCGCAGGCCGTTGTCGCAAGGCACGTAGCTGCTTTCGGCCTGAGCCTTGGCTGTCCCTACGCTTGTACCGGCAATCAGAAGAAGAACTCTCACGACGCTCTTGACCATATCGGCGAAGGTCGACGCCAAATCCGCGAAAATTGAGGCGGCTTGCAGAAACGTCAGTCGGCAGGAAACCGTCTGCGGTAATGCTCGACCACGTCGGGATTGCGCAGATTGACAGGCAGCCGGTTGGCCAGCACCAGCAAGGTCTCGCCGGCAGCACCCACCCCCATGCGCATCATCGACTGCTCGGTAATGCCGGCCATGTGCGGGGTGACGATGACATTGTCGAAGCTGAAATAGGGATGAGCCGGCGGCAGCGGCTGCGTGGCAAAGACATCGAGCGCGGCGCCGCCGATGCGGTCCTTGCGCAAGGCCTCGATCAGCGCCTCGTCATCGATCACCGGCCCGCGCGAAATGTTGATCAAAAGCGTATCGGGCTTCATGCGGGCAATGCGTTCGCGGCTGATCAAGCCGCGCGTCTCTTCCGTCAGCGGGCAGCAGAGCACGATGATGTCGCTCTGTTCGACCAGCGCATCGATCGACAGGAAGCCGATCCTGTCGGGTGCCGGCTGCATGCTGCGGGTCGTCGCCACGACGTCGAGGCCAAAGCCGTGCGCGGCGATATGGGCGACTGCCTGACCGATGGCGCCGAAGCCGATGATGCCGATGGTCTTGCCGGCAAGCTCGCTGGCATGGCTGGCGTGGTCGCGGCCGGCATTCCAGCCCTTGGCGCGCAAGTCGCGGTCGACCGAACGGAAGCGCCGAAGCAGGGCAAGGGCCGCGAACATCACATATTCAGCGACCGAACGCGCATTGACCGCCGGCACGTTGGCGACCAGCACGCCGGCCGCGGCCGCGGCCTCCATCGGCACCATGTCGAGCCCGGCGCCGTGGCGGACCGCTGCTCTGAGTTTCGTGGCGTTTTCGAACAGCGACGGCGGCAGCGGTGCGCGAACGATGATGACGTCGGCATGCTTCGCCTCGGCGGTCAGCGTTGCCGCATCAAGCGCTGAGGCGACGACGAGTTCACCGGCGCCCGCCAGCATTGCGGAGGCACCCGGATGCAGCGTGTGCGTCGACAGGATTCTGGGCATGGGGCTCTCGCTAGTCGCAATTCTCAAAGGAAAGCGCCGCGCGCTTTTCCCAGAAAAACCGTTTCACACCTTTTCTGGAATTGCACTAGACCTTCTCAAGTGCCAGGCTTTGCGCTTGCGCCTCCCGGCCCTCGATGATCCCCTTCCAGTAGCTTTCCGCGCCTTGCAGGTGGGCGCTCATCAGCGCCTGGGCGAGATTGCCGTCGCGACGCAGCAGCGCCTCGTAGATCTGGATATGCTCGGCATGCGAGCGCACTGAGCGCTCGGGATCGTTGAAGTAGATCGGCAGCCGCTGCTCGCCCATCAGGTAATAGACACTGCAGATATTGTGGAAGACGCCGTTCTTGGTCGCCCGCACGATTTCGAGGTGGAATTCGCGGTCTTCCTTGGCGAGGCCTTCGCCGGCGGCGATGCACTCCTCCGAGGCTTTCAGGATCTCCCGCAGGCGTTCGAAATTCTCTTCGGTGGCACGCGAACAGGCAAGTTCGGCGGCCTTGATCTCGTGGATCTTGCGCAGTTCGACGGTCTCGTAGATCTGCACCGGATCGAGCGGCAGGCCCGCGCGGGCGAAAAGAGCCAAGGCTTCTACACTGGCCTGCCTGGTGCAGACATAGATGCCGGATTTGGCGCGGCGCTCGACGATGCGCATGGCCTCCAGAATGGCCAGCGCTTCGCGGATCTGGCCGCGGCTGACGACGAAATGCTCCGCCAGTTCGCGCTCCGAAGGCGTGCGGCCGGTCTCCTTGTCCGAATGGGCGAAGAGATAGGCGGCGAGCTCGGCGAGAAGGTTCTTTTCTTTCATCGTCAACCGCGTTGCGCGTGCGCCTCCAGGAACCGCTCCGAAATGGTGAATCCCAGACCCGGCTTTTCAGGGATCGCTATCATACCGTCCCTTGCTTCGACAGTCTCTTCGATAAGATCGTGGATCATCGGGTTGGCGCCGAGCGAATATTCGACGGTAAAACTGGCAGGCGAGGCCGCACAAACATGCAGGCCGGCGAAGAAGCATGGCGCGCCGGCCCACAGATGCGGGGCAAAGCGCAGATTGAAGGCACTGGCGATGGTGCCGATCTTCATCGCCTCGCTGATACCGCCGCAAAAGGCCGGATCCGGCTGGAAGATGTCGGCGGATTTCAGCACCGCGAGATCGCGGAAGGCGTAGCGCGTCGCTTCGCTTTCGCCGGTGGCGATCGGGATCGAGCCCGAGGCGCGCACCTCGGCCATACCAGCCTTGTCGTCGGCGATAACAGGCTCCTCGAACCAGGCGAGGTCGAGATCCCTGGCCAGGCTGATGAAGCGCTTGGCCTCGGCCACCGTATAGGTGCCATGCGCGTCGACCATCAACTCGACGTCAGGACCGAGCGCCTGCCGTGCGGCGCGGACGCGGGCGGCGGAAATGTGCGGGGCGCCGTCCATGGCGCCGACGCGCATCTTCAGCGCCTTGAAGCCGCCTTTGGCGATGTAGGATTTGAGCTGCTCGCCGATAGCGTCGGCGGCAGCCCAGCCGCCGGAGGCGTAGGCCGGCATGCGGTCGAGCTTGCGGCCGCCGATGAGCCGCCACACCGGCTGTCCCAACGACTTGCCCAGAATATCCCAGAGCGCGATATCGACGGCGCTGATTGCCGCAATGCTCATGCCGCGCCGCGCCAGCTGCGGCATGGCATGGCCGGCGCGCGCGGCACTGTCATGGCGCACGCCGTTGTAGAGCATCTCCCAGATCATGCCGATGTCGGCGGGGTCGCGGCCGATCAGCTGCGGCCCGACCTCCTGATTCAGCATGTAGACCAGCGCACCATAGCTGCCGGCGCTGCCGGCGGCGTTCTTGCCCTCGCCCCAGCCGATCAGCCCGTCGTCAGTCTCAATGCGCAGGATGGCGGCGTCGAACGTCGTCACCTGGCCAAAGTCGCTGCGATGCTGCTTCGCGGCCTCAATCGGCACGCGGACCCACCACGCCTGGACCGTTTTGATGCGCATCCCGATCGGCTACTTGATCAGCGGCAGCAGCGTTTCGGCCGTGATGCGCATCTGGTCGGTGTAGAATTTCTCCGTCAGCACGCTGGAGCCGTGATCCTGGATGAACTTCAGCTGTTCGGGAGAAATGTCGACCGGATTGCGCTCGACCATGTCGGGATAGGGCGCGGCGGGTGTGCGGTCGACTGGCGCGACAAATTCGTTCGTCAGCGCGCCGTCATAGCCGACTTCCTTCAGCGTCTGCACGATCCGTGGCCAATCAATCTGGCCAAGGCCGGCGGCAAAGCGGTTGTTGTCGGCGACGTGGAAGTCGAACAGCCGTTTGCCGACCTGACGGATCGCGTCATGGACGTTAAATTCTTCCATATGGATGTGATAGGCGTCGAGGCAGACGCCGCATTCGGGGCTGACCGCATCGGCCAGGGCCAACGCCTGCGCGCCGCGGTTGAACAGATAGGTCTCGAAGCGGTTGAGCGGCTCGACCGCGATCTTGACGCCGACCTTCTTGGCATGGGTGAAGCATTCGCGGGTGGCGTCGACCACCCACTTCCATTCCTCTTCCTCGGTGCCGTCCGGTACCACTTTGCCGACGGTCGCGGGCACCAGCGTTATGATCTCGCCATCAAGTTCGCTGACCATGGTCAGCACGTCCTTGACGTACTGCACCGAGCGTTCGCGCTGGCCCTGGTCCCTGGCGGCAAGGTTGCGTTCGCCCAGCATCAGCGTCACCGACCCCCAGCAGCGGATGCCGTATTCTTTCAGCAGCGCGCGGGTCTCCTTGGTCTTGTATTGCTCGGGCTCGCCGGAAATCTCGATCGACTCGTAGCCGAATTTCTTGATGCGCTTCAGCGTCACCTCCAACGGTTCCGCGCGCATCCAGTTGTGCGTCGAAAGATGCATGGTCTATCCTTCCCAGAATTCGTCTGTGCCAGTTCGCCTGCGATGCGCCCCACAAGGCGCGTCGCGTGTTTCCTCCCCAAGGCGCTCCAGCGTTTTTGCGCAACTGGTTCGACCAATTGGGCCCTAATGGAGGTCTACAGCAATTTTTGTCGCGCGGCAAGAACCGCCGCCATGCGATATCGGCATCTGTGTACCGTATTGATTATGCTGGTATATATCGCCAAAAATGGAATGCCCTGGCAGCTTTGCGCGTGAGTCAAATGGCTTGACCGATTTTCGGTATTTGGTAATACCAGAATGCCGATACGAGAATGCACATCGCAAGAGACCAAAGAGGCTGGCCCTGCTTTCATCAGGCGCTATGCTTGGTCCTTGGAAAAATGAATTGGGAGGATGCCGATGCCGTCGACAATGAAGGGTCCGGGGCTGTTTCTGGCGCAGTTCGCGGGGGATACCGCGCCGTTCAATTCGCTGGCCTCGATCACCAAATGGGCGGCCGGTCTCGGTTACAAGGGCGTGCAGATCCCGACCTGGGATGCACGCCTGTTCGACCTCAAGAAGGCGGCATCTTCCAAGACCTATTGCGACGAGGTGAAAGGCATCTGCGCGGATGCCGGCGTCGAGATCACCGAACTGTCGACGCATCTTCAAGGGCAGCTGGTGGCGGTGCACCCGGCCTATGATGCCCAGTTCGACGGCTTTGCACCGCCTGCGGTGCACAACAACCCCAAGGCCAGGCAGAAATGGGCGGTCGAACAGATGGAGTTCGGCGCCAAGGCCTCGAAGAATCTTGGCCTGAAAGCCTCGGTGACGTTTTCCGGCGCTCTGGCCTTCCCGTATCTCTATCCCTGGCCACAGCGGCCGGCCGGGCTGATCGAGGAGGCCTTTGCCGAACTCGGCAAGCGCTGGAAGCCGATCCTCGACGTCTATGACGAGAACGGCGTCGATGTCGGCTATGAGATCCATCCTGGCGAGGACATCTTCGACGGCGCCACGTTCGAAATGTTCCTCGATGCGGTTGGCGGCCACAAGCGCTGCAACATCAACTACGACCCATCGCATTTCCTTTTGCAGCAGCTCGACTATCTCGAATTCATCGACATCTATCACGAGCGGATCAAGGCCTTCCATGCCAAGGATGCCGAGTTCAATCCGACGGGGCGGCAAGGCGTCTATTCCGGCTATCAGAGCTGGACCAATCGCGCCGGCCGCTTCCGCTCGCTTGGCGACGGGCAGGTCGATTTCGGCGGCATCTTCTCCAAGCTTACCCAGTATGGCTACGATTCCTGGGCGGTGCTGGAGTGGGAGTGTTGCCTCAAGCATCCGGAGGACGGCGCGGCCGAAGGCGCGCCCTTCATCCAGCACCACATTATCCGGGTGACGGAAAAGGCCTTTGATGATTTCGCCGGCGGCACCACCGACAAGAAGATGCTGCGCGCCATGATGGGTATTTGAGACAAGCAGGAGAAAGACATGGTCGGCGCATCGAATTCGGAAGCGGGGGGCGGCCCGATCCGCTATGGTATGGTCGGCGGCGGCCAAGGCGCCTTCATCGGCGCGGTGCATCGGATCGCGGCGCGCATGGACAATGACTTCGTGCTGGTGGCCGGCGCCCTGTCGGCCAATCCCGAGCGCGCCAAGGCTTCCGCCGCCGAACTCGGTCTCGACCCGGCGCGCAGCTACGCCTCCTATGCCGAGATGGCCAAGGCCGAGGCCAAGCGCCCGGACGGCATCGAGGCGGTGGCGATCGTCACCCCCAACAATGTGCACGTGCCGGCGGCCAAGGTCTTCCTCGAGGCGGGCATCCACGTCATCTGCGACAAGCCGCTGGCGACGACTTTGGCCGAGGCCAAGAAGCTCGCGGCCGTGGTTGAAAAGACCGGCAAGGTGTTCGTGCTGACGCACAATTACACTGCCTATCCGATGATCCGGCAGGCGCGCGAGATGGTGGCCAAGGGGCAGCTTGGCGACATCCGCATCGTTCAGTCCGAGTACCCGCAGGACTGGCTGACCGAAGATCTTGCCGCCACCGGCCAGAAGCAGGCGGCGTGGCGCTCCGACCCCAAGCAGGCGGGCGCGGGCGGCGCGCTCGGCGACATCGGCACGCACGCCTACAATCTGGCGCGCTTCGTCTCGGGTCTGGAGCTCGATTCCCTGTCGGCCGATCTCGACGCTTTCGTGCCGGGGCGGCTGCTCGACGACAATGTCAATGTCATGCTGCGCTTCAAGCCGGTCGGCAAGGTGCATCCGGCCAAGGGCATGATCTGGGCGAGCCAGGTGGCGCCGGGCCACGAGAACGGGCTGAAGCTGCGCATCTATGGCTCTAAAGGCGGGCTGGAATGGGTGCAGGCCGATCCGAACTATCTCTGGTACACGCCGTTCGGCCAGCCCAAGCAGTTGCTCACCCGCAACGGCGCCGGCGCGCTGCCAGTTGCGGGACGCGTCAGCCGCGTTCCGTCTGGCCATCCGGAAGGCTATCTCGAAGGCTTCGCCAACATCTACCAGGAGGCGGCGCGGGCGATCCGCGCGGCACGCAAGAAGGGCGGCAAGCCGGGCAAGGACGTGGTGTTCCCGACCATCCAGGACGGCGTCGAAGGTATGGCGTTCATCGAGGCCTGCGTTAAGTCATCGAAGAAGAACGGGGCGTGGACGAAACTTTAGGGAGCGCCGGCGCCAAGTCTCTTCTCCCTTCGGGGAGAAGGTGGCCGCGAAGCGGCCGAATGAGGGCGCATGGTGCGAGATGCGAAAGAAACCAGCGCGCGCCGTCAAACGGGGAGGGGCTGTCGATGAAAATCGGCATGTGCATGTTTTTGTGGACGACTTCCGTGTCTAAGAAACACGAGCCGTTGCTGCGCGACATCAAGGCGACCGGCTTCGACGGCGTCGAGATACCGATCTTCTCAGGCACGCCAGAGGACTACAAGAACCTTGGCGATCTGCTCGACCGCATCGGGTTGGAGCGCACGGCTGTTACGGCGATGGGCGACCCGGCGATGAATCTGATTTCGCCGGATGCCGCGACCCGCAAGGCCGGCATCGGCTACATGAAATGGGCGATCGATTGCGCCCAGGCGCTCGGCGCGAGTACGCTGAGCGGGCCGCTGCATTCGACGCTCGGCGCCTTCTCCGGCAGCGGGCCGACCGCTGCCGAGAAGAAGCGCTCGATCGCCTCGCAGCGCGCCATTGGCGATCATGCCGGCAAGCGGAACGTTACCATCGGGTTGGAGGCGCTCAACCGTTTCGAGTGCTATCTGCTGAACACGATGGCCGATCTGTCCGAGCACGTCGATGCCATCGACCGGCCGCACATCAAGGCGATGTACGACACCTTCCACGCCAATATCGAGGAAGCCGACCCGATCGGCGCCTACATGAAGCACCGGCGGAATGTCGTGCACATCCACATTTCGGAGAACGATCGCGGCGTGCCGGGGCGCGGGAACATTCCGTGGAAAGAGACTTTCGCGGCCATCCGCAAGAGCGGCTATGACGACTGGCTGACGATCGAGGCGTTTGGCAGATCGCTGAAGGATCTGGCGGCGGCGACCAAGGTGTGGCGGGATTTTTCCGAGACGCCGGAAGCGGTTTATCGCGAGGGATACAGGCATATCAGGGATGGGTGGAAGCGGGCGGCTTAGCCGCTCACTTCCTCATCCACGGGCGGAGCGGGAGCGCAGCGCACGCGGAGACCCGAGGACCCATGCCGCGACTGTCGCGCGCCGCAGCGGTGCAGGTAGGAGATGCGAATGGACGCCTCTTTTTGCACCGCTGGATTCTAGCGCAGACGTCACCGAATGAATCCTCGGGTCTGCGCCGCGTCGCTTCGCTCCTTGCTCTGCCCATGGATGAGGAAGCGACGGGCCTTTTCGCAAATCGCCGCGGTATGCGATCTGCCTTAACTCGGCACTTTCGCTCCACTAGATTTTTTCGGATGTCTTACCCCACCTCGATCACAGCCTTGATCAACCCCGATTTCTCATGCGCCCAGCGGGTGAGATCATCCGGCGTGCCGGCCAGCGTGGTGCGGTGGGTGACGAGTTTTGCCAGAGGCACGGCGCCGTTGCGTATCGAGGCGGCGACGTGGTCGAAATCGACTTTCAGCGCGTTGCGGCTGCCGATCAATGTCATTTCGCGCTTGTGGAATTCCGGATCGGAAAAGACGATGTCGTCCTTGACGACGCTGACCAGCACGAGCGTGCCACCATGCGCGACATGGGCGAAGGCCGACTGCACCGAGGCGGTGTTGCCGGTGGCGTCGAAGACGACGTCGAACCCTTCGCCGCCGGTTGCGTCGCGCACCAGTTCGGCTGCCGCTTTTTGTGAACCGCCGAGCGTGGCGAAGCCGAGTTCGCCTTTTGCAAAATCCAGCCGCTCCGTGCTCATGTCGAGCAGGCTGACATCGAGCCCGGCGATGCGCGCAAACAGCGCTGCGCCAAGGCCGATCGGCCCGGCGCCGATGACCAACGTGCGGGCGCCTGGTTCGGCGCGGGCACGCCGCACGGCATGCGCGCCGATGGCGAGGAATTCCACCGCCGCCGCGTCGGCCAGCGACAAGCCGTTTGCTGGATAGAGATTCCGTGCCGGCACCAGGATCTGCTCGGCCATGGCGCCGTCGCGATGGACGCCAAGCACTTCGATCCTGACGCAGCAATTCGGCTTGCCGTGCCGGCAGGCGATGCATTTTCCGCAAGCGAGATAGGGATTGATGATGACGGGCTCGCCCACGGCAAGGTCGACATCTTCGCCGGTCTCGACGACGGCGCCCGACACTTCGTGGCCCATGATGCGGGGATAGGCGAGGAACGGGTGCTTGCCTTCGAAGATGTGGTAGTCGGTGCCGCAGATGCCGACATGGCTGACGGCGACCAGCGCCCAGCCGGCAGGCGGCGCTCCTGGCGCCGGCCGGTCTTCCAGGACAAGCTCGCCGGGCGAGCGGCAGACAACAGCTTTCATTCGGCAATTCCAGTGTTCAAAAAGGCGCCGGTCCGTTGTTGAGCGGACCGACACGGAAGGTCAGGGAGGATTACTTGCCGCGACGGCGCAGGCCGTCGAAATAGACGATGATGATGATCAACGCGCCGGTGATGATGCGCTGCCAGAACGAGTTGACGTTGAGCAGATTGGCACCGTTGTTGATGGTGGCCAGGATGAAGGCGCCGAGCAGCGGGCCATGCACCGAGCCGACGGCGCCGAATAGCGAAGTGCCGCCGATCACCGATGAGGCGATCGCCTGCAACTCCCAACCTTCGGCCTGGGTCGGGTTGCCGATGCCGATGCGCGCCGCCAGCAGCACGCCGACGAAAGCCGCGCATAGGCCCGACAGCGTGTAGGCCATGTAGATGGTGCGCTGGACATTGACGCCCGAGAGGCGCGAAGCCTCGGCATTGGATCCCACGGAGAAGAGATAGCGGCCCCAGCGGCTGTGGTGCAGGAAGATGTAGGCTGGGATACCGACCAGGATCACCATCCAGAACAGATTGGGGATGCCGACAAAGGAACTGCGCGAGAACGCGGTGAAGCTGTCGCTGTTGATGTTGATCGAATTGCCGTTGGTCATCAACAGGCCGATGCCGCGCAACGAGGTCAGCGTCGCCAGCGTGATGATGAAGGGCGGCAGGCCCATCTTGACGATGCCGAAGCCATGGAACAGGCCGATGGCAACGCCGACCAGCAGCGTCACCAGAATGGCGACCCAGATCGGGAAGCCGGCATTGATCATCATGGCGACAATGACGGTGGCGAAGCCGACCACGGCGCCGACCGAGAGGTCGATGCCGCCGGTGATGATGACGAAGGTCTGGCCGACCGCCATGATGGCGATCATCGAGCCCTGCCGCAAAAGATTGGCGATGTTGTTGGAGGAGGCGAAGCTCGGCGTCGCCACCGACAGCACGATCCAGAGCAGAACCAGCAACGCCAGAAGCGTCAGCCCAAACAGGACGTTGTAGTTCCGTTTCGGTTTTTCGATCGCGATGGTTTCGATGCTCATGGTTCCTCCCGTTTCTTGTTTGTCAGCCGATCGCCTGTGTCAGCACGTCTTCGTGGCTGGCGGCGCGAAAGCCATGGCTGGCGACCAGTTTGCCCCGCCGGAACACGTGCAGCGTATCGGCGAGCTCATAAACCTCGGGCAGATAGGACGAGATCAGGATGATGCCGGCGCCCTTGGACAACAGTTCCCCGAACAGGCGGTAGATCTCGGCCTTGGTGCCGACATCGACGCCGACCGTAGGCTCGTCGAAGATGAACAGCTTAGCGCCGTGCGCCAGCCATTTGCCGATGACGATCTTCTGCTGGTTGCCGCCGGACAGGCTGGAGGCCAGGGCGCCGCGTGTTTGCGTTTTGATGCGGAGGCCGGCGATCTGGCGATCGGCTTCAGCCTTTTCCTTCGTGTTCGAAATCAGCAGGTTGTTGGAGATGCGCTTGTAGATCGGCAGGTTGAGGTTGAGGCCGACCGGCAGGTTCAGGCACAGGCCCTGGTCGCGGCGGCTTTCTGGCGCCAGCGCCATGCCGAGCTTGATCGCGTCGTGCTCGGAATTGATGTGGACCGGCTTGCCTTGCCAAAGGACCTGTCCGGCCGACTTCTTGTGGCGGCCATAGAGCGTGGTGACGAACTCGCTCCGCCCGGCGCCGATCAGGCCATAGAGCCCGACGATCTCGCCGGCGCGCACCGTCATCGAGACGTCTTCGAAACCCTTGCCCGACAGGTTTTTCGCTTCAACGATCACGGCACCGGGGGTGAAATGCTCCTTGTGATAGACTTGCTCGATCGAGCGGTTGATCATCATCTTGACCAGCTCGGCGTCATTGGTCTCGGCAATGTTGCGAGTGCCGACCAGCGTGCCGTCGCGCAGCACCGAGACGCGATCGGCGAGTTCGAACACCTCTTCCATGCGATGGCTGATGTAGATGATGGTGACGCCTTCGCCCTTGAGCCTGCGGATCAGCGTGAACAGCTGGTCGGCTTCCTTGCGGGTGAGATAGGCGGTCGGCTCGTCGAAGATGAGGAATTTGGTGCCGCGCACGGTGGCGCGGGCGGCGGCGATCAGCTGCTGCTGGCCGATGGTGAGGTCACCCAGCATGACATGCGCCGGCAGGTCGAAGCCGAGACCGTCGATGATCTTCTGCGCTTCCTTGACCATGGCGCGCTGCTGCAGGATGCCGAAGCGCGAATTCTCCTCGCCGAGGAACATGTTGGCGGCGACGGTGAGATGGCGACAGAGCACGACCTCCTGATGCACGGCGTTGATGCCCAGCGCCATTGCCTCGTGCGGGGTTGCCAGCGCTGCCGGCTTGCCCTCCCAGATGACATCGCCGGAGGTGCGCGGCATGACCCCGGTCAGAAGCTTGATCAAGGTGGATTTGCCGGCGCCGTTCTCGCCGACGATGGCGTGGATCTCACCTGCCTTGAAGGCAAGGTGAACGGGCTTCAGCGCATGCGTGCCGGGATAGCGCTTTTCCAGCCCGTGCAGTTCGAGGATCGTCCTGCCGGGCGCTAGCGTTGGGGCCGGGTGCAGTTCCTGCGCCATGGGCGTCATGACAATCCTCCCAGATTGGCCTTACGATTGGCACGTCGCGATGCAGTCAAGCCGCATCGTCGAGGTGATTCAAGCCGGTGGATATTCAAGCTTGTATCCGGTGTTTCCGGGGCGCGAGGCCCCGGAAAGGATTTTTGGTCGACGGGCTCAGAGCTTCGGGTTGAGCAGGGCGTCGATCTTGGGGTCTTTCATGTTTGCCTTGGTCACCAGGTTGGCGCCTGTGTCGACATTGGCCTCGACCTTCTCGCCCTTCGAGGCGGCGAGCGCGGTCTTGATGCCGTCATAGCCCATCCGGTACGGATCCTGGACGACGAGCGCGGAAATGACGCCGTCATTGAGGAACTTGATCAGCTTCTCGTCGCTGTCGAAGCCGACCAGCGCCAGCTTGCCGCCAAGGTTGTTCTCGGCGACAGCCTGACCGACGCCCTGCGCCATGATCAGGTTGGACGCGAAGATGCCCTTGAGGTTCGGGTTGGCGGTGATCAGGTCGGTGGCGATATTGAGACCGGTCGTTGCCTGGCCGTCGGCATATTTGTCCGCGACGAGCTTGAGCCCCGGATATTTCGCGGCCAGCTGCTCGGTGAAGCCCTGCTTGCGCTGCTCCAGCGAACCGGCGCCCGGCGCGTTGGTGATCAGGGCGACGTCGCCCTCGATCTTGCCGCCATTGGCTTCGCCGATGGCTGCTGCAAGACCGTCAGCGGCGACGCGTCCGCCCTGCACATTGTCGGTGGTCAGGAACGAGGTGAACGCCTTGGAGTCGGCGCCGGAGTCGATGCCGATGACCTTGACCTTGCTGGCCGCTTCATCGATCGGCTTGCCGAGCGCCTTGAATTCGGTCGGCGCGATGACGATCGCGGCCGGGTTGCCGGCGACGGCATTCTCGAGGATCGAGACCTGGCCGTTGACGTCGGTTTCAGCTTGGGCGCCGAGTTCGGGTACGTTGACGCCGAGATCCTTGCCGGCCTTGCGGGCGCCGGCCAGGACGATCTGCCAGTAGAAGGACGTGGTGTCCTTGACGATGATCGGAATGGTCACGTCCGCCGCCGAAGCGGGCGCCGTGTGCAGCGTGCCGGCAAGCATCGAGGCGGCAGCAAGTGCCACCAGGGAACGGCGGTTGAGAATGCTGGTCACGAATTTCATTAGGAATCCTCCCTAGATCGCCCGGTGAAGGTTGCGGAAGCTCCATTTGGATAGGCGCGGCCCAAACAGACCTTTATCAATAAAAAACAGTTGCCGCTTTTTGATAGTGCATCGGTCCGGCCGACGCAAGCGGTGTTTCATATCGGCCTGCGCATGGCTTGGCTGAGAAGCCTCCCTGCCGATCCTCAGTGCCACGTCCAGACGCTCCCGATCCTCCTTGATCATCATGGAATATTAATTCCACCGTCGAGTCAATATGGAATATTCATTCCTTTTTGAGAACCGTGATTGTGGCGTTTCGTCAGCCGAGCTCCTGCACGATGGTGTAGGGAGCGTAGCGGGCGAATTCCGCTTGCGGCACCTGGACGTCGAACATGTCGAGGTTGCGCGTCAGGTTGGCGGGCTTGGCCGTTCCGGTCAGCACGCTGGCCACGACAGGCTCCTGCAGCGGAAACTGCAATGCAGCCGCCGCCAGCGGATATCCGCCCTCATCAGCGATTTTCTCCATCGCCCCGACACGCTCGAGTATGTCCTGCGTCGCCGGCAGATAATCGAAATGCGCGCCATGCACCGGTCCGGTTGCCAGGATGCCGGAGTTGAAGACGCCGCCGATGATCAGCGAAGTCTGTCGCTCACGACACAGCGGCAGCAACTCGGCTTCAGCCGAGCGGTCGAGCAGCGAATAGCGGCTGGCCAGCAGGATGCAGTCGAGCGGCGCTTCGCGCAGCACGTCGAGGCAGATCTGCACCTCGTTCACGCCGAGCCCATAGGCGGAAATCACGCCGGACGTTTTAAGCTCTTCCAGCGCCTTCAAGCCGCCGTCGATCAGCTGGCGAAAGTGCAGCTTCGTCCTCTCGACGCCATGTGTGTAGGTGCCGATGTCGTGCACAAACAGGATGTCTATCCGGTTCAGCCCGAGCCGGGCATAGGAGAACTCGACCGAGCGCATGATGCCGTCATAGGAGTAGTCGTAGTCGAGCGCGAAGGGCAGCGGGTCGACATAGGAATGATCGGGAACCTGGTCTTCCGGCACCGGGCGGAACAACCGTCCGACCTTGGTCGACAGCACATAGGAATCCCGCGGCTTGTAGCGCAGGAAATCGCCGGTCCGCCGTTCCGACAGGCCGAAGCCATAGAAGGGCGCGGTGTCGAAATAGCGCAGGCCGGCATCCCAGGCTGTCTGCAGCGTCTCCATCGCCGCTTCGCGCGGACAGGCCCGGTAGAGCCCGCCGATCGCCGCCCCGCCGAAGCTTATCTCGGTTACCTCGAGCGCAGTCGTGCCGATGCGGCGTTTGTCCATCCACAGCCTCCCCTTGTGAGCCGTCTTTGCAGCCCGCTTTTTTCGTCGGTGGTTAGAGCGTCGCGCCGAGGTGCCACGGCACGAACTCGTTGTCGCCGTAGCCGAACGCCTCGCTCTTGGTCTTGCGGCCCGATGCCGTCTCGACGATGAGTTCGAAGAGTTCCCGGCCCATGCCGGCGATGGTCTTCTCACCCGAAGCGATGACGCCGCAATTGACGTCCATGTCCTCTTCCATCTGGTGGTACATGGTCGAGTTGGTGGCGACCTTGATCGACGGCGTCGGCCGGCAGCCGAAGCAGGAGCCGCGGCCGGTGGTGAAGACGATGATGTTGGCGCCGCCCGCCACCTGACCGGTCGCCGAGACCGGGTCGTAACCGGGCGTGTCCATGAACACCAGGCCACTGCCGGTGACCTTTTCGGCATAACCGAAGACGCCGTTGAGCGGAGTCTGGCCGCCTTTGGCCACGGCGCCCAGCGACTTTTCCAGGATGGTGGTCAGGCCACCGCGCTTGTTGCCGGGCGAGGGGTTGTTGTCGATCGAGGCGCCGTGCTTGGCGACATGGTCCTCCCACCATTTGACGAAACCGTCGAGCTTCTTGGCGATCTCCGGCGTTGCCGCGCGATAGGCGAGCAGATGTTCGGCGCCATAGATCTCCGTCGTCTCCGACAGGATGCCGATGCCGCCGACGCCGGCCAGGATGTCGACCGCCGCTCCCAGCGCGGGATTGGCGGTGATGCCCGACATGCCGTCGGAACCGCCGCATTGCAGGCCGACGACGATCTCCGAGACTGGGATCGGCTCGCGCTGATACTGGCCGACTTCCTCGGCGATTTCGGCGAGCACGCCCATCGCCTTTGCGACCGATTTGCGCGAACCGCCGGCGTCCTGGATATTGAAATGGCGTTTTCCCGCCGCCGCACCCTTCTGGCCGTAAAGGGTGAGCTGGTTGACCTCGCAGCCGAGGCCGACCATCAGCGCGCCGCCGAAATTCGGGTGGCGGGTGTAACCGGCGAGCGTGCGGTGCAGTACCATCATGCCGTCGCCGGTGCCGCTCATGCCGCAGCCCTGGCCATGGACGATCGGGACGAAGCCGTCGATCCCCGGATATTTCGGCAACAGCACGCGGTTGGCCTCGTCGGCAATGGCGTGGCAGACGGTGGCCGAGCAATTGACGCTGGCGATGATGCCGATGAAGTTGCGCGTGCCGGCACGGCCATCGGCGCGACGATAGCCCATGAATGTCCGGGCGCGGTCAGCTTCGGTGGCATGCTCCGCTTCGCTCGGCGGCACCACCGGCAGACGGCCGGACTCGAAGACCAGATTGTGCGAATGGACGTGGTCGCCGGGCGCGATGTCCTGGGTGGCGCGGCCGATGGCCTGGGCATACTTGACCACCGCCTCGCCGGCGGCGATAGGCTTGATCGCCACCTTGTGGCCGGGCTCGATCAAGGCCGTGGCGACGGCGCCGCCGGGCAGAGGGGTGCCGATCTCGATGCGGCCATTGGCGACCGCGACATTGTCGGCGGGGGACAGAAGAATGCTGTTCGAGGCGTTCACGGGCAGTTTCCTGGGTCTGTTCCTGGGGATGCGCGGATTGACACGCGTCTGTTTACATATAATGTCTTTTATCGTGAAAAAACATTTGTGCGTCAATTGTTTTTTCAGGAGGAGACCATGCGTCCGATGGACGCTTGGCTTGTGGGGAGCGGCGTCTGACACGCAGAGCGTTTGCTCTGCCGGGTGAGAGCCATATGTGATATCGCGCTTCAAGCCAGCCACAGCAAGCGCCGGCGCGCAACGGGGCAGGGATGTCGAAGAGCAACAACGTCTACAAGGACGCTTACAATAGGGGTCTGCGGCTGCTCGATGAGACGCAGAGCCTGCCGTCAGAGCCGGAGCTGGGCACTTTGCTTGGCGTCAGCCGTACCACCGTGCGCACCATTCTGGCGCGCATGGAAGAGACCGGGCTGATCGCGTGGAACAAACGCAGCAAGACAGTGCTCAGGACGCCGAAGCCGGATGATTTCTTCCCCGAGGAGGAGACAGACACACTGGCCCAGATCATCGAGCGGTCGTTTATGCGCAGGTTGCTGGCCGGCGGTGCAGAGGCCGGCATGCAGATCAACGAGCTCGAACTGGCGCGCGAGATCGGCGTCGGCACCACCAGCGTGCGCGAGTTCCTGATCCGCTTCTCCCGCTTCGGCCTGATCGAGAAGCGGCGCAACAGCCACTGGGTGCTGAAAGGATTTACCCGTGCCTTTGCGCTCGAACTCACTGAAATCCGCGAAATGTTCGAGATACGCTCGGCGGCGGCCTTTGCCGCCTTGCCTGGGGATAGTCCGGTCTGGGCGGATCTCGACCGGCTGGAAGACGAGCACCGGCTTCTGGCCAGCGAAATCGCCATCCGCTTCAACGAATTCTCGGAGCTAGACGAGCGCTTCCACCGGCTGATCCACCGGGCGTCGCACAACCGCTTCATCGTCGATTTCTACGACGTCATCGCCATGATCTTTCACTACCACTACCAGTGGAACAAGGCGCAGGAGCGCGAGCGCAACGAAGTCGCGGTTGGCGAGCATCTCGCCTACATCGCGGCGCTGAAATCGCGCGATCTCGGCAAGGTCGACGCCGCCTGCCGCAAGCATCTGAAGTCGGCACGCCACACGCTGTTGACGTCGATCCCGGAAATCGGCGGCCGCCCGGCTTCCTGAGCGCGACGTCCGAAGGGACGTTATGCGCACAAGATCTCTGCCTCATGCGTTATCCCAAACCGCTGCGCACTTTTGTGCGACATGGATCGAACGCGCCGCGTTGCCGCAGCGATGATTTGGCGATTTTCCGCCGACATGCCGCGTGCTAGATATCCACGCGTTGCTGCGTGAAGAGGCAGGTCTTTGGACTTCCGGCGTAAGAGATGGAGCATGACGGCCGCCTTTGTCGCGGCCTGTGTGCTGCTGCTCCAGTCGACGCTCGGCGTGTTTGCCTTCGGCATTGCGCCGGATGCCTCGCAACTCGACGCTTTCGGCAATGTCATCTGCAGCCATGAGGGAGCGGTCAAGCTTCCCGGCGGCGATCCGCACCAGCAGCATATGCCGGCGTGCTGCATGCTCGGCTGCAGCATGGCCTCCATCGCCTATGCGTCGCCAGCAGGCGTCGGCGTGGCGCCGGTGAGCCTGTCTTTTGAAACAGTCGCGTTTCTCCCGCCGGCAGTCAGGCATCCCGACGTCACGCGTGAGCGCTCTCCGGCCAATCCCCGCGCGCCGCCGCTTGCGGGCTGAAAAACCGCCGCTCGCTTCGCGTAACCTGCGCAGGCGATAATCATCCAATGATAAACACGTTCGCAGCCGGACAAAGGCGCGACCTCATATTCATGGAGCCTACCCATGTTCCTTTTTCTTCGTGCCGGCGCGTTGCGCCGCAGTGCCCCTTTCTCCACCACTATCGAGCAGCGTCTCGGCAGCGCCCTCTTCGCCTTTGCACTGTTGTTCGCCGGCCCCCATTCCGTCCTTGCGCATGAGTTCAAGGCCGGTGACATCGAGATCAAGCATCCCTGGTCGCGCGCCACGCCGGCCGGCGCCAAGGTTGCCGGCGGCTATTTCACCATCGTCAACAAGGGCAGCGCGCCGGACCGGCTGCTGTCGATTGCCTCCGATATTTCGGGGAAGGCCGAACTGCATGAAATGGGAGTCAAAGACGGCGTCATGACCATGCGCCCGGTCAGTGGCGGCCTGGATATCCCGGCGGGCGGCAAGGTCACGCTGGGTCCCGGCGCCTATCACGTGATGTTCATGGATCTGAAGCAGCCCCCTAAAGAAGGTCAGATGTTTGCCGCTACGCTGACTTTCGAGAGGGCCGGAACCGTGACCGTCGAGTTTGCCGTGCAAGCCATAGGCAGCGCGCCACCCCTGGAAGACAACGACTGACCAATTATTGCCAATCAATTTTTTCGAGAGGGACCCATCATGAACAAGCATCATTTGCCGGCCGCTGCATTCCTCGTCCTGGGGACAAGTGCCGCCTTCGCCCATATCACGCTCGAAACACAGGAGGTTGCGGTCGGTTCGACCTACAAGGCCGTGCTGCGCGTGCCGCATGGCTGCGAAGGCAAGGCGACGATTGCCGTGCGCGTGCAGATCCCGGAAGGGGTGATCGGGGTGAAGCCGATGCCCAAGCCCGGCTGGACGCTGCAGGTCAAGAAAGGCAAGTACGAGAAATCCTACCAGCTCTATGGCGAGGCGGTGACCTCGGGCGTCAAGGAAGTCGACTGGAGCGGCGGCAGCCTGCCGGATGAATTTTATGACGAGTTCGTCTTCCGCGGCACGTTGGCCGCCGATCTGCCGGCCGGGCAAAAACTCTATTTTCCGGTGGTGCAGGAATGCGATGGCGCCACCACGCGTTGGATAGAGATTCCGGCGGCTGGTCAGGATGAGGATGCGCTGGAAGATCCGGCGCCCGGCCTCAACCTGCTGCCGAAGAAATGATGCATTGGCGGCGCGCTGCTTCGAAGCGGCGCGCCACTGTTTTGGTGGATGGCATGAACGTGGCCTGTTTTCAGCGGATAGAACGGACAGCCGGCAGGTGCTTCGGCCTGCTGGCCGCGATCCTGCTGCTTGCCGTCCTTGCCACGCCAAACCAGGCCTTTGCCCATGCGGCGCTGATCAAGGCCGAGCCTGCCGACGGCGCGGTTATGGAGCGAGCGCCGACGCAATTTTCGCTGACCTTCAGCGAGCCTGTGTCGCCGCTGGTGCTGACCTTGGTGCGGCCCGACGGTACGCCTGTCGCTTTGACCTCGTTTCGGTTGAGCGACCAAACGGTTGAGATCGACAATCCACAAAAGCTCGGGCCGGGCACCCATGTCTTGAGCTGGCGGGTGATTTCCGCCGATGGCCATCCGGTCGGCGGCTCGGTGCTGTTTTCCGTTGGCGCGCCAAGTGCGGCGCCGGCGGTGGGGGAAGCTGTCGATATAGATTTGCGGTCAGCGATCTGGACCGGCAAGGTTCTTCTCTACATCGGGCTTTTCCTCGGCATTGGCGGCGCCTTCGCGCTGACATGGCTGGCGCAAGGCCAGCGCTCAGGCCAGCGCTTCGTCATTGCCGCCATCCTGTGCGGGCTGGTCGCAGCACCCCTGTCGCTCGGGTTCCAGGGGCTGGACGCGCTGGGCGCGCCACTCGCCCGGCTGGCGCAACCGGTGGTCTGGCGGACGGCGCTTGGCACCAGCTTCGGCTGGACGGTGCTGATTTCGCTGGCGGCGCTCGGGCTTGGCCTGCTGTCGTTGGTCGGATCGCGTGCTGGCGCCAGGCCGTTGGCGCTCGCCGGGCTGGCCGGTGTGGGTGCAGCCCTTGCCGCCAGCGGCCATGCCAGTGCAGCCGAACCGCAATGGCTGACGCGGCCTATGGTGTTCCTGCATGGCGCCGGCATCGCTTTCTGGGCTGGAGCATTGCTGCCGCTGGGCCTGGCGTTGAGCAGCCAATCGGTGGAAGCCGGGGCGTTCCTGCGGCGGTTTTCGCGCGCGATCATGCCCGTGGTGGTAGTGCTTGCCGCCGCCGGTGTGGTGCTCGCCATCATCCAGGTGCAGACACCGGCGGCACTGGTCAACACCGCCTATGGCCGGCTGCTGCTGATCAAGCTGGCGCTGCTGGTGTTTCTGTTCACGCTGGCGGCGGTCAATCGATGGCGGCTCACCGCCTTGGCCGAGGCCGGAGCGACGGAAGTGCGGCGACGGCTTAGCCGCTCGATCTCAGTCGAAATGCTGATCGTGCTCCTGATCTTCGGCGTTGCCGCCGGCTGGCGCTTCACGCCGCCGCCACGGGCCCTGGCAATCGCCGCGGCACAACCGACGTCGACCCATATCCACACTATGAAGGCGATGGCCGACATCGACATCACGCCCGGCCATACCGGGGAGGTCACCGCCTCCATCGTCATCATGGATGGCGATTTCGGCCCGCTCGACGCCAAGGAAGTGACGCTGGTGCTGTCCAAGCCCGATTCGGGGATCGAGCCGATCAAGCGTCCGGCGACCAAGCCAGGCGACGGCACCTGGCGCGTCGATAATCTCGTCATTCCGATTCCAGGCCGCTGGACGGCGCGGCTCGATATTCTGGTTTCGGATTTCGAAGTGGTAAAGATCGAAGCGCCGATCGATATCCGCGCCGAGTGATATTCAGCCCGCCTGCGAAGGGCGCTCAGCCGAGTTCCTGGGCTAACCCGATGAGATGCCCTTCCGGCCCGCGGATGTAGCAGAGCCGATACACGTCCTGGTAACGGACGACTTCACCGGCCAGCTGCGCGCCACGCTTGCGGAGCCTTTCAAGCGTGTCGTCGATGTCGTCCACGGTAAACATGACGCGCAGGTAGCCCAGGGCATTGACCGGGGCGTTGCGGTGATCGGCGACGACCGTCGGCGTGAGGAAGCGGGAGAGCTCGAGCCGGCTATGGCCATCCGGTGTGCGCATCATGGCAATCTCGACGTGCTGATCGCCGAGCCCGGTGACACGTCCGGCCCACTCGCCTTCGATCGTCGCCCGCCCTTCCAGTTCGAGGCCGAGCTCGCGAAAGAAGGCAATCGTCTCGTCGAGGTCATCGACGACGATTCCGACATTGTCCATCCGTCTGACTGCCATAAGTTCAACCTAACGTCATATGTTCGATCGGCAAGGCGTCGCCTGGTCACCAACTGACCCTTCCTGACTCGGTCTGACACAACGCAGACGCAACACAATTCGGCGAGGCGGTTGACGTGGCGCGAAAGGCCCGTCAATCATCTCGCCGAAAAATGGGCATCCCGAAAAACGCGGCCTCAACAAAATCCGAAAGCAGGGAAGAAACGATGGAAAAAGCCGAAATAGGCCTGATCGGCCTTGGCACAATGGGCTCCAACCTCGCGCTCAACATTGCCGAGCACGGGCACCGCATCGCCGTCTTCAACCGCACCAAGGCGCGCACCGATGCCTTCCTCGAAGGCGCCGGTTCGCTCAGGGACATGGTGGTGCCCTGCTACAGCCTGGAGGAACTGGCAGCTGCGATCAAGCCGCCGCGCCCGGTCATCATCATGGTGCTGGCCGGCAAGCCGGTCGACGAACAGATCGAAGCGCTGCGCGGCGTGTTGTCTGACAACGATATCGTCATCGATGCCGGCAACGCCAATTTCCGCGATACGATGCGGCGCTTTTCGGAACTGTCGGGCTCAGGTCTCACCTTCATCGGCATGGGCGTATCCGGCGGCGAGGAAGGCGCGCGCCATGGACCGTCGATCATGGTCGGCGGCACCGAAGACTCCTGGAAGCGCGTCGAACGCGTGCTGACCGCGATCTCGGCCAAGTTCAAGGATGAACCGTGCGCTGCCTGGCTTGGCACAGACGGCGCCGGGCATTTCGTGAAAACCATCCACAACGGCATCGAATATGCCGACATGCAGATGATCGCCGAGATCTACGGCATCCTGCGTGACGGTCTCGGCATGGGGCCGAAGGAGATCGGCAAGGTCTTCGAGGACTGGAACAAGGGCCGGCTCGATTCGTATCTGATCGAGATCACCGCCAAGGTGCTGGCCGCCGACGATGCAAAGACCGGCAAGCCGGTGGTCGACATCATCCTCGACCGTGCCGGCCAGAAGGGCACCGGCAAATGGTCTGTCATCGAGGCGCAGCAGCTCGGCATTCCAGCGACGGCCATCGAGGCGGCGGTGGCGGCCCGCGTGCTGTCCTCGATCAAGGATGAGCGGCAGGCGGCCGAAAAAGCCTATGGCAATATCGGCGTCACCAAGATCTCCGGCGACAAGGCGGCACTTCTGAAAGACCTGGAGCTGGCGCTGCTCGCCGGCAAGATCGCCGCCTATGCACAAGGTTTCGCGGTGATGAGCGCCGCCTCGAAGGAGTTCAACTGGAACTTGCCGATGCCGACCATCGCCAAGATCTGGCGTGCCGGCTGTATCATCCGCTCGCAGATGCTCGACACCATGGCGGAAGCCTTCGGCTCGGGCGGCGCGTCCACCAACCTTTTGATGGCGCCGGCTTTCACCACCATGATGCAGGAGGCGCATCCGTCGCTTAGGCGCACCGTTGCCAAGGCATCGGAAGCAGGCTCGCCGGTGCCTGCACTGGCGTCGGCACTTGCCTATTTCGACAGCTACCGCCAGGGCCGCGGCACCTCGAACCTGATCCAGGCGCAGCGCGACTTCTTCGGCGCGCATGGCTTCGAGCGCATCGGCGAGCAGGGCGCTTTCCATGGGCCATGGGGAAGTGGAGCGGCCGGATAGGGTCAGGTGAGGCGGACCTCTCAGGTCGTGCCAGTCAGCCCTGATACGCGACGACGTCGCCTGGCTTGACCACTGTCTGCAAAGAGCCAGGTGCCGCGCCGCCTATCCAGCCCAGCACGGCGCGGGCAAGCTCGGTGCCGGCGAGGCGGAAGTCTTCGTTGACGATCAGCAACTCCCGGCGGAACAGATGCAGCAGTTCCGACGATTGCTTGGACACGACATCGACGTCGCGGCCGAGTTTCAGGCCGGCATCCTCGATGCCGGCGACGATGGCCAGCGTCGCTGCGGCGGCGCTGCTGACGAAACCGTCCGGCCTGACGTCGCGGCGCATCAACTGCGCGGTCCGCGTCCTGATCTGATCGATCGACTGGTCGATCGAAACAACGTTGAACGGCACTTCGCTGGCGTCGACCTCGCTCAGTGCGTCGGCAAAGCCATTGACCGTGTGGTCGTAATAGGTGAGCCCGACCGGCGGCGCTACCAGCGCCAGCCGGCGCCGGCCGACGCTGGCCAGATGGCGTACCGCTTCGGCGGCGAAGGCGTAATTGTCGAAGTCGTGATAGGGGTGGACAAGCCCCATATCGGTGCGGCCATGCGTGGCAAAGGGTATGCCACGCTCCAGCATGTAGCGGGCGCGCGGATCGTTGGGCTGCGTGCGTGAGATGATGACGCCATCGGCCGAGCCGGACTCGACCAGATACTTTACCGGGTCCAGCGGATCCTGCGAGCGCGAGTAGGGCGTGACGATCAGGTGATAGGGTGTGTCGGCAATGACCTCCGAGACGCCGTAGATGATGTCCGAGACAAAGCTCATGATCTCGCGCTCGGTATTGAGCACGAGGCTGATAACATTGGTCTTGCCAGTCCGCAGGCGCACGCCGGCGCGGTTCGGCCGGTAGCCGATCTGCCTGGCGACGAGTTGAACCCGCCGCCTGGTCTCGGCGCCGATCTCGGGTGCATCCTTGAGCGCGCGCGAGACGGTGGTGACGCCGAGCCCGGTCATGAAGGCAAGCGTTTTCAGCGTCGGCCGCTCATGCGCCGACGCCTCGTCGTCCTTCTCCGTCTGGTCCCTGTCCATTCGTCCCGCCCCGTCAGGCGCATAGCAGCCGCCGGACCAGCCGACAATCGCTTCGATGACGATGTGGCACGGTTCTTCGCCGTCAGGCCTCAATATACTGAAACGTTACAGATTTCCAACATCGCAGCGCGTGGGTCTCTCAAGCCATGGTTTTGGCAGGGTTTGGCGGCCAGAAACGTTGCGCGAGAATCAGGTTCGAGACGGTTTTCTTGCGCTGCAGCATGATTTTGCAGCGCAGCACCCGGTTTTGCGCGGAGTTTGCCGGTTTGCAGGCAACGAATTTGTTCGCGCCTCGAAAAAACATTCGAGCGCGTTTATCTCAGGGGTTGCACGCTCCGCATAATTGCCGTATCGAAAAATCTGTAACGTTTCAGATTCTGGGAGGAACCGAAATGCGATATAGACTTTTGACCGCTGCCCTTGCCGCGACGGCCGCGCTTCAGCTTGCCGGCCCGGCGGCCGCCACCGACCTGGAAGTCACCCATTGGTGGACGTCGGGCGGCGAGGCGGCGGCGGTTGCGGAATTCGCGAAGGCTTTTGACGCGACCGGCAATCACTGGGTCGACGGCGCCATTGCCGGATCCGGCGGCACGGCACGGCCGATCATGATCAGCCGCATCACCGGCGGCGATCCGATGGGCGCCACCCAGTTCAATCACGGCCGGCAGGCCGAAGAACTGGTGCAGGCCGGCCTGATGCGCGACCTCACCGATGTCGCCACCAAGGGCAAGTGGACGGAAATCGTGCGGCCGAAGAGCCTGCTCGACAGCTGCACCATCGACGGCAAGATCTATTGCGTGCCGGTCAATATCCACTCCTGGCAGTGGTTGTGGCTGTCGAACGAAGCCTTCGAGAAGGCCGGCGTGCCGCTGCCGAAGGACTGGAATGAATTCGTGGCGGCAGCGCCCGCCCTGGAAAAGGCGGGCATCATCCCGCTCGCTGTCGGCGGACAGGCCTGGCAATCTTCCGGCGCCTTCGACGTGCTGCTGGCGGCGGTCGGCGGCACCGACGCGTTCCTTAAGGTCTACAAGGACAAGGATGCCAAGTTCGCCGCCGGGCCCGAGATCGCCAAGGTCTTCAAGGCCGCCGACGATGCCCGCAAGATGGCGAAGAACACCAATGTGCAGGACTGGAACCAGGCAACCAATCTCGTCATCACCGGCAAGGCCGGTGGCCAGATCATGGGTGACTGGGCGCAAGGCGAGTTCCAGGTTGCCGGCAAGGTCGCCGGCAAGGACTATGCCTGCCTGCCGGGCCTCGGTCTGAACGAAGTGATCGCCACCGGCGGCGACGCCTTCTATTTCCCGCTGCTCAAGGATGCCGACAAGTCCAAGGCGCAGGAGGTGTTGGCAGAGACGCTGCTCGACCCTAAGACTCAGGTCGCCTTCAATCTCAAGAAGGGCTCGCTGCCGGTGCGCGGTGACGTCGATCTCAATGCGGCGAACGACTGCATGAAGAAGGGTCTGGCGATCCTCGCCAAGGGCGCCGTCATCCCGTGGACGGACCAACTGCTTTCGCAGGATACCCAGAAGCAGAAGGAAGATCTCTTCGCCGAATTCTTCGCCAAGCCGGACCTGACCATCGAAGACGCGCAGAAGCGCTTTGCCGACCTCATCGCTTCGGCAGACTGACGTTGGAGGCAATACACCTCGATCCCGGCCTTGCGAAAGCAGGGCCGGGATCGCACCGCCCTTACCCAGCCGGCTGACGAGATGAGCAAGAGCGAACGCCCCAACCCGCTGTTCCGCAACATCAATGCGAAGGTCGCCTCGATCCCGATGATCCTCACCGCGTCGGTGGTTTTCGTCGGCGGCACCGTCTGGACGGTGTTCTATTCCTTTACCAATTCGAAGCTGCTGCCACGGCTGAATTTCGCCGGGCTCGACCAGTATTACCGGCTGTGGGCGACGCCGCGCTGGCTGATCTCGATCGAGAACCTTTTGATCTACGGCGCGATCTCGCTCGTGTTCTCACTGGTCATCGGCTTCCTGCTTGCAGCGCTTCTCGACCAGAAGATCCGTTTCGAGGACACGTTCCGCACCATCTTCCTCTATCCGTTCGCGCTTTCCTTCATCGTCACCGGCCTGGTCTGGCAGTGGCTGCTCAATCCGGATTTCGGCATCCAACATGTGGTGCGGGACCTCGGCTGGACGAGCTTCAACTTCGACCCGCTCTACAATTCCAGCATCGTCATCTACGGCATTTCGATTGCGGCGCTGTGGCAAGGCACCGGGCTCATTATGTGCCTGATGCTGGCCGGCCTGCGCGGCATCGACGAGGACATCTGGAAGGCAGCGCGGGTAGACGGGATCCCGATGTGGAAGACCTATCTGTTCATCGTCATCCCGATGATGCGGCCGGTTTTCATCACCACGCTGGTCATCATCGCGTCGGGCATCGTCAAGGTCTACGACCTCGTTGTCGCCCAGACCAGCGGCGGCCCCGGAATCGCCTCCGAAGTGCCGGCCAAATATGTCTATGACTACATGTTCTTCGCACAGAATCTTGGCCAGGGCTTTGCCGCCTCGACCATGATGCTGCTCTCGGTGGTGATCGTCGTCGTGCCGTGGGCCTACCTTGAATTTGGAGGCAGGAAGCGTGGCTGACCCGGCCGTCCCTTTGCCCGCCAGCGCGGGTGCCGCCGAGCGCGAAGCCTCCGGGCCGCGCGGGCCGAAGCCGCGGCATGTCTTCTCGCGCCGCAATATCTTCCTCTATGGCACGCTGATCGTGGTGGCGGTCTACTATCTGCTGCCGCTCTACGTGATGGTCGTAACCTCGCTCAAGGGCATGCCCGAGATACGGATGGGCAATATCTTCTCGCCGCCGCTCGAAATCACGTTCGAACCGTGGGTGAAGGCGTGGGCGACCGCCTGCACCGGCCTGAATTGCGACGGGCTTTCGCGCGGCTTCTGGAATTCGGTGCGCATCACCGTGCCGTCGGTGCTGCTGTCGATCGCGATCGCCTCGGTGAACGGCTATGCGCTCGCCAACTGGCGCTTCAAGGGCGCCGACACATTCTTCGTCATCCTGATCGTCGGCGCCTTCATCCCCTATCAGGTGATGATCTATCCGATCGTCATCATCCTGCGCGAGATCGGCCTCTACGGCAGCCTCAGCGGCCTGGTGATCGTCCATTCCATCTTCGGCATGCCGATCCTCACGCTTTTGTTCCGCAACTATTTTGCCTCGATGCCGGAAGAGCTGTTCAGGGCGGCACGGGTCGACGGCGCCGGCTTCTGGGGCATCTTCCTGCGGATCATGGCGCCGATGTCGCTGCCGATCTTCGTCGTCGCCATCATCCTGCAGGTGACCGGCATCTGGAACGACTTCCTGTTCGGCGTCGTCTACACCCGCCCCGACACCTATCCGATGACGGTGCAGCTCAACAACATCGTCAATTCGGTGCAAGGCGTGAAGGAGTACAACGTCAACATGGCCGCCACCATCCTGACCGGCCTTGTGCCACTCATCGTCTACTTCATTTCCGGCAAGCTTTTCGTGCGCGGCATCGCCGCCGGTGCGGTGAAAGGGTGATGGCGATGACGGCAGCCAACGGCACCAGCGTTTCGATCCAGGACCTGTCCCTGAACTTCGGCTCTGTATCGGTGCTGCAGACCCTCAATCTCGAGGTCGCAGAGGGCGAGTTCATCGTGCTGCTCGGTCCATCGGGCTGCGGCAAGTCGACCTTGCTCAACTGCATCGCCGGGCTGCTCGATATTTCCGAAGGCCGCATCTTCATCAAGGGCAAGAACGTCACCTGGGAAGAGCCCAAGGATCGCGGCATCGGCATGGTGTTCCAGTCCTATGCGCTTTATCCGCAAATGACGGTGGAGAAGAACCTGTCGTTCGGCCTGCGCGTTGCCGGCGTGCCCAGGGACGAGATCGCCAAGCGCATCGCCCGCGCCGCCGAGATCCTGCAGATCGAGCCGCTTTTGCAGCGCAAGCCCGCGGCCTTGTCCGGCGGCCAACGCCAGCGCGTGGCGATCGGGCGGGCGCTGGTGCGCGACGTCGACGTCTTCCTGTTCGACGAGCCACTATCCAATCTCGACGCCAAGCTGCGCTCGGAACTGCGCGTCGAAATCAAGCTTCTGCATCGCAAGCTGCAGAACACCATGATCTACGTCACCCACGACCAGATCGAGGCGATGACGCTGGCCGACCGTATCGCGGTAATGCGCGGCGGCGTCATCCAGCAGCTTGACGCGCCGCAGACGATCTATAACCGGCCGGTCAACCGGTTTGTCGCCGGCTTCCTCGGCTCGCCGGCGATGAATTTCCTCGAAGGGGAGCTGGAGGCCAGTGCTGCTCCAGTGTTCAGGACCGACGGTGTTTCGGTGCCGCTCGATCGCTATACCTTTGACGGCACGGAGCGCCCGGCCGGCGCTTGCGTGCTGGGCATCCGGCCTGAACATATCGCTTTCGGTGACGCGGCGAAGTCGATGCCGTTTTCCGCCGGCGGTTCGGTCGAGATCGTGGAGCCGATGGGTTCCGACACGCTGGTGTGGACGAAGCTTGCCGGCCGCAACCTCTCCTTCCGCGTCGAGGCGGAACGGACGCTGCGCAGCGGCGATCCGATCCAGTTCGGTTTCGATCCGGCGCGCGCCTCGCTGTTCGACGCTGCGACCGGCAATCGCCTGTGACCCTCTAGAATCATCCGCAAACCATCCTCCCAAGAACGATCCCCCTAAAACGATCTCGCGAAAACGATCCCCCGAAAACATCCCCAAGCCTTAACCACCCAAGAAACGGACAGAGACGATGAACTGGTCATTCCAACTCTACAGCGCCCGCAATTTCCAGCCGTGGGACGGCATCCTGAAAATGCTTGGTAAGCTCGGCTACAAGGAAGTCGAAGGTTTCGGCGGCGTCTATGACGACCCCAAGGCGTTCCGCGCCGAACTCGACAAGAACGGGCTTTCGATGCCGACCGGACATTTCTCGATCGATGCGCTGGAGAATGATTTCGACGGCGTACGCAAAACAGCCGACGCACTCGGCATTACGCTCGTCATCTGTCCCTATCTCGTGGCCGAGCAGCGGCCGGCCGACGCTGCCGGCTGGCGCGGCTTCGGCGAGCGTCTGGCCAAGGTCGGCGAGACCGCAATAAAAGCTGGCTACGGCTTTGCCTGGCACAACCATGATTTCGAGTTCAAGACACTCGCCGACGGCTCGGTGCCGCAGGATCACATCCTGTCGGCTGCGCCCGACATCGGCTGGGAGATGGACGTCGCCTGGGTAGCCCGCGGCGGCGTTGATCCGCTGCCGTGGATCGAAAAGCACGGCAAGCGCATCAGCGCCGTCCATGTCAAGGACATGGCCAAGTCAGGCGAAGGCCTTGACGAGGACGGCTGGGCGGATGTCGGCCACGGCACCATCGACTGGGCCGGCCTGATCAAGACACTTCGGGCGAAGAGCGCGGCCAGATACTACGTCATGGAACAGGACAACCCCAACGACATCGAGCGCTTCGCCAGCCGCTCGCTCGCATCCGTCAAGGCTTACTAGGAACAATCATCATGGCAAAGAAACTGGGTATCGGCGTCATCGGCTGCGGCAACATCTCGAAAGCGTATTTCTCGCTGGCGCCGCTGTTTCGCGGCATCGAGATGCGTGCCTGCGCCGACATCAACATGGACGCGGCGAAGGCACGGGCGAAGGAGTTCGAGCTGCGCGCCGAGACCGTCGAAGAACTGCTCAAGGACGACGAGATCGATATCATCGTCAACCTCACCATCCCGGCGGTGCACTACGAGGTGTCGAAGCAGATCCTCGATGCCGGCAAGCACGTCTATTCGGAAAAGCCGTTCGTGCTGTCGGTCAAGGAAGGCCTCGACCTCAAGAGCCGGGCCGAGAAGAAAGGGCTGCGCATCGGTTCGGCTCCGGACACTTTCCTCGGCGGCGCGCACCAGCTGGTGCGCAACCTCATCGACACCGGCGCGCTCGGCAAGATCACCAGCGGCACCTGTCATGTGATGGGCCACGGCATGGAGCACTGGCACCCCAATCCCGATTTCTTCTTCCAGCCGGGCGCCGGGCCGGTGCTCGATATCGGACCTTACTACATCACCAACCTGATCCAGCTGATCGGGCCGGTGAAGCAGGTGGCGGCCTTCGCGACGACGCCTGCCAAGGAACGCACGATCTCATCGAAGCCGCGCGCGGGCGAGAAAATCCCGGTCAACACGCCGACGACGATCCACGGCCTGCTGGAGTTCGAGAACGGCGCCGTGATCACGCTCAACACCAGCTGGGACGTCTGGGCGCATGGTCACGCGCCGATGGAACTCTATGGCGAGACGGGCACGGTGTTCGTGCCGGATCCGAATTTCTTCGGTGGCGACGTGCGCATAACCAAGGCGGCAAAACCGGTGAAGAAACTGCCGAAATGGCAGCATCCGTTCGGCGTGCTCAACGAAATGCACGGCCAGGGCATGATGGCCAACTACCGCACCGCAGGCCTTGCCGACATGGCGCTGGCGATCGCCGAGGGCCGGCCGCATCGTTGCTCGATGGAGCTCGCGCTGCATGCGGTCGACGTCATGACCGGCCTGTTGCGGTCGGGCGAGACCGGCAAGTTCGTCGCCATGCAGACCAGCTGCGAGCGGCCGGCCGCGCTCGGCGTCAAGGACGCAAAAGGACTGTTGGCGAAGCAGAAATGAGGTAGAAGGGTGTCGGCGCGCTCGCGCCGACATCCATACAATCCAGGATCTGTTACCCATGCGCTGGCAGCCGGCTGAAAACCGCTATGAGAAAATGCTCTACAACAGGTGCGGGCGATCCGGCCTGAAACTGCCGGCGATCTCGCTCGGCCTGTGGCACAATTTCGGCAACGACACGCCGCACAAGACCAAGCAGGCGATCGCGCGCAAGGCCTTCGATCTCGGCATCACCCATTTCGATCTCGCCAACAATTACGGTCCGCCGCCGGGCTCGGCCGAGATCGCCTTCGGCGAGATATTGCGCACCGACTTCGCCGGCTATCGCGACGAGCTGATCATCTCGACCAAGGCCGGCTATGAGATGTGGGCAGGGCCTTACGGCGAATGGGGCAGCCGCAAATATGTGCTGGCGAGCCTCGACCAGAGCCTGAAGCGGATGGGGCTCGACTATGTCGACATCTTCTATTCGCACCGCTTCGATCCGGATACGCCGCTTGAGGAAACGATGGGCGCGCTCGACCATGCGGTGCGTTCCGGCAAGGCGCTCTATGCCGGCATCTCGTCCTACAATTCGCAGCGCACGCGCGAGGCGGCCGACATATTGAAGCAGCTCGGCACGCCCTGCATCATCCATCAGCCGAGCTATTCGATGCTCAACCGCTGGGTCGAAGAGGACGGACTGCTCGATACGCTGGAAGGGCTCGGTGTCGGATCGATCGTGTTCTCGCCGCTGGCGCAAGGCATGCTGACCGACAAATATCTCGGCGGCATCCCCGAGGGTAGCCGCGCCAGCCAAGGCAAGTCGCTGCGGCCCGCCTTCATCAACGAAAAGACCATCGCTAACATCCAGGCGCTGAACGCGATCGCCGGCAAGCGTGGCCAGACGCTGGCGCAGATGGCGCTAGCCTGGGTGCTGCGCAAGGGCCGGGTCACCTCGGCGCTGATCGGCGCCAGCCGGCCCGAACAGGTCGAGGACTGCGTCGGCGCGCTCAAGGTGCTCGAGTTCAGCGATGCCGAGCTCGCCGAAATCGACACTTACGCACGCGAGTCCGACATCAATCTGTGGGCGGCGTCGGCCGAGCGCAAAGGCCCGCCGCGGAAGTAAGCGGAACAGCCGGCACCGGACATGAATCAAAACGGCGGGAAAGATCCCGCCGTTTTGCGTTTATCAAGCTTCGGGCCCGTTCAGGGCTTCTTGGCCGTGCCGAGACCGGCCTTGGGCGCCGCCGCGGCTGCCGGAGCCGGGGTCTTCATCTTGGCTTCGATCCAACCGGTATAGTTAGCCAATCGCGTGTAGATGCCATAGGCATTCTTGTGGCCGCAAGCGGCGGTGCCGTCGGACGGACCTTCGCCCCAGGAGACGACGCCGACCTGGACCGGACCGCTGGCGCCGGTCATGAACAGCGGACCGCCGCTGTCGCCGTTGCAGGCGTCGCGTTCGCCGCTGTCGGTGCCGGCGCAGATCATGTTCTTGGTCAGCGGATCCGACATATCGGCGGCGATCGCATTGGCGGCGGCATCGATGCCCTTTTCCGAATAACGCATCCGGTGGGAGAGATCGCCAAGTGCCGCCTTTAGGTCATGCGCATAGATCGACTTGATGCCGCTGTTGCAGGCAGCGCTCGGCTCGAGATCGAGATCGGCCACCATCAGCGCGGTCGGGAAGGTGCCGTCCTGCATCTTGCCCCAGCCGATGACCGTGGTCTTGCCGCTGTCTGGCGTCGGCTCATTGGTGATCTTGATGACCGGCGCGTCGGCGGGCTCCGCCAGCCGGAGCAGGCCGAGATCATTGTCCAGCGTCTGTTCGCTGTAGCCCTCGTTGACGATAACCTCGACCACCTTGTAGCGCTTGCCTTCGGTAAGATCGGTGGCGCCGGTCAGCACGGTCACCGTATCGGGCGAAATCGGCCGGCCCTTGTCGTTGAGGCAGTGCGCCGCCGTCAGCACCCATTGCGGCGCGATCAGGCTGCCGCCGCAGAATTGCGCGTTCGGCTGCGAGGCCGGGCTGGGGTCCAGCCGGGCGCTGGTCAGCAGCGCCACCTGGAACGGATAGGCCCCTTTGTCGGCTTCCTTGCCGCCATAGACGCGGTCGGCCCCGTCGGGATTCTCGGCCTTGGCCTTGTCCCGGGATTCGGCGACGCGCTGCATCGGCGAGACCGCCGCTTCCGGCCTGGCGGCGTCGTCGGCTGCATAGAGCGCGTTGACGGCGGGGAAAGCGGCCGCGATGCCCAGCAGCGATGCAGCGGCAAGCGGCCTGAACCGATGGATAATGTTCACCTTGAAACCCTCCTGAGATGAAAAATGCCGAGCCATGCCGCCATGACGCATAACCAACAGAAGCGGTACCGGTACCTCGATCGCCTTCTGCCAGAACGAACGACATCCGCGCGGTCATAAAACCGAAATACGACTTTTGCTAATCGTGCCCCATCGGGCAGAGTCCACCCAAACCCTATAGCCCCCCACGGGCTACGTGGAAGCGATTTGTCATTGCCAATGTTGGATTATTTTAGGCAGTATATCGACGCGGGTGCGTTTGGCGGAGGGCTTTAACGAGGCCGCCCGGACCGATGATCCGATACGGGCGGGTAACCAAACTAATTTTTTAACTCCACCACGATCTCGACAATATTTCTGTATTTTGCTCCACTCCTTGCTGACTTTTGGGAGAGTCTCACCATGACGAAACTGACAAGCACTATCATTGCGTCCGCACTGCTATCCACCGCACTGTGGACGATGCCTGCCTTCGCCGCCGATCCCGGCTCAGCGAATGCCGGCAATGGCGAAAGCATGCGCGATCTCGGAACGGGCGACTACCAGCCCGGCCGTGCAAAGCCGATCGCGCCGCCGAAACTGACCGAAGATGAAGCCAGCCGGGCAGCGCCGCTGACCGACGAGGGCACGGCGGTCAAATCCTATGGCATCGTCGGACGTTCCGCCGATGGCAAGGACATCAAGATCGATGCAGGCGAGACGCTGAAGGACCTTGTCATCAAGGATTTGAACGCGCCCGCCAACACACCGAACGCCGACAAGACCGGATTGACGGGCGGCGACGAAGCCGGCCGCCAGGTGTTCGGGGCCGACGATCGCGAGCAGATCAAGAACACCAAGACCTACCCGTTCACCGCGATCGGCTATATCGAAGGCAAAGCCAAGAGCGGTTATGGCAGCTGCTCGGGAACCCTGATCGGTCCGCGCACGGTGCTCACCGCCGCGCATTGCCTCTACAGCAATGAAGACAAGGCTTGGCTCGACGACGTCATCTTCGTGCCGTCGCTCAACGGCAACACCGCCGACGATGCACCGTTTGGCGCTTTCAGCTACGAGAGCGTCTATATCCTGCAGGGCTTCATCGACAATTATCAGGGTTACTACGGCTCGGTCATTCCGTGGGACCTCGGCATCATCACGCTGAAGCAGGATGTCGGCACCAATCTCGGCTGGCTGGGTTATGCCAACTATGAGAACCTCGGCGATTTCACCGCCAACATCGTTGGCTACCCCGGCGACAAGCCGATGGGTACGATGTGGAAGGCGACCTGCGAAGTGAAAGCCGAAAACATCGGCGCGGAGTATTTCCAGTACGACTGCGACACCTATCCGGGGTCGAGCGGCAGCTCGGTCTACGCCTATGACAATGGCGCCAAGCAGCGCGTCGTCACCGGCGTGAACGTGGCCGAAAGCCCCAACGCCAACACAGCGGTGCGCCTGAACGCTGCCAACGTGGCGTGGATCAACAGCCTGTACAAATAAGGCCCGATCTTTCGCCGGCAAACAGCGGCGAGAACCAGCATTAGCAAACCGGCGGCGGGACGTTCCTGCCGCCGGTTTTTTGTATCGAAACACCTCCCTTGCACTGTGTTGCAGCGGTGCTTACGCTAGGCGATCCAAGGGGTTGGGTAAGATGGCGCGGGCAAGAATGATCTTCGGGGTCAAAGCGATGGCGGCTGCATCCATGCTGGCCGCACTGACATGCTTTTCCGCTATGGCCGATCAAGGCGGTGCCACACCCGATGGCGCCTGGGCCGAGCGGGTGCAAATCCTCTATAAAAGCGAAACACGTTCGGTGCTGCGCAAGAATGTACGGGTCTGGGATTCCCACCCGGAATTGGGTCTTGATTTCACCTGGGAGCCGGCAGCCGGCGTGTCGCCGGACCGCACCGTCGCAGCCGACGGCACCGTCAACGGCAAGGGCAGGCTGGTCTGGCGCGTACGCGGCTCGGCGAGCTATGACCCCAAGACGATCTATTCCAGCTATTTCGGCGAGATCAGGAATGGCCGCCCCGAAGGACAAGGCCGGCTGGAGCTGCGCTCAGGGGAGATTCTCGACGGCCGTTGGGTCGCCGGCCAGCTCGACGGCCATGCGATCCATGTCGATGCCGACGGCAATCGCTATGAAGGGCAATTCAGGGCCGGTGTGCCGAATGGCGAGGGCAGGCTGGAGACGAAGACAGGCGAGATATTCGTCGGCTCTTTTGCCGATGGGCTGAAGGACGGCAAGGGCCGCACCCGGCTGCCCGGCGGCACCGTCTACTGGTCGCAATGGGCGATGGGCAAGGAGATCGGCGGTGCGCGCCCCGATGTGCTGGCCGATGCCAGAGTGGGCGGGTTGCTCAAGGCGCAGACCGGCGGCGGTTCCGCCGACAAGGTCGAGATCGGCATTGCCGTCGACCAGCGCATGACGCAGCAGGCCGACATGCAGTACCAGCATCTCGTGCGCGACGAAGACATCGCGATCTATCCGGTGTCGGACCAGTACAATGATGCCTGGAACGGCACCGGAGAGATTGGTACCGGCAATGTCTATGAAGGCATGGACTGGGAGACGGCGCCGGCCTTCGCCGAAGTCGACCTCAAGACCACCGACCAGTCGAGGGTCAAGATCGACAGCCTGGAAATGAAGGTGGCCGCGAGCGAGGCCTACCGCAAGCCGATGCTGTCGATCAGCGAGCATTATGGCTGCGTCGGCTTCCGCCCCGACTTCTCGATCGTCAACAATGGCTGGGGCGACGTGAAAGACATGAAGATGTCGATCCAGTTCACCAGGACCGACGAGGAGGACAACGCGACCGGCGAGCCGAGCCGCATGTTCACGAAGGACATCGGCACTTTCGGCGATGGCGTCGACGTCTCGATCAAGGACGTGCTGACTGAAGCCGGCGTCGACACAACCACGCTCGAGACCGAGCGCTTCACCTGCCCGTCAAGGGACAGCCTGGATGTCTGCCGCGCCCAGGTGGCCAACAAGGTCAAGTTCGGCGACGTTGCCGATTACATCAGCGGCAGCGTCGAGAAAATGAGCGTGACCGGGATTGGCAAGCTCGATTATTCCTGGGCGGACGATCAGGGCGCTGTCTACCAGCAGAGCGAGCCGTTTCGCGTCATCGTCTCGCTGGTCAGCATCGAGGTCCCAGAATCGCTCGCCGAATGCGGCGATGGCGGCGGCGCGTCGCCCGAAGCGCTGCGCTACCAGAACATCGAATTTCCGATCGGCAAGACCGATTACAGCATCCCCATGCCGGTGCGCGGCAACAAGAATCTCAGCGCCTACACGGCACGGCTGAAAATGTGGTCGTCAATGTCGTCGATCCATCGCTTCAGCATCGCCGCCCATTTCGCCGATGGCAGCACACGCGAGAGCAAGCCGGCCACGCTCTTCTATTTCAGGCCGAAGCAGTCGCTGTTCGAAACCAGCACCAAGCCGGCGGTCTGCTATCTGCCGGAAGATCTGCAAGGCTGTTGAGGTCCTGTCACGTCCTTTCGGGAATGGCGTTATTTCGAGCCCATCTCGAAATAATTGGGCAGCGGGATCAGCCGGGCAAAGATCGTGCCCTGGCTGAACACCCTGAGTTCCAGCATCGACCCGGACGATCGTTCGGCCTTCTGGTCGAACAGGAAATTGCCGAGCGAATAGATCTCCGCAACATCGCCGCCGCCGAGCGGCAGGATCGCCTCGCTCGATACATGCGGATGGCCGCCGACGATTGCCGTGACACCGCGCAGCCGCATCTGGTCGGCAAGCATCTCCTCGCGCGGCGATGGCTCGGTCTTGTACTCGCGGCCCCAATGGACGAAGGCAATCACCGGCCGCTCGCCATTGTCGTGCAGCAGCCGGTCGAGCAAAGCAGGCGTCAGAAGGTCGGTGTTCCTGGAGCCGTTGGTATCGATGTCGGTCAGCCCGACCAGGTCGAGATCGGCAAGCGCCAGCGTCTCGCCCTGCCCGAAATGGGCGATGCCGGCGGCGTCCAGAGCGGCCAGCGTCTCGGCATAGCCTGACGGGCCGAGGTCGTAGGCGTGATTGTTGGCGAGGCTGACAGCGGCGACATGCAATTTCTTGAGCATGCCGATGGCGAGATCGGTTGGCATCGCCAGCGTCATGTCGTCGATCGCTTCAGGGACGTTGGGCAGGATCACGCCTTCGAGATTGACGATCAGCGGCCGCGAGCGGGTCAGGGCCAGCACGCTTTCGACGATCTTCTCGGCAACACCGTCGCGGACCAGGATCTTCTTCATGGCGCGGCCGAAATTCACGTCGCCCGCGAAATAATAGAGCTTGTCGTCGGGACGGGCAGGATTGTTGAAGCCGGGGCCGAAGGCGCCGAACAGCGCCACGACATAACTGGTGGTGCGCTCGACATAGTCGCTTGAATGCGCCTGCGAGTTCTCGTTGGCGACGACCAGCGGCGCAGCACCGGACAGTTCGCGCTGCAGCCTGGTCTGGATATAGAGCGCACCGACCGAATCGGCGTGATCCGGCTGGCGCAGCGCCGCGATGCCGTCGAGCGAACCGGCGGCGAGCATGTTCAGCGTCTGCTGGTCGAAACGCCTGGCTTCGTGCTGCGGCAGATAGTGGGAGAAATCGGTGGATTCGACGATCAGCGTGTCCTTGTCGACGATCGCTTTCAGCGCCTGCGCCAGCCGGTCCCAGTCGGCTCGCTTGGCTTTGACCGACATCGCCACCGGCACGATTTCAGCTTCGGGGAAATAGTGATGCAGGAAAGGCAGCATCGCCTGCACGCCATGCTCCCTGGCGAACAGGCAGGAGTCTTCGACCATGTCGCTGTTCGCTTCCAGAAGGTGCACGGCTTCCGTGTCGGCCAGGACCGGGCCAAGCACGGTGTCGAAGCCGCGCGTCGTGGTGGCGAAGAGTTTCTGCGTCTCGTGGAAATGGTCCGGCGACAGGATGACGATGCGCTTGTAGCGGAAGCCGGACGCGGCGTGGAAACCGAGTGCGACGAGATCTGCGACGAGCAGGTGGTGGGGGACTGTGATGCCGGTGAGGCGTTGGTTGGACGGCTCGATTCTGGCGACGGCGGCGATGGCGTCGGTGAAGAGTGTGGGGTCGGAGTAGAAGGACGGGAAGTTTGTGTCGCCGGGCGGGCAGGTGATGGCGGCGGCAGACGCTTGAAGCACTGAGAGGATAAGCAAGGCGGTGGCAAAGACCAGAATGCTGGTCCGTGCCCAGGCACCCCCCGCTGTCCTGCCGGACATCTCCCCCGCAAGGGGGGAGATTGGATGTCGCCTCGACTTTCGCCAATCATCAACCTTGAAAATAGATCTCCAGCAATGAAGAGACTGATCTCCCCCCTTGCGGGGGAGATGGCCGGCAGGCCAGAGGGGGGTGCCTGGGTGCCGACCTCTCACGGCTCAGCCAGCACAATGTTCTCCACGCCGCCGACATAGTAGAACGGCTTCTGCTTGGACGCGGTCAGCCGCAGCACTTCGCGCGAAATATAGTCGGCGAGGCCGAACAGCGTCACGCCGCCGTCGGAGGTCTTGGCCCGGCCGCGCAGGCCTTCGAGGATCGAATAGGTGAAGACGCCATGGCCGAGCTCGGGCAGTTCGGCGGCGGTGTTGTTGGCAGCGGTGGCCGAGAAGACGACGATGCGTGCGTCCTGCGCGTCTTTTTCCAGGCGCGGGTTGAAGGCGTTGGCGGCGTGGCAGGTGTCGAGCAGCATGAAGCGCATGCCCTTGGCCCGCTCAACCGATTTCTGGATGTCGCCCCAGTAGACCAGCGAGGAGCGCTTCCAGCGGTCGGCATCCTGTTTGCGGCCGTCCGTGGGGATGAAATAATAGTCTTCGTCGATGTTGATGCCGTGACCGGCGACGAAAATGATGGTGGTGTCGTTCTCGCCGGGTCTGTCGAGGAAGTCGGCGAGCTGGTCGTCGATCGTGTCGGAATCCGGTTCCAGGATGGTGTCGGCGCTGGCGACCTTGAACACGTCCTTGCCGGAATCGGGCGCCTCATCCAGCGCTTCGCGGTTGACCAGAACCAGCGTCTCCATCGCCGAAAACAAGGGCGCGGATTTCTGCGAGATCACCTTGAGGAATTCGGTGGCGTCATCGACGGGATAGCGCAGATCGCAGGCGTGGCCGGCGCATGCATCGGTGAGGAAAGGATATTTGTCGACGCCGATCACGGCGACGTAGAGCTTGCCCTTGTTGGCGGGCTTTTCGGTTTTCCTGCCAAGTGCTGTGACACTGCGCTCGGTCAGATAGCCGAACTCGTTGGTGCCGGTGATGCGAATGGTATTTTCGCCATTCTCGACCGGCACTTCGACGATGGTGCTCTTGCCACCATCGATTGACCGTGCGGTGACATCGCCGACATTGCGGCTGTTCGACAGGATCGAAAATCCGGCGACATCGGCGCCGGCTTCCTGCGCGCCCGAAATCTCGACGGCGACATAGCCCTCGCGGACGTTGCTCTGGTCGGCGGCAAGCTTGATGCCGAATTCCGGCGGTTTGCGCTCGAGCAGCTTTTCCAGCTGGCGGTCGACGCCGGGGCGCATTTCCTGGACCGCCTGTTCGGCGCTGCGCAGGATGATGGCCCGGCGCACCATTTCCGGGCTCCAGAGATATTTCTTCAGCTGGCCGGCGCTGATGAAACGCCCTTCGTGGTCGCGGCCCTGATTGACGTGCCAGCCGATCAACTTGTCGCCATCGGCGGAGGAATAATAGTAGCCCTGCGGCATCCAGGCGATCCATTCGGAGCCGGCGAAGAACATCGACACGATCAGTTTGTGGCTCTTCAAATTCCACAGCCGCACGGTCTGGTCGGCGCTGCCGGTGACCAACAGCCCTTCCTTCTCGACGGCAACCATGGCGTTGATCTCGCCGGTGTGGCCGGTGAATTCACCCGATACCTCGGCGGTCGCGGTTTTGTATTCCAACAGCGTGCCGTCGCTGCCGCCGGTGATCAGGCCAAGCCCATTGCCGATCAGCGTGTAAGCCGAATGGAGGAAGCCATTGGTGGCGGCATTCTCGATGCTGTGCATCACCTTTCCGCCGCTCGCGATTTCGAGCACGGCATTCTCCAGGCCGTCCTTGCCGCCGGGGACGGCGCGAAGCGACCACTCACCGTCGGTCAGTGCCGCGCGGGCATAGGCGCCCTGTTCCGCCAACGCCTCCGGGTCCTCGAAGAACCGCTCGGCCGTCGGTAGCACCAGCACCTTGTCCAGCGTGCCCTGCAGCTCGGGACAGGACACGCGTTCAGGGCAGGGGTTGGTGTTGCCCCAACCGATGGAGCTGCTCGCCGCATCGATCCCGATCGCCGTCACCGGTTCGCCGACCCCTTGCAGCAGCGCCTTGCGCTCGCCGGTCATGGGGTTCCAGACCTGGATGGCGTTGCGGGTGCCGCCGGCTGTCGCCACCAGCGAGCCGTCGGCATTGCCGGCGCCAGCAAAGACCGTGCCGTCATGGCCGTTATAGTCGAGCAGTTGCTCGCCGCTGTCGGTATCCCAGACCACCGAGCGATGCTTGTCGGCGCAGCGATAGCTGCATGACGCCACAAGCCGCGAACCCGTGGCGAAGCTCAGAGCGCCGATCTGGAAATCCTGCTTCGGCATGGCGCGGACGAATTTGCCGGTGCTGGCCTGCCAGAGCTGGACGTCGCCGTCCTTGCTGCCGGTGGCGAACAGGCTGCCATCCAATGACACGGCGAGTGCGGCGACGCCGACATCGCGCAGCGGCTCGGCCTCGGCGGGCAAAGGAATTTCCTCGGCCTTGGCGACGTCCCAGAGCCGGATGCCATTGTCGGTGGTCGTCGCTGCCAGCCGGGTTCCCGCAGCGGCGAAGGCGAGCTTTTCCACACGCCAGGAATCGGCATCGAGTTTTTCCGCCAGCGTCCAGCCCGACGCGGATTTGTCGTCCGCCCGCCAGAGGTAGACGAAACCATCGCCACCGCCGGCGGCGAGCGTGTTTCCGTCGGGTGAAAAGGCGACATCATAGATGGCATAGTCGGTGGCCTTGAGCACGGTTTTGATCTTGCCGGTGGCGAAATCGAACAGCCTGATATCGCCATAAGGGGGCTTGTCGCCGATGCCGGCGCCGAAATAACCGCCGGCGGCGATCGTCTTGCCATCCGGCGACACGGCAATCGCAAAGACCTTGCCGTCATTGCCATTGCCAAGATAGCCGCGAATGGTGCGGAGCGTCACCCCGCTCTGCCAGTCCCAGATGCGGATGGCCTTGTCATCGGACGCCGAGACCAGTCCCTCGCCGTCCGGCGTGAAGGCAAGATCGGTGACCCTGGCGCTGTGGCCGCCGGTGTTGAGATCGAGATGGAAATCGAGGTCCTCGGCACCGGCGGTTGACCAGAAGACCGACCAGGATTAGCCACCGGATAGCACGCAAGGGATGGGAGCTGCCCGGCACCTTGTTGCGCCGCTATTTGGAGTCGGCGGGCGGCGGCGACCCGTGACCCACATAATTCTCGATCGCCTGGGCATAATTGGCGGAACCGGCCTTGCGTTCTTTTTCGATGTAGCCGGCAAAATAGCTCCAGAACGACACCGCATAGTCGCGGAAATAGGCATCGGCGACATCGCGCGAACAGAGTTTGCCCTCAACACAGATGGAGAGACGATTGAGGAAATAGACGATGCGATCAAAATTGTCGTTGAAATCGGCGATCGGCATGGTGCCGCCGCCGGCAGTCATCGCCTCAATCCCAATGCGTTGCCGGAAGACCTGTTCCTCGGTCGGCGACGGCGTGGCGCTGAGCAGATTGTCGTATTTGGCGTTGAGCGACGAGAGGCGCTCTTTGAGCGCGCGCTGCGCCTGCTGAAAATCCTTGCTTTCCCAAAGCTCGACCAGCGACATCGTCTGCTCGACGCGCTTCTGTTCCTGGTTTGCGAGAAACTGGAAGACCGAGAAGGCCAGGGTGAAGATGATCGCCAGGCGCACGGCGAGACCCGACCAGGCGTAGATCAGCATGCGCCAGTCGCGGTCGGTGAAGGGGTTGGCTTCCTTCTTGATCTCGTGACTGCTCGGCCACGGAAAGCCTTCGGTGGTTTCGGGCAAGGTCGCCGGCTTCTTGGCCGGCGGAGGCGCCGATGTGGCCGGCGATTTCTGCGTTGCAGTGCCCCCCGGCTTTTTCATCCGCAGCTGTCCAGTTGGATGGTGGCGGTGGGGTCGAGCACGATGCCGGGTGTCTCCAGCTTCTTTTTCAGGCAATCGAGCTGCGTGCGCGAAATCATGAACTGCACGTCCGGTTCGGCAGCCGCCTTGCTGGGTGACGGCAAGGGCTCGACCACGCCGCGCGAGGCGCAGCTGGAGAGATCGACGACAACGGCCGTGCTGCCGGTCTTGGCGATCTGGTCGTACTGGTCGAGAAAGCAGGTGGCGAGCTCGGAATTGGTGACGATCTGCTTGGCGCACAGGCCGCAATTCTCGTCCGCCGAGGCGCTGGCAACCAGCAACAGGCTGCCGGCAAGGCCGACCGTCGCTGCACGCCAGGAGAGCACGGGGATAGTCACTGATGTCCTCATCTGTTGCATCCAGCCGCGGCGCATAGAAGTGTCGCGAGCCGGGAATGTTCCTATATCACGCCGGCAAGAGCCGGCGAAGCGATGTCAGGTCAGGCGCGGGGCACCGTCTCCATCGGGAAGATCATCACCGCGCCTTTGGGACCGCTCTTGTCGGCAAGCCGCATCACGGAGCGCGTTGCCGGCGCCATGCCGATGTCGGCCAGCATGTCGGAAAAACCAGGCGTTCCCGATGCGGCACGCGTCACGGCGCGCACGCCTTCCTGGGCAAGAAAGCTCAGATCCTCTTTCTCGCTCTGCGGCGGCGCCTCGGTCAGCACGGCAATCATGCGCTCCATGCCGAAGCTGGTGTCGGTGAAGGCGAGCAGCCCTTCCTTCAGGCCCTGATCGGCCTGCTCGTTGATCGGCGCCAGCCGCTCGGCGACGATATGGGTGATCGAATAGTCGCTGCCGATGTAGAGCACGTTGATGTCGACTAACTCGTCGGACCCGTTCTTGGCCGCAATGTGTACCTGATCGCCCGGCGAAACGCGCGGCACCGTCGAGGATTCGATCGGCTCCAGCACATCGCTGTCCTGGCGCTTGATCAGGAACTGGACGCTGACCTCGTCCGGCCGGTAGTCGGACGCCGCGGCGAGCCGCGACAGGCCGGTGGCGCGGAAGATCGTGGTCAAGGTCTTGGCTGTGTTTTCCGCAAGCTTGTCGTGATGGATGACGATGCGCGGCGGCTTGCTGCCGTCCTTCAAGCTGATGTCGCCGGACGCCGGCAGGAACCACAGCGCCGGTTCGTCGCTGGCGTTGGCGGCAGCGCCGTCCATGGATTTTTCGCGCAGCACCGCAAGCCGCAGATCGGCGCTCTTGCCGGGCTCGACCAGCGCGATGTGGAAGCCGGACTTCGGCTTCGCCACCAATTCGTCCAGAACCGAATTGACCAGCTCGGTTTCTTTTTCGAGCCCTGCGGTCGGCGCCGGCTTTGCCACCAGCAGCTTGTAGTCGACTGCGAGTTCGGCAACGCGCGCATAGGCGCCGGCGGGCACGGCTGTCGGCGCGAGCGCCGGCTTGCCGTCAAATTCGACTGGTGCGAGCTGGCTTTCGAGGTTTTTTGCCGATTTCACTTCGAGATAGCCGACGGCGTCGGAGAGCTTCGACAGCGCCGAAGGCAAAATGGCGAGCTTGCTGCCGGGGGTCAGACCCTGCAGCAGCCCGGCGCCGATCGCGGCATCGCCGTCCTTGACGGCAATCGGCCATTGCATGACGGCGTCGGTCTTGTCGGTGCCGAACACGCGGGCGTCCAGTTCGCCCTCGAACAGGGGCGTCGGCCTTGTGCGGCCGTCGGCCGAATATTGCTGCAGCACGGCCTGGCCGAGCTGGCGATAGGTGACGTTGGGGTTCTCGGCCAATTTCGACAGGATCGTGAAGGTGAACAGGCCGAAGCGCGGCGCGTCGGGCGTGCCCTTGGGCAGCGGCATTTCCGGTGTCGTCTCGACCGTTTGCGCGGCATAGAAGGCGACCAGCTTGCCCCTAGCGATCGGCTCTGCGCCGGTCGGCGTCAGGTTGAAGGCCGGCTTGCGGCCGCCATTCTCGTCGAAACCGCGCGATGCGCTTGCCGAGATGTCGTCATAGGCCTTCACCGCGGCTGCTCTCGCCGCGTCGTCGCCGCCGACGAGGTCGGCGAACTCGACCTTGCGCTCCAGTTCGTCATCGACTTCCGCGGCGCGCGTCGCGGTGCCGGAATGGCAGCAGTCGAACACCACCCAGACAAAGGCGCCCTTGTCGCGGATGGCGTCGAGTGCGGCGCCGACCTCGTTGTCGACCAGCGCGTTCGGCACGCCCTCTTCGCGGTTGATCCATTTGTCGATATCGGACGGCAGGAAAATCTCGTCGAGGCCGTCGGTCTCGTCACCGGCCTTGGCTTGCGGCTGCTGGGCGCCGTGGCCCGACAGATGCAGATAGACGAAATCGTCGCGTTGCACCTTGCCGGCGAGGTCGGCAAGGGCGGCCTTGATCGCCGCATGCGTCGGCGGGCCGTTGGCGCCTTCGACGTCCTTGGCGAGCAGGATCACATTCTCGGCCGAGAACTTCACCGGATCGGGCGTGTTCTTCAGGAGATAGTCGCGCACCAGGCCGGCATCGTTCTTCGGCCCGATCAGCCAGTTCTTCTGCGGCAGGTTCGGATAATCGGTGCAGGCAACCAGCAGCGCGTGATAGGTGCGCGAGGCGGCGAGAGCGCGGAACGAAACCGTACCGGCAGCCACAAGCGCCGACGTGCCGACGAGCAGCGTCCGTCGTGTCAGTTTGATCATAATTGCTTCCCCAAGCCCGATCGAATTTGCAAGTGCGGCACCTTTCGTCGCGAATTTTGTCAGTATTTTGAATGTGGTCGGTGCCGTCAATCGGCGGTGGTGGTCATGGTGTCGATGGCGATAACGGAAACAGTGGCAAAAAGCCTGCTTCGTCGCTATCTCAAGGGAATTGAGACCGTCGCATGGCAGAAATGATTTGCGAGCGGCGCTGGATCAAACAGATAGAACATGATGTCGTCCGAGAACCGCTCCACACTTTTCGGCATCATGCTCTAAACGATCGGAAAACGGGACCATGGCGGCAAGGGATGTGCTGACGAAGAATCAGCTGAGCGTGCTCGAAAAGCTGGAGGCCGCCAGCGGACCGCTCAGCGCCTATACGCTTCTCGACCAGCTGCGCGAGCGCGGTTTCCGCGCGCCGCTACAGGTTTACCGGGCGCTCGACAGCCTGGTGAAGTCAGGCTTCGTGCACCGGTTGGAAAGCCTCAACTCCTTCGTCGCCTGCGCCGAACCGCACGACCATACGCATTCGATGACAGCCTTCGCTATCTGCGACACATGCGGGCAGGTGATGGAGATGTCCGACCATGACGTCGACCATCGGCTGGACGAATGGGTGCGCTCGACGGGGTTTGCTGCGAAGAAGGCGGTCATCGAGTTTCGGGGGACGTGTGCCAAGTGCCTGGCTGAAGCGGCTTAGCTTGCTTCCTACTTGAGCCGAGGCGGTGCGCTATTCTCGAATTCGTTCAAGAATGTCTCATAGACGACGTACCGCGTAGGCCCAGGTGTTAGCTGCTCCATAAGCAGGGGTTTCACCTCGTCGAGCCAAGATAATTTGCCAAGGCCAGACCCGATTTTTGGCAAGGCGATGGATTCTACCCGTTTTTGTCGGCCCATTTCACAAGCCCGCGAACTGCTTTCCGTAAATAGGGAAGCGTGGCGTGATACATATCTGGCTGGGTTGCCAGATAAATGAAGCCCGGCTGATTGCCGTCTGGCTCCAAATAAACCTGCCGGTCCGAGCATATTTCTTGAACGCAGCCTGCACATTCGGCCACTTTTTCGAAATCTTCAGCGCAAGTCCGGTGCCAAGGCCCTCTTGATTGCCCTCTGCCACGCCTTGAGCGATATAGCTTTCCTGGGCGGCCAGCAGGTCTCCGGTGACAAAGACAATCATCGCACCTTCAATGCGCCTCGTCCCAGTTGTTCGCTGCGCGGGCATCGACATGCAGCGGCACCGACATCGAGATGGCCGGCATCGGCGCGTTCTCCATCACCCTGCGCACCACGGGGATCGTCGCCTCGACTTCCGCTTCAACCGTCTCGAAGATCAATTCGTCATGCACCTGTAAGAGCATGCGGGCGGACAGGCCGGCCTTCTCCAGCGCCTCGTCCATATGCACCATGGCGCGACGGATAATGTCGGCGGCGGTGCCTTGCAGCCTGGCGTTGATCGAGGCGCGCTCGTTGAAGGCGCGGATCGACGGGTTTGACGACCGGATCTCAGGATAGTGGATGCGGCGGCCGAAGATGGTTTCGACGAAGCCATGTTCGCGCGCATAGGCCTTTGTTGCCTCGATATAGTCGCGGATGCCGGGGAAACGCTCGAAGTACTTCTTGATGTAGGCGCCGGCCTCCTCGCGCGGGATCGACAGCTGGTTGGCGAGCCCAAAGGCCGAGATGCCGTAGATGATGCCGAAATTGATCGCCTTGGCGCGGCGGCGCACTTCGGACGGCATGCCTTCGACCGGCACGTTGAACATTTCCGAGGCGGTGATGGCGTGGATGTCGGCGCCATTGGCGAAGGCCTGCTTCAACTGCGGGATCTCGGCGACATGGGCAAGCACGCGCAATTCGATCTGGCTGTAGTCGGCCGAGACCAGTTTCTGGCCCTTGTCGGCGATGAAGGCCGTCCTGATCTTGCGTCCCTCCGCGGTGCGCACCGGGATGTTCTGCAGATTGGGATCGGAGGAGGACAGCCGGCCCGTCGTCGTTGCGGCCAGCGCATACGATGTGTGCACGCGCCTGGTGTCGGGATGGATGAAGCCGGGCAGCGCGTCGGTGTAGGTCGATTTCAGCTTGGTCAGCTGACGCCAGTCGACGATCTTGCGCGGCAGTTCGTGGCCTTCGGCGGCGAGGTCTTCCAGAAGCTGCGCGGAGGTCGACCATTGCCCGGTCTTGGTCTTGGAGCCGCCGGGCAGGCCCATGCGGCCGAACAGGATGTCGCCGAGTTGCTTTGGCGACCCGATGTTGATGCGCTCGCCGACAAGGCCGTAGATCTCCTCCTCCAGCCGTGCAGCGCCTTGTGCCAGCTCGCCGGAGAGCCGCGACAGGATCTGGCGGTCGACCGAGATGCCACGCTGTTCCATCCGGGCCAACACCGGCACCAGCGGCCGCTCCAGCCGCTCATAGACCGAGACGAGGCCCTTGGCGGCAAGCCGCGGCTTCAGCACCTGCCACAGCCGCAACGCTACGTCGGCATGGCCGGCGGCGTAGGCGGTCGCCCGGTCGATGTCGACCTGCTCGAACCCGACCGAGCTTCTGCCGGAACCGGCGAGATCCTTGAGCGGCGTCGTGGCATGGCCGAGCCATTTGTCGGCAAGCGAGGACAAAGTGTGGTGGCCGGTGCCGGCGTCGAGCACATAGGAAATCAACATCGTGTCGTCGAAGGGTGCGATATCGATGCCGTGGCGGCTCATGACGACGATGTCGTATTTGGCGTCCTGGGCGATCTTGAGCACCGATTTGTCTTCCAGCAACGGCTTCAGCAGCGCCAGCGCCTCGCGGACCGGAATCTGGTTCTCCAGCGTGCCGCCGCCGAGCAGGTCGCCAGCGCCGCTCTTGTGGGCGAGCGGCACATAGGCGGCGCGGCCGGGGCCGATCGCCAGGGAGAAACCGATGAGGTCGGCCAGCATCGGATCGGAAGACGTGGTTTCGGTGTCGAAGGCGACGGTTCCGGTCTCCTTGGCTTGGGCCAGCCAGGTCTTGAGCGTTGCCGTGTCGCGAATGGCGACATAGGCGGCGGGATCGATTTTGGCCGCAGCGGCCGTTTCCAGGCGAAGTGCGGCAAGCAGCGAAGGGGCGTCGCCGGCCCTGGCGGTTTCGGTTTTGGCTTCATCCTGTGTTGCCGCAGGCGCCGCTATGCCGGAACCGACATCGGGGCCGTGCGCGGTGTCGGCGCGCTCGACGGTGACGGCGACAGCCTGCACATCGCCGGCTTCGGTGCTGGTCGCTTCAGCAACGCGCCGGGTCAGCGAGGTGAATTCCATGGTCTTGAGGAAGCCGATCAGCTTCGGCCCGTCCGGCGCGTGCAACACGAAATCGTCGAGCCCGTCGGTCACCGGCACGTCGTTCTTCAGCGTCACCAGCTGGCGCGATATGCGCGCCTTGTCGGCATTGGCGATGATGGATTCGCGCCTTTTTTCCTGCTTGATCTCGCTGGCCCTTGCGAGCAACCCGTCAAGGTCGCCGAACTGTTCCAGCAATTGCGCCGCCGTCTTCGGCCCGATGCCGGGTACGCCCGGCACATTGTCGACGGAGTCGCCGGTCAGCGCCTGCAGGTCGATCATCTTTTCCGGCGGCACGCCCCATTTCTCGATGACTTCGGGGATGCCGATCTGGCGGTCCTTCATCGGGTCGTACATGCCGACCGTGGGTCCGACCAGCTGCATCAGATCCTTGTCGGAGGAGATGATAGTGGTGTCGCCGCCGGCCTCGCACGCCAGCCTGGCATAAGTGGCGATGAGGTCGTCGGCCTCGTAGCCTTCGATCTCGATGCAAGGCAGGTTGAAGGCCACGGTTGCCTGGCGGATCAGACCGAATTGCGGGATCAGGTCTTCGGGCGGCGCGTTGCGGTTTGCCTTGTATTCCGGGTAGAGATCGTTGCGGAAGGTTTTCGACGAATAATCGAAAATGACCGCTAAATGCGTCGGCACAATGCCTACATCGGTGTTGCGGGCGTCCTGCATCAGCTTCCACAACATGTTGCAGAAGCCGGAGACCGCGCCGACCGGTAGCCCATCGGATTTGCGGGTTAGCGGCGGCAGCGCATGATAGGCGCGAAAGATGTAACCGGAGCCGTCGATAAGGAAGAGATGATCGCCTTTTTTCATGCCGGCAGGGATAGCGCGGCGGGACGGCGCGGTCCATGGCAAAGGCGGGCTTCCAACAGGTGTTGCGGCGACATGCTGACAGAGCCTGCCTGCCGATAGGCCCTGCTGCTGTTTGCCTCGGCGCTCACGGCGATGTTACAAAAGTGTAATTTTTGTGCCCTTGAAACGCCACGATCCGAGACACAAATAAAGGTTGTCGGCAGTTTTCGCCGAGTCCGGAGCAAGGCCCGTCCCCCGCCTATCCCGGACAATTGCGGCAGCCTATCCCCCCTCTCCGGGCTGCCGCATCGTTTCGAGTAGAAGACCGCCGTGGTTCCCCTCCACCACGGCGGTTCTTTTTTGCCTTCTGACAAGTGTTTACGGTCCGTGGTCCAACGATCGCGGGCTTTTCGTTTTGATGCGCTGCCTTTACGGTCCCGGCACCGAAAAGAAAGGCCCGCAGTAATGTCCACCATTTCCTCCGTCCTAGACCGTCTCGACAAAAATCTCGACCATAGCCTGGAGCGCCTGTTCGGCCTGCTTCGCATCAAGTCGATCTCGACCGATTCCGACTATGCCGCCGACTGCCGCAAGGCCGCGGAGTGGCTGGTGGCGGACCTCAAGCTGATCGGCTTCGACGCTTCGGTGCGCGACACGCCGGGACACCCGATGGTGGTTGCGCACCATGAAGGCCCCGCCGGTTCGCCGCATGTGCTGTTTTACGGCCATTACGACGTGCAGCCGGTCGATCCGATCGAGCTTTGGGAGAACGACCCGTTTGCGCCGGCGGTCAAGGAGATCGAGCCCGGTCACAAGGTAATCACCGGCCGTGGCTCGGCCGACGACAAGGGGCAGCTGATGACCTTCGTCGAGGCCTGCCGCGCCTGGAAACAGGTGCATGGCAATCTGCCGTGCCGCATCACCATCCTGTTCGAGGGCGAGGAGGAGTCCGGTTCGCCGTCGCTGAAGCCGTTCCTCGAGGCCAATGCCGATGAGCTCAAGGCCGATTTCGCGCTGGTCTGCGACACCGGCATGTGGGACCGCGAGACGCCGTCGATCTGCGTTTCGCTGCGCGGAATGGTCGGCGAGGAGGTCACCGTCAAGGCCGCCGATCGCGACCTGCATTCGGGCCTCTATGGCGGCGCCGCCGCCAACCCGATCCGCATCCTGGCGAAAATCCTCGCCGACATCCATGACGAGAACGGCCACATCACCATTCCCGGTTTCTATGACGGGGTCGAGGAGACGCCATCGCAGATCCTGAAATCCTGGGAGACATTGGGCGAGACAGCCGAGACCTTCCTCGGACCGATCGGCCTCTCGATCCCGTCGGGCGAAAAAGGCCGCTCGGTGATGGAACTGACCTGGGCGCGGCCGACGGCCGAGTTCAACGGCATCATCGGCGGCTATACCGGCAAGGGGTTCAAGACGGTGATCGCCGCGGAAGCATCATCGAAAATCTCCTTCCGTCTTGTCCACAAGCAGGACCCCGAGAAGATCCGCGCCGCGTTCCGGGAATTCGTCGAGGCGCGCATTCCCGGGGACTGTTCGGTCGAATTCCACCCGCATGGCGGCGGGCCGGCAATTCAGCTTTCCTACGACTCGCCATTCCTGGCCAAGGCCAAGACTGCGCTGTCGGATGAATGGCCGAAGCCAGTGGTGACGACGGGCAGCGGCGGCTCGATACCGGTGGTCGGCGACTTCCAGACCTATCTCGGCATGGAATCGCTGCTGGTCGGGTTCGGCCTCGACGACGACCGCATCCACTCGCCCAACGAGAAATACGAGCTGACCTCCTTCCACAAGGGCCAGCGCTCCTGGGCGCGCATTCTCGATGCGCTGACGCGCTGAGGAGGCTAGGAAGTTTTCTTGTTGATTTTTCAGCGGATCGCGGCGAGGACGGGTTACGCTGCGATCCGGAGAAAACCATGGCCGACATCCGCTTCCACAAGAACGATCTGCCCGACCTCGCCCACTACAATGTCGACGCGGTGGCCATCGACACCGAGACGCTGGGCTTGAACCCGCACCGCGACCGGCTGTGCGTGGTGCAGATTTCGCCCGGCGATGGCTCGGCCGACGTGATCCAGATCGCGCCCGGCCAGAAGAAAGCGCCGAACCTCGTCAGCCTGCTGCGCAACCGCGGCATCACCAAGCTTTTCCATTACGGCCGTTTCGACCTCGCCGTGCTGTACAACGCCTTCGGCGTCATGCCGGAGCCGGTGTTCTGCACCAAGATCGCCTCGCGGCTGACCCGCACTTATACCGACCGGCACGGCTTGAAGGACATCTGCTTCGAACTGCTTGGCGTCGGCCTGTCGAAGGCGCAGCAATCGTCGGACTGGGCGGCCGAGACCCTGTCGCCCGAACAGCTCGAATATGCCGCTTCCGACGTTCTCTATCTGCACCGTCTGCGCGAGGTGCTGGCTGGACGCCTGGCGCGGGACGGGCGCACCAAGGAAGCCGACGCCTGCTTCCGCTTCCTGCCGACGCGTGCCAAGCTCGATTTGATGGGTTGGGACGAAGAGGATATTTTTGCCCACAGCTGATGGCCTTCGGATAACGCTTCCGGCAGCCTTGGAACCAGACACGCGTCGTGGCGTTTCTGTCGACTCAATGAGGGGGATGACGTGGCAGACCGCAAGCCGATAGCGACCGCCCCGACGGATGGCTCCAAGGTCACTGTCCTGTGGAAGGACGGCGCCGGCGTCGTCAGCGAATCCGTCGGGCAATATCGCGACGGCGCCTGGTGGGTCTACACCGACAGCGATACCCAGAAAAAGGTCGACCCGACCAGCTGGCGGCCAGTCTCCAGCGACGATGACGACGATCAATGAGCGCCGCTGGCGGGTGCAACTGCTTTCGCATAGCCTGAAGTCGTTGATATCGAGGCCGATTCGGGGCCTTCCGCTCCGTAGCCTCTCTTCCTGGAGGAACGCGTCATGGGCATCGAAAGCCTTCTCATCTTCATCATAATCGGCGCCATTGCCGGCTGGCTCGCCGGCCTCATCGTCTCGGGCTTCGGCTTCGGCCTCATCGGCAACATCATCGTCGGCATTATCGGCGCCCTGATCGCCGGCTGGCTATTTCCAAGGCTCGGCTTCGCTATCGGCGGCGGCATTCTGGCTGCCATCATCAACGCCACGATCGGCGCCGTCATCCTGCTGGTGCTGGTCAAGGTTCTGAAGCGAGCTTGACGCTCTAAGTTTTCATTCAACGCAATTCCTCAGGAGAAAGCCTGTGCTTTCCTGGAATTGCTGCCAAAGGAGCGCGCCGTGAAACAGAACACTCTCTATCTCCTTGTCGGCGCGCTCGTTGTCGTGGTCATCGCGCTCGGTGCATATGTCTATCACGAACAGACCAAGCCCAAGGGCGTCGAACTGAAGATCGACGACAAGGGCATTTCGATCCAGCAGAATTGAAATATTCGGGGTAGCCAGGGCCTCTGCCTTTTGCGGCAGACAGGCCGCGAGGATGCGGCTTTCGGACCCAGTTGGCGGCAGCGGATTTTTAGAAATTCTTAAGGAATTTCAGAAGGGTGCATAAACCCTGCTTTAACGCGCCCTTAAACCGCCGCATCTACCCTCCAACCCGAGCGCCATTGACACCGGGAAGACAGCGCAACGCATGGCGAACCGCAGAGACAGTCGCATCGAACCCAGCTTCGAGGGATCGCCAAAGGCGAAATCCGCGGCCGGTTTTTCGGTGAACGAGGAGGATCGGGTCGTGCCGGCCAATCGCAAATCATCTTCGGCGCGCAAAACCTCCAAGGCAAAATCATCGTCACGCGGCAAGCGCGGCAAACCCCGGCGCGGGCTGTTCGGCGTGACGGCGCGGATGTTCTACTGGTGCTTCGTGCTCTGCATCTGGGGCGGCATCGCGGTGGCCGGCATTGTCGTCTATTACGGCGCCAAGATGCCGGCGGCGACCACCTGGTCCATCCCCGACCGTGCCCCCAACATCAAGATCGTCTCGGTCGACGGGCAACTGCTTGCCAACCGCGGCATGAGCGGCGGCGAGGCGGTCGGCCTGCACGAAATGTCGCCCTACATTCCGGAAGCCGTCATCGCCATCGAGGACCGCCGCTTCTATTCGCATTTCGGCATCGACCCGATCGGCCTGTCACGCGCCATGGTGACCAATGTTCTGGGCCGGCGTTTCTCGCAGGGCGGCTCGACGCTGACCCAGCAACTGGCCAAGAACCTGTTCCTGAAGCCCGACCGCACGCTGGAGCGCAAGGTGCAGGAAGTGCTGCTGGCGCTGTGGCTGGAGCACAAGCATACCAAGGACCAGATCCTCGAAATGTACCTCAACCGGGTCTATTTCGGCTCCGGCGCCTATGGCGTCGAGGCGGCCTCGCGCCGCTATTTCGGCAAGAGCGCGCGCGATGTCACTCTGTCGGAGGCGGCCCTTCTCGCCGGCCTCTTGAAGGCGCCGTCGCGACTGTCGCCGGCGCGGGATCCGAAGGCGGCGGAGGAGCGTTCGCAGCTGGTGCTCGCCGCCATGCGCGACGAAGGCAAGATCAGCGCCAAGGAACTGGCCTCGGCGATGAGCGCGCCGGCAACGCGCGCGCCATCGTACTGGACCGGTTCGGAAAACTACGTCGCCGACACCATCATGGAAGAGCTGCCCGATTTGATCGGCGACGTGCGCAGCGACATCGTCGTCGACACCACCGTCGACCTCAACCTGCAGAAGCTCGCCGAAGAGTCGATCCGCCGGCTGATCGACGAGAGCGGCAAGAAGCTCAATGTCAGCCAAGGCGCGCTGGTCTCGATCGACAATTCCGGCGCCGTGCGCGCCATGGTCGGCGGCTACGACTATTCGACCAGCCAGTTCGACCGCGCCTCCGAAGCACGCCGCCAGCCGGGCTCGGCGTTCAAGCCGTTCGTCTATATGGCCGCGCTGGAAGCCGGCCGCACGCCCGACAGCGTGCGCAACGACGCACCGATCAAGATCGGCAAGTGGACACCGGACAACTACGGCGGCAAGTATTTCGGCAAGGTGACGTTGGCGACCGCTTTGGCGAAGTCGCTGAATTCCGTCGCCGCACAGCTGACCATGGAAGTCGGGCCCGACGCCGTGGTCGAGGCGGCGCACCGTATGGGCATCCAATCCGATCTGATCGCCAACACCTCGATCGCGCTCGGCACTTCGGAGGTGACGCCGCTGGAGCTGACATCGGCCTATGTGCCGTTCGCCAATGGCGGCTACAAGCCCGACATCCATTTCATCCGCCGCATCACCACGACCGAAGGCAAGGTGCTCTATGACGACAATGGCGGCAGCGCGCCGCGCGTCGTCAAGCAGAACATTGTCGGCATGATGAACTCGATGATGACCGGCACGGTCGAGATCGGCACGGCGAAGAAGGCGGCCTTCGCCTGGCCGTCTGCCGGCAAGACCGGAACCAGCCAGAATTCGCGCGACGCCTGGTTCGTCGGTTACACCGCAAACCTCACCACCGGCGTATGGTTCGGCAATGATGACGGCACGCCGATGAAGAAGGTCACCGGTGGCGCGCTGCCGGCACAGGCCTGGCACGAATTCATGGTGGCGGCGCATGAAGGCGTGCCGGTCAGGCCGCTGCCCGGGACCTGGAAATCGACGCCTCCAGATACCATCGTGCCCGACGATATTCCGTCAGTCGATAACAATCAGGCGGCGCCGTTGCCTGCGGTGGCCGTCAGCCGTTCGGAGCCTGCTGCCGCGCCGGCACCTGCTGCTGTACCCGCACAAGCACCGGTCCGCCGTCCGGCCGAAACGGTCGATGCCGACGGCTTCGACATGCCGGGCGACGGCGGCACCACGGCCTCGATCAAGCACCCGGTACCGCCGGGCAGCGTCGGCGGCCCGGCCAAGAAGCGGAAAACCTCAATCCTGGATATTCTCGGCGGCGGCTGAGCGGCTCGTCATTCTGGCTTCAAACCAATGGCGAGCTGGCAATCCGTTCCTCATATGAGAGCTGCGGTGACAATTCGGCCTCTCGCCACCTCCGCCGCATTCGGCTACATCTCCGGCCGGAGTGACAGACATGGCTGAGACCGACACCAGAAAAACCATCGTGCTGACCGGAGCCAGCCGCGGCATCGGCCATGCCACGGTCAAGCGCTTTTCGCGTGAGGGCTGGCGGGTCATCACCTGTTCGCGCCAGGCTTTTGCCGAGGATTGCCCGTGGCCAGCCGGCCCAGAGGACCACATCAAGGTCGATCTCGCCGACCAGGAGGATGTCGGCATCGCCGTCTCGGAGATCCGTCACCGGCTGGAAGCGCATGGCGGGCAATTGCACGCGCTGGTCAACAATGCCGGCATTTCGCCGAAGCTCAAGGACGGCAACAGCCGCATGGATTCGATCGACACGCCGATGCATGTCTGGCGCGATGTGTTCCAGGTAAATTTCTTCGCGCCGATCATGCTGGCGCGTGGTCTCTTCAAGGAGCTTGCGGCAGCAAAAGGTTCGATCGTCAACGTCACCTCGATCGCCGGCACGCGCGTGCATCCTTTCGCCGGCACCGCCTATGCGACCTCGAAGGCGGCACTCGGCTCGCTGACGCGCGAGATGGCGCATGATTTCGGCCCGCACGGCATCCGCGTCAATGCGATCGCGCCGGGCGAGATCGACACCGCGATCCTATCGCCGGGCACCGACAAGATCGTCGAGACGATCCCTCTCAGGCGCCTCGGCGCCACGGCTGAGGTCGCCGACATCATCTTCTTCCTGTGCTCGCAGCAGGCGTCCTACGTGACGGGCTCGGAAATCCACATCAATGGCGGCCAGCACGTCTGAGCACTGACAGACTGCTCATCCGGCGATGGTGAGAACAGCCTTGCCGCTGAAGCTGCGCTGTCTGAGCGCATCCAGGGCCTGAGCGATGTCTGTCCACGGCAACGTCAAGGACACGCGGGTTTCCAGCCGGCCAGCCGACACCAGAGCGAGCAGCGGGGCGATGTCCGCGCCAATGGCTGGGCCTGATGTGTAATAGGCGAAGGTCTGAAGCCTCGCACCCTCGTGGCCGGGAACGAACTGCCTGAAGCCAACCGGTGTGAGTTCGCCGCTGCTCGAACCGAACATGACGATGGTACCGCCCGGCGCGACGCGCTCGATAGCGAGTGCTAGGCTTTGGCCGCCGACCGACTCGGTGATCAGCGAGAATGGTCCTTCAGCCAGTTCGATCGACTCGACAACCTGTTTGGCACCAAGGCTGCGCAGATCCTCGGCATGCCGGGCAGCGGCGATTGCGGTCACCGCGGCGCCTTGCTCGCGGGCGAGCTGGATCTGGAAACGGCCGACCGCACCGCTCGCGCCGGTGATCAGGACCTGCTGTCCCGCGAGGTCGCCGCCATGGCGCAAGACCCTTAGGGCCGTCGTGCCCGCCACGGGAAGCGTGGCGGCGGAAACGAAGTTGACCTCATCCGGGATGACGGCGAAGCGGTCGGTCGGAACGGCGACCCGTTGCGCCCAGCCGGCCTCGTCGACCAAAGCCACAACCCGGGCGCCGACGGCAGGCCCGGAGCCATCGGCTGCCGCCCGTTCGACAATCCCTGCGATGTCCTGGCCGGGTATCCAGCCTTTTGGGCGTATGGTGAGCAGGCGCAGTTCGCCGCGGTTCAACGAGGTTGCGTGGACGCAGACAAGCGCTTCGTTGGCGAGGGGTTGAGGTTCGTTGGCCTCGGCAAAGGTCAGTCCGGTGGGGCTGTCGGGAGAGATGACGAGGGCGCGCATGGGAAGCCTTCCTGCCGGTTTGTGACATGCCAGCCACGAACCGGAGCCTATCGACTTCCCGGATCAAAGAATTTAGCTATCATGGCGAATAGTCGCTAAAAGCCGTCAATCATGAGACAGCCTCTCCGCTACCCGTGGGTCAATTTCGACGTCGATGATGTGATCGCTCCTGCAATTGCGGTGCGCGTCGATGTCACCGAAACCAAAGCGGAAGTGGCGACCCATTGGCATCGGAAGGGCCAGCTCGTCTTCGCGCTCGGCGGTGGCGTCACATGCCGCGTCCCGAGCGGCCTGTGGATGGTGCCGCCACATTGCGGGGTGTGGATTCCCGGCGGCATGGAACACAGCAATATCGCGACCGCCAATGCGCGGATTTTCTTCGTCTATATCGAGCCGGGAGCCGCCGATCTGCCGGACCGGTGCTGCACGCTGTCGATCTCGCCGCTGCTGCGCGAATTGATCATCGAGCTGGCCGACCGCATGGAGGAAGACGACGGGAAGGACGCGCTTTTGACTGGGATGCTGCTCTCCGAACTGCCGCGCATGCCGGTCCAGCAGCTGCATTTGCCGATCTCCGCCGAGCCGCGCTTGCGGCGGATCGCCGATGCGTTGGCGCAAGACCCTGCCGACCGCAGCACGCTTGCCGAGTGGGCCACCCGCGTCGCGCTCTCAGAAAGCAGTCTCGCCCGTCTTGTGGTGAAGGAGACCGGACTGAGCTTCGGCCGCTGGCGCCAGCAATTGCACCTGATCGTCGCCATACGGGAGCTGGCCTCCGGTGCGAGTGTCCAGCAGGTTTCGGGCGATCTCGGCTACGCCTCCGTCACCGCCTTCATCACCATGTTCAAGAAAGCGCTCGGCAAGCCGCCGGCAAAGTATCTCGCCAGCGTCGCGCACAATGGCGGCTCCGCCTTCGTGGCGTGATCAACGCGCCTGTGGGCAAGCCTCAGGCCGGGGAGGGCTCAATGGCTTCGGGGCGCGGCATCAGCTTTTGCTCCAGCACTTCTTGCACGATGCCGCGGGCGATTTCGCGTTCACCCATGATGACGGTGTCGGCGCCGAGCCCCATCAGGTGCTCGACCTCGGCATCGGAATGGGCCCGCGCGATGACGTTGATGCCGGGGTTGGCGGCGCGCGCCCTGAGCACGATCTGCCCGGCCTCGAACGCGTTGGGGATGGCAAGGATCAAGCGTTTGGCCCCCTGCGGATTGGCGGCGGCAAACACGCTCGCGCTGGCCGCATTGCCGGAGACGATTTCGACGCCGTCGTCTCTGAGCCTCGCCAGCGTCTTGTCGGCGTCCTCGATGACCAGGAAGGGCAGCGATGCCTGTTTCAGCGCCGCGCCGACCAGGCTGCCGACGCGGCCGTAGCCGATCAGGATGGTGTGGCCCGAAAGCGTTGTGCGTGGCGGCGGGCCGTCCTCTTTGGCAGCAGCGGCCACCGAGGCCACTTGTCCGGGCTGCGTCGCCGGGCCGACCGGCTTGGCCTCTTCCGGTGGTGCTGCCTTGGCGGCGCGCGCGTCCAGCCATGGCTTCATCCAGTCGAGGGCGAGGAACATCAGCGGATTGACCAGGATCGACAGGATGGCGCCTGCCAGGATCAGGTCGCGTCCCTGTTGCGGCAACAGCTTCAGCCCGACGCCGAGCTCCGCCAGGATGAAGGAGAACTCGCCGATCTGCGCGAGGCTGGCCGAGATCATCAAGGCGGTTCCCAGCGGATAGCGGAAGGCGATGACGATAACGAAGGCGGCCAGCGACTTGCCGATGACGATGATGGCCAGCGTCGCCAGGATCGGCCAGCCATTGCTCATCAGGCTGAACGGATCGAACAGCATGCCGACCGAGACGAAGAACAGCACCGAGAAGGCGTCGCGCAGCGGCAGTGATTCCTCCGCCGCGCGGTGGCTGAGCTCGGATTCGCTCATGATCATGCCGGCGAAGAAGGCACCGAGCGCCAGCGAGACGCCGAACAGTTTGGCGGCGCCGAAGGCGACGCCGAGCGCGATCGCCAGCACCGCCAGCCGGAACAGTTCGCGCGAGCCGGTATGGGCGACGTAATGCAGGATCCACGGAATGACGCGGCGGCCAACCACCAGCATGACGATGACGAAGGCGACGACCTTGGCCAGCGTGAGGCCGACGACGCCCCAGATGCCGTAGCTGGCCGGCAGCGACAAAAGGCTCGCATGGTCATCGACCTGCGGCTGGCCGCCGAGCACGCCGGCCAACGCCGGCAAAAGCACCAGCGCCAGCACCATGGCGAGGTCCTCGACGATCAGCCAGCCGACGGCGATGCGGCCGCGCTCGGTCTCGATCAGCCGTCGCTCCTGCAACGCGCGCAACAGCACCACTGTGGACGCGACGGAAAGCGCCAGGCCGAAGACGAGGCCTGCGCCCATCGACCAGCCGAGCATCCATGCGAGGCCGGCGCCGAGCGCGGTGGCAAAGCCGATCTGGACGATGGCGCCGGGTACGGCGATGGCGCGGACGGAGAGAAGGTCCTTCAGCGAGAAATGCAGGCCGACGCCGAACATGAGCAGAATGACGCCGATTTCGGCCAACTCATTGGCAAGACCGGCATCGGCGACGAAACCCGGCGTGTTCGGTCCGACCAGTACGCCGGCGACGAGGTAGCCGACCAGCGGCGGGATGCGAAAACGGTTGGCGAGCGCCCCGAAGATGAATGCCAGCCCCAGACCGGCGACGATGGTGGCGATAAGGGGCGTGTCATGCGGCATTGTCTATGGAGCGCCTTTCGGGAAATGTCGGGTGTGCGCCGCCCGCAGCCGCCGCCTTTTTCAATATGGTGGAGGGGGTGCGGGCGACGCAACCCGCAAGACGTAAATTGGTGGCCAGAGGCACCGAAAACGAAAGGCGCGCGCAGCAAAACCGCTGCGCGCGCCAATACCGAATGATCGATGCGTCACGCCGCCTGCAGCATGGCCTCGATATCGATCAGCGGGCGGTTGGTCAGGGTCTTTGGGATCTCCGCCTGCACCTTGTCGGTGACTTCCTTGTGCAGTTTCTTGCGCATGGTGCCGAGCACCAGCGGTGGCGCGACCAGCACGATGTCGTCGAAGATGCCGTGATGGGCGAGCTTGTAGAGCCGGTCCGCGATCTCTTCGGCAAAGCGTTCCTTGCCTTGCCGGTGCCAGTCGGTTTCCTCAACCGCGCTGCGATGCACGGAGGGGCCGTCATTGTAGCGGCCGGAACTGTCGCTGCCTTGTTCGCGCGTTGCCGGATTGTCCTGTTTCATCTCCTGGAAGAGCTGCAGGTTCGGATAGAGATTGTCGCCCTCGTTCTTCAGGAACAGCGCTTTCTCGCCATCGGCCACCATGACCAGAAGGCCATGTTTCAGGTTGATCTTGCTCATTTGCGCGCTCCTGTTTGAAGGTTCAAATCCAGCCGACGATTGTCTGTTACGGCAGGGGCAGAACGCGTGGCGAAGCGGGAACGTTCCACTTCGTTCGCCGAGATCGCACGCAGCCATATCAAGCCCGATCTATCGTCTATCGGAGCAATGTCCGGAGGTCACGGCTTTAATCTACTAAATTGGTAGAATTTAGAAAAAATAATTTTGCAGCTTGGCCGACTGCCGGATAAAAGAGCCGCAGAACAAAGCCTGCGGCAGCAGCTTGAATCCGCCTGATATGCGGATGTGGAATATTTTTCTCTTGGCCCTTTGGCTTGCGGAAAACCGATTGCCTCCCGTCAGGGGATGCGCGAGTGGGTTCCTTCAGCTTTTTCGCGTCCGCGCCTAAAACTGCCGAATTGTTCCGGAATCTGTTCGTCATGCCGCACACCAATCCCAAGCTCACCGCGTTCCCGGTCTTCATGCGGGTCGAAGGCGAAGCCGTGGCCATCGTCGGCGGCGGAGGCGAAGCGTTGGCCAAGGCGCGGCTACTTGATCAGTCGAGTGCTGTGCTTCGCATCATTGCCGATGTTGCCGACGCCGAATTGCTGAGCTTCATCGCCACGACCGGCGCCATCCGTATCGACGCCCCCTACGACGCCGCGCATCTCGAAGGCGCGGTCCTGGTGTTTGCCGCCAGCGGCGACGAGACGCTCGACCGCCGCGTCGCCCACGATGCGCGCCGCCTTGGCATTCCGGTCAATGCCGTCGACCGGCCGGAGCTATGCGATTTCTTCACCCCGGCGCTGGTCAACCGCGCCCCGGTCGCCATCGCCATCGGCACGGAAGGCGCGGGTCCGGTGCTGGCGCAGATGCTGCGCAGCCGCATCGACCGCATGCTGTCGCCGTCGCTCGGGCCGCTGGCAGCGCTTGCCGCCTCGTTCCGGGGTGCCGCCGAAAAGCTGCTGCCGAAAGGCAACGCCCGCCGCCAGTTCTGGAGCAGTTTTTTCCAGGGTGCACCGGCGCGCGCCGTCGAAGCCGGCGAGCTTTCGCAGGCGCATGACGCCGCCGCCGATCTGTTGCTGTCGAAGGCTCCGGCTTCGGGCCATATCGCGTTGGTTGGCGCCGGGCCAGGTGCTGAGGATCTTCTGACGCTGCGCGCGCATCGGCTTTTGATGGAAGCCGACGTCATCGTCTATGACGCGCTGGTGCCGGAGGCGATCGTCGCCATGGGCCGCCGCGACGCCGAGCGGCTGCCGGTCGGAAAACGCAAGGGATGCCACACCAAGAGCCAGGCCGAGATCAATGCGCTGCTGGTCGATCTCGGCAGGCAGGGCAAGCGCGTCGTGCGGCTGAAGTCGGGCGACCCGCTCGTGTTCGGCCGCGCCGGCGAGGAGATGGCCGCACTGCGCGATGCCGGCATCGCCTATGATGTCGTCCCCGGCGTCACCGCCGCCTTTGCCGCCGCCGCCGACTTCGAGCTGCCGCTGACGCTGCGCGGCGTCTCCTCGTCGATGGTGTTCACCACCGGCCATGATCTGAAGGGCAATTCGCTGCCGGATTGGGCCAAGCTCGCCATTTCCGGCGCCACCGTCGCCGTCTATATGGGCCGCTCGGTCGCCGCCGAAGTCGCCGGACGACTGATCGAGGCCGGCCTGTCGCCGGACACGGCGGTTGCCGTGGTCGAGAATGCCAGCTTGCAGAACCGCCGCCGTTTCCACGGCACACTGGCCGATTTGCCGTCGCTGGAAGAGCGCGCCGATCTGGCCGGTCCGGTGATGACCATCATCGGCGACGCGGTTGCCGGCGCCAACTTTGAACGTTCCGAGCCGCTCGCGGCCCATAACTATGAGGGCGCCGCCAACGCGGCCGACGCAGAGGTCGAGCCATGAAGATACTGACCGCAAACCGCCTCTCCGACGGCATCGCCGTCTGGTACGCCGATGGCGGCTGGGCCGAGACGGTCGACCATGCCGACCTTGCCCATGACCAAGCGGCAGAGGACAGGCTGGAAGCAATCGGCGCCAAGGCCAACGCCAACAATGAGGTTGTCGACGTCAATCTGATCGACGTTGAAGTCATCAATGGCGTCGTCGTGCCGGTACGCTTGCGCGAAAAGATCCGCGCCGCCGGCCCGACCATCCGGGAAGATCTGGGCAAGCAGGCTGCGCGGGCAGCGTAACAAAATACGGGCGGACGCGCCCTGAAAGACGAAACATGTACCGCTACGATGAGTTCGACCACGATTTTGTCCAGGCCCGCGTCGCCGAGTTCAGCGACCAGGTCGAACGCCGGCTGTCCGGCGAGATCACCGAGGATCAGTTCCGGCCGCTGCGGCTGATGAACGGCGTCTACCTGCAGCTGCACGCCTACATGCTGCGCATCGCGGTGCCCTATGGCACGCTGAACAGCGCGCAACTGCGCATGCTCGGCCACATCGCGCGCAAATACGACAAGGGCTACGGCCACTTCACCACGCGCCAGAACATCCAGTTCAACTGGCCGGCGCTGTCCGACATTCCGGCGATCCTGGCCGATCTCGCCAGCGTCGAGATGCATGCCATCCAGACCAGCGGCAATTGCATCCGCAACGTCACCGCCGATCACTTTGCCGGCGCCGCCGCCGACGAGGTCGCTGATCCGCGCCCCTATGCCGAGATCCTGCGGCAATGGTCGTCTGTGCATCCGGAATTCTCGTTCCTGCCGCGCAAGTTCAAGATCGCGGTGACCGGGGCCGAGCGCGACCGCGCCGCCATCCAGACGCATGATATCGGTCTGCATCTGAAGAAGAACGCCGCCGGCGAGCTCGGCTTTGCCGTCTATGTCGGTGGCGGCCAGGGCCGCACGCCGATGGTGGCGCGCAAGATCCGCGACTTCCTGCCGGAAGCCGAGCTGCTGTCCTACTGCACGGCGATCCTGCGCGTGTACAACCTCTATGGCCGCCGCGACAACAAGTACAAGGCGCGCATCAAGATCCTCGTCCACGAGACCGGCGTCGAGGAAATCACCCGCCAGGTCGAGGCCGAATGGCAGGAGCTGAAGGACGCCGAGCTGAAGCTGCCGGAAGCCGACATCCGTGCCATCGACGCCTATTTCGCGCCGCCGGCACTGACCGCCCGGCCGGAAGGCGACGCGGCGATCAAGCTGGCGCGGCTCGATTCCAAAAGCTTCTCGGATTGGCTCGACCAGAATGTCGTGACGCATCGCCATCCCGACTATGCCGCGGTGACGATTTCGCTGAAAGGTATCGGCGAAGTGCCGGGCGATGCCACCGACAGCCAGATGGAAGCGGTCGCCGACATCGCCGAGAAATACGCGTTCGACGAACTGCGCGTCAGCCATGAGCAGAACCTGATCCTGCCGCATGTGGCGCGCGCCGATTTGAAAGCGGTCTACGACGCTTTGGTCGACATTGGCCTCGCGACGGCCAATTCCAACCTGATCAGCGACATCATCGCGTGCCCTGGCCTCGATTATTGCGCGCTGGCGACAGCGCGCTCGATCCCGATCGCGCAGGAGATTTCGCTTCGCTTCGCCTCGCTGGAGCGGCAGCGCGAGATCGGCGAATTGAAGCTGAAGATTTCCGGCTGCATCAATGCCTGCGGACATCACCATGTCGGCCATATCGGTATCCTCGGCGTCGAGAAGAAAGGCTCCGAACTCTACCAGGTGACGCTTGGCGGATCGGCCGACGAGAACACCTCGGTTGGCGAAATCATCGGCCGCGGCTTCTCTTCGGAAGAGATCACGGACGCCATCGAGCAGATCGTCGACACCTATCTCGGCCTTCGGCTCGGTCCCAGTGAACGTTTTATCGACGCCTACCGCCGTGTCGGTCCCGCGCCGTTCAAGGAGGCGCTCTATGCTGGCGAAACCAAGGCCGCTTGACCGCATCGTCGACGTCGACGACAGCATCGCCGCCAAAGCGGCGGGCTTCGACGCGCTGTATGGACATCTGAGCCCGCTCGACATCATCGAACGCGCGGCGAGCGAATTGTTTCATGACGAGATCGCCGCCGTGTCGTCCTTCGGCGCGGATTCCGCCGTCCTGCTGCATATGATCGCCAAGGTCGACCGCACGCTGCCGGTCATCTTCCTGGACACCGGCAAGCATTTCGGAGAGACGCTGGGCTATCGCGATGCGCTGGTCGCCGATTTCGGGCTGACCAACATCAGGGTGATCAAGCCCGAAGACGCGGCGCTCGAGCGGGTCGATCCGACCGGCAATCTGCACCAGAGCAATACCGATGCCTGCTGCGACGTGCGCAAGGTCGAGCCGCTGGCGCGCGGCGTCGCCCCCTTCCGCGCCTGGCTGACCGGCCGGAAGCGCTTCCAGGCGGCGACGCGAGCCGCGCTGCCGGTGTTCGAGGCGGTCGGCCCGCGCGTACGCGTCAATCCGCTGGCGCACTGGACGACATCCGACCAGGCTGACTACATGCGCGCGCATGCGCTGCGCGAAAATCCGCTGGTTGCGTACGGCTATCTGTCGATCGGCTGCTTCCCATGCACGCAGCCGGTGCAGCCGGGCGAGGATGCGCGAAGCGGACGCTGGGCCGGTCATGCCAAGACCGAGTGCGGCATCCATCTGTCGGGACTGGAAGTATCGCTGACCGACGCATCCCTTTAAGCTATGGTGATATTCAGGTGAGGCTGGCCTGCAACGGCGGCTTCCGCTCGGAGGCCGCCGGTTTCGTGTGGACCGGCTTTCGCGGACTTTCGATTTTTAGGGCTTTAGGAATTTTCTATGACTGAACAGACCACAGCGGAGACCCGCCTCTGGACCCGGACGGGGTTTCGCGAAGACGAGTGGACACATGCCGAAAGTGCGGATGCACTGGCGGGCAATGGCCGCTTCATCCTGCCGTTGCAGGCATTTCTCGGCCTTGATGCCGAGGTGCGGCGCTCGGCCAAGGAGCGGCTGGGCGTCGCATTGCTGCCGGGCGACCAGCTGGAAAAGATCGTGGATCTGCTCGACCAGCTGTCGCTGGTGGCGCTGGCCTTTCCGGCCTTCAGCGACGGCCGCTCGTTTTCCAAGGGCGAATTGCTGCGCAGCCGCTACGATTTCGAGGGCGCGGTCCGCGCCACGGGCCAGGTGCTCGTCGACCAGCTGCCGCATATGCTGCGCCTCGGCTTCGACGAGTTCGAGATCTCCAACCCGGTTCTGCTGAAGCGCCTCGAAGAAGGCCGCACAGGCGGGCTGGGCCTTTACTATCAGCCGACCGAAGCGTCGGAGCCGAAGGGGCCGAAATACTCCTGGCGGCGCGTTCGCAACAGCTGACGCGACGGTAATTCCGCCTGTCTTTACAAAGACTGTGATCGGGCCTTCTCCTGGCTGTCCGGACGGAAATATCCGCCGGGCGCGAGGGAGGAATCGGCGCTCATCGGCGGCAACACCAATGCACCGTCCATCATGATCGCCGAAAAGGCGCCTGACATGATCAGGGCTGCAAGGTCTGGATGCGCGAGGAGCGCAAGGCTGCCTGAGCCGGTTTTTGGGAGATGCCGCCGCGCCTTCGGTGCGGCGGTTTTTTTCTTTGTCTTACGGAATTCCCAAGCGAAAGCCCGGAAAACCGCCTCACACTTTGCTGGAATTGCTTTTAGGCCAAGGCCCGCGCTTCGCGAAACGAGACCAGCTTGCGGCGGTTCTCGTCCCACAACGCAAGCTTGACGCAGCGCAGGCTGTCGAGGAGCGTGACGCGGCCGATGCCGCGCAGTTCGGGATAGTCGCGCAGCACTTCCTGCAGCCGGTAGCCCGGCACCTTGGCCGAGAGATGGTGCACGTGATGGACGCCGATATTGCCGGTGAACCAGTTCAGCACCGGCGGCAAATCATAATAGGACGAGCCGTGCAGGGCGGCACGCTGGAATTCCCACTCTTCGTCCTTCGCCCATTCCGTCTCCTCGAACTGGTGCTGGACGTAGAACAGCCAGATTCCGGCCGATCCGGCCAGGATCACGATCGGCAAATGGACGATCAGGAAAGCGCCGGGGCCGACCAGCCAGATAAGCAGCGCTGCCGCGACCGCGATGCCGAGATTGGTGGTCATCGACGACACCCAGGGCGTCAGGCCGCCGCGCATCATGCCGACCGGCAGCCTCTGCTCGAAGATGAACAGCCAGATCGGGCCAAGGCCGAACATCACCAGGGGATGGCGGTAGAGACGATAGGCAAGGCGTCCCCGCCAAGACAGCTGCCGGTATTCAGCAACCGTCAACGTCCTGATATCGCCCATGCCGCGCTCGTCAAGATTGCCGGCGCTGGCGTGATGGGTGGCGTGCGCGCGCCGCCAGCAATCGTAAGGGGTCAGCGTCAGCACGCCGAGCGCGCGGCCGATCCAGTCGTCGGCAGTGCGGTTGGCGAAGAAGGAGCCGTGGCCGCAATCGTGCTGGATCATGAAGATCCGCACCAGAAAACCGGCGGCGGGAAGGATCAGGATCAAGCCCCACCAGTGGCCATAGGAATAGGCTGCCGAAGACAGCGCCCACAGCGTAACGAAAGGAATAAGGGTGATGGCGAGTTCAAGAGTGCTGCGTCGCCGGTCGGGCTTCTTGTAGCGCGCCAGGATCTTCAACCAGGCGCGCTTGCTGTTGGCGGCCGTCTCGGGGGAAATCATGTTCATCAGGAAGCATAGGCGGGGCGTCCCGCTGCCGCAAGGAAAAGCTCACGCAAAATTACTGCGCGTAATTGTCGCGCGATAGCATCGCTATTGACGGCGTTGGCCGCCGGCCATGCTGGCTTCTATGCCGTCCAGCCGGTCGAGCAGATCCCGGAAACGGGCGGGAATGTCGGCCTCGGTGCGGAAGGCCGGCAAGGTGCGCAAGAAGCGCGTCGTCGCCTCGGTGCCGAACTGGCGCCTGATGTCGGCGGCGAGCTCTTCGCTTCTGTTGCCAGTATTGCGGTCCATTGTCTCAAATCCTGTGTCGGTTTCAAAACTCCTCCAAGCTTTGAATGGTTCCCCATAGCGGGGTATTGGCAAGCAAAGGCTGCCGTTACGGTAAAGTTTGAATTAATTTTGAACGTCCTTGCGCCCCGCACCAAGTCCGACGGGCAGCCCGCAACATTGCCTGCTGTGGGGCGTCCTCCTGGGCTTGCCCCTTGATTTTTGGCCGCCAAACCTCGATATCGGGCGCAAATCCAAACCATTCGAATGACGGGAAATGGCGATGAGCGACCAGACAAAAGACGAACGCGCGCCCGAGGATATCGAAACGGCCGAGGCCGAGCGCACGCAAGGCGGCATCGACGGCGACTATGAAGCGCTGGTGCGGCTGCTGAAGGAAAACGAGGAGCTGAAGGACCGCGCGCTGCGCGTCGCAGCCGAGATGGAGAATCTGCGCCGCCGCACCGCCCGCGACGTGCATGATGCGCGCGCCTATGCGGTGGCCAATTTCGCCCGCGACATGCTGTCGGTGTCGGACAATCTGCGCCGCGCGCTCGATGCTATCCCCGCCGAGGCGAAAGCGGCCGGAGATGCCGGCTTCAAGGCGCTGATCGACGGCGTCGAGATCACCGAGCGCGCCATGCTGTCGACGCTGGAACGGCATGGGGTGAAGAAGCTCGAACCGGAAGGTGAGAAGTTCGACCCGAATTTCCACCAGGCGATGTTCGAAGTGCCCAATCCCGATGTGCCGGCCAACACCGTCGTCCAGGTCGTGCAGCCGGGCTATTCGATCGGCGAGCGCGTGCTGCGGCCGGCCATGGTCGGGGTCGCCAAGGGCGGCCCCAAGATCGCGGCCACCGAAGCGCCGGTCGAGCCGGGGCCGGTGAACGAGCAGGCCGAGAAGGATGCGTGAGTAGGGTAGGCAGTAGGGAATAGGGAATAGGGAATAGGGAATAGGGAATAGGGGCAGGCGTATCAATCGCGCGGCTTCGTGTTATTCATACTTTCCCTAATTCCCAATCCCTACTACCTCATGTCCCTGACACCCATCGACCTCCTCGACTATGCCGGCGTCGCCGTCTTTGCCGCGACCGGGGCGTTGGCGGCTTCGCGCAAGCAGCTCGACATTATCGGCTTCCTGTTTCTGGCCAGCGTCACCGGCATTGGCGGCGGCACGCTTCGCGACGTCATCCTCAACCTGCCCGTCTTTTGGGTCGCCAACTCCGGCTATGTGCTGGTTTGCGCGGCGGTTGCGGTGCTGGTCTTCTTCATCGCCCACCGCGTCGAATCCCGCTGGAAATGGCTGCTCTGGCTCGACGCCATCGGATTGGCGGCCTTTTCCGTAATGGGCGCGGCCAAGGGGCTGGCCATCACCGGCTCGCCGGTCGTCTCCGTTGTTATGGGCGTGTTGACCGCCACATTTGGCGGCATCCTGCGCGATCTGCTGGCCGGCGAGCCATCGGTGCTGCTCAGGCCCGAAATCTACGTCACCGCCGCACTCGCGGGCGCCGGCCTCTACACACTTGGCGATCTTGCCGGCCTGCCGCCGCTCGCCTCGGATATCGCCGGCTTCGTCGCGGCTTTCCTGGTGCGCGGCGGCGCGCTGAAATTCGGCTGGACCTTTCCGTCCTACAAGAGCCGCCCGGGACGGCGACCGGAGGATATTCCGTAGGGAGAGGGATTAGGGAATAGGGAATAGTCGGTAGTCAGCAATTCGCGGCAGCCTTCACTACTGCCTACTGCCTACTGCCTCACGCCGCAAAGCGCTGCGCTTCCCCGCCATAATAGTTGACGTAGCGGGCGCCGATTTCCTGGACCGGCATCACCACGAACACATCGACGGTGGAGAACTCACGGTCGATGACGCAGCCGTCGCCGATGCGGGCGCCGACGCGCAGATAGCCCTTGACCAGCGGCGGCATGGCCGCGATCGCCGCCTTGGCGTTGACCGCCTCGATCGGCATCAGATCCATCGAGCAATAGCGGCCGGAGACCGCCCGCACATCCCAGGCGGAGTTGGTCCGGCAGTGATGGGCAAGGTAGGTGAGCGCCTCGGCATGCGCAGCCGGCACCGTGCCAGGGAACGAGGCACAACCGGTCATCACGCCGATCTCATAGTGGTTGATGTAGGCCCAGATGCCTTGCCACAGCGCCTCAATGGTGCGCTTCGAGCGGTATTCCGGCAGCACGCAGGAGCGGCCGAGCTCAAGGAAGCGCTGGCCGGGATGGCGGGCGATCAGCTTGGTCAGTTCGAACTCGCCTTCGGAATAGAAGCCGCCGGCGGTCGCCGCAATCTCTTGCCGCAGCAGGCGGTAAGTGCCGACGATGCGGCGATGCTCGGGGCCGGAGATCGAGGTGTCAAGCACCAGGAGATGGTCGCACAGCGGGTCGAAGCGGTCGGCGTCGCGCCGGTCCTGCGCCTGGAACAGGTCCTTCCTGGCGCCAAGCTCGTCATAAAACACCCGGTAGCGCACTTCCTGCGCGGCGGCGATCTCGGCCTCATTGCGGGCAAGCCGCACTTCGAGATTGCCGATACGGCCCAGCGGTGCGCCTGTTGCGACGGCATCGGCGTTCCGCGCGGCGAGCAAAGCGCCGCCTGCGCTGGGCCGAGTGTCACATTCCGGCATAACTGTATGCACGAGTGATTCTCCTTCGAGCCATCCCTCTTGGCACGGGGATACGGTGTAGGTGCAACAGGATTGTGACAGTACCGTGATACGGCGCGACGGGCAATACTTCGTCGGCTGGCGAAAACCCTCATTCGGCTACCTACGTGACGCGAGGATTGCGCCAGCGTCACCTTGAAGCGCGTCGCGCTGGGACGATTCACGCGACGCGCTTCAAGTCTTTGTTTTGTGCATGTCGTCTTCTCAAAACCGGGGCCATTTTCGAGCGACATGAATTCAGGCGGCCACCTGGCCCTCGACGGCATGGACCAGCGCGTCGGGATCGAGCGGCTTGGTGACAAAGCCGCTGGCGCCATGGGCGAGCACGGTGTGGCGGGTCTTTTCCTGGCTGTCGGCCGAAAGCACCATGATCGGAACCGGCGGCACAGCCATTTCCTCCTCGTGGCGGCGGATGGCGGCGATCGCGTCCAGCCCGTCCATGACCGGCATGTGCAGATCCATCAGCACCACATCGAAGCGGTTTTTCAGCCCGGCTTCGGTCACCGCCTCGACCGCGGCCTTGCCATTGCCGACCACTTTCACGCGATGTCCCGCCTTCAAAAGCGTGGCGCGGGCAAGCATGGCGTTGATGTCGTTGTCTTCGGCGATCAGCACCGACAAGCCTTGCCGGCGCCCGCCATGGACACGAAGGGCGGACACGCCGCTCTTTTCCGGCTTGGGCTGGGGCAAGGCAGGGGCGTGATTGGTCAACAGCACGCGCAGCAGCGTTTCGCCGCGCACCGGCCTTGCCAGGAAGGTGGCGTAGCCGTTGGTGCGGAATTCGCCAAGCATGCCGCGGTCGGTCGGCGCGATCAGCGTGATCGCCTCGCAATCGGCAAAGCCACTCTGGCGCAGGCGCTTGAGCAGTCTGCCGTCGCCGTCCTCCAGGGCCGCGTCGATCAACAGCACATCGCAATGTTCGGCGAAGGGCGTCGCCTGGGAAGCGGTTGCGGCGACGTCGACGGCGCCGCCATGGGCGCGGATGGTGCGGGCGATGGCGTCGGCCTCGACGGCGTTCTTCGACACGATCACGGCGCGCCGGCCGGCCAGGATGTTCTGCCGGTTCTGCGGTGCTTCGGTTGCTCCTGCGGCCGGGATCTCGAAGACGAATTCCGATCCCTCGCCAAGCCGGCTCGACACCGAAATGGCACCGCCCATGGCGGCGACCAGGCGCCTTGATATGGCCAGACCGAGGCCGGCGCCGCCATGGGTGCGGGTCGAGGTGCCGTCGGACTGTTCGAATTCCTCGAAGATGCGCTCCATGTCGTCTTCGTGCAGGCCGGGGCCGGTGTCGGTAACGGTGAAGCAGATGCGGTCGCTGGTATCGGTGCGGGCGCGCGCAATCGAGACCAGCACGCCGCCGGTGTCGGTGAACTTGATCGCATTGCCGATCAGGTTGAGCAGCACCTGCCTGACCCTGCCGGGATCGGCCATGATCATCTGCGGCACGTCGGGCTCGACATGACAGCCGAGGCCGATGTTCTTGGCGAAGGCTTTCGCTGCCATCAGTTCGACGATGTTGTCGGCGATTTCGCGCAGCGATGTCGGCTGCGGCTCCGGGTCGAAACGGCCGGCCTCTATCTTGGAATAGTCGAGCAAATCCTCGATGAGCGCCAAAAGGGCGCTGGCCGAGGTCGAGACAGCGCCGACATAGGTGCGCTGCTCGGGCGACAGATTGGTGTCAGCCAGAAGCTTGGCCATGCCCATGATGCCGTTCATCGGCGTGCGGATCTCATGGCTGACGGTGGCGAGGAAGCGCGACTTGGCCTGGCTGGCATATTCGGCGCGCTCGCGCGCGGTGATCAGCGAGGATTCGGCGCGTTTGCGCGCGGTGATGTCGCGGGCAATCGCCCGGTGCGAGACGGCGCCGCTATCCTTGTCGCGTACCGACAGTTCGATCCATGAGAACCAGCGCGGACCGTTCGGGGTGCGTATGGAGACGTCGGTGGAACTCAGGCATTCATGATCGGAAAAGGCGGCGTCGGGGACGATGCCGACATCAATGCCGTGTTCGGCGAGGGTCCTGCCGGCAAGGTCGCGTTGGTCGGTTCCGACGAGGCTGGCGAAAACCTTGTTGGCGTAGACGATGTGGCCATCGCGGTCGCGGTGGACGACGAGATCGCCGAGCGCATCGATCAGCCCGCGAAAACGCTCCTCGCTCTCCTGCATCTCCCACATACGGTCGGCCAGCGTCTCGATTTCGGCGCGGCTGCGCGCTGCGGTTTCGTCGAGCAAGGCCGTCGCGCGGTGGACGGTGCGGCGGTTGCGCAGGTGCATGGCGACGCCGGCAAGGCCTGTCGCCAGCAGGCCGAGGGTGATGAAGATCGGCGCACCGGTGAGGTGGGAGAGGCCCGCCAGCACGACACTGGCGACCACCGTCAGGAACGGCAGGCCCTCGGACGTGGGGCGCGGCAAATCCGGCGCCAGCGGCGGCGCGGCAACATGCTGCCGCTTGGGCGTCGCCGGGTTCGGCCCGTCGATGCTTTCGGCGCGGCTCTTCTCTTTCCTGGCGGACTCCGCGATCATGCGGAACTCCTTGCCAGATAGAGATTATGGAAAAGCGCGGCGGATCGTTCGAATTTTAGCGGTCATGCATTTTTGGCGGTTTTCCGCATCGCCTGATCTTTTCCGAAACCTGATTCCCTTTCGGGATCATGCTTCGGGAGCCTCACATATCGACAACCACGCGGCCCCTGATTTTGCCCTCGACGATGTCATGGGCGGCGGTGATGATGCCGTCGAAGCCGATGGTCGTCGACAGGCCGGCGAGCTTCTTGAGATCAAGATCGCTGCCGATGCGGCGCCAGGCTTCCAGCCGCACAGCCTTTGGCGCCATCACTGAATCGATGCCGAGCAGCGAGACGCCGCGCAGGATGAACGGGGCGACGCTCGACGGCAGATCCATGCCACTCGCCAGGCCGCAGGCGGCGACCGCGCCGCCATAGGCGGTCATCGACAGCACATTGGCCAGCGTGTGGCTGCCGACGGCATCGATGCCGCCGGCCCAGCGCTCCTTGGCCAGCGGCTTGGCCGGCTGGGAGAGTTCCTCGCGCGAAATCACTTCGGCGGCACCGAGGTCGATCAGATAGGAGCTTTCGGCGTTGCGGCCGGTCGAGGCGATGACGTGATAGCCAAGGCTGGACAGGATCGAGACCGCGACCGACCCAACGCCGCCGGCTGCACCCGTCACCACCACCGGGCCGCGATCCGGCAGGATGCCGTGCCGCTCCAGCGCCATGACGCTGAGCATGGCCGTATAGCCGGCGGTGCCGACCGCCATCGCATCGTGGGCGCTGATGCCGTCGGGCAACGGCACCAGCCAGTCGCCGTTGACGCGCGCGCGCCCGGCATAGGCGCCGAAATGCGTCTCGCCGACGCCCCAGCCATTGAGGATGACCTTGTCGCCCTTGCGCCAGTCGGCATGCGATGAGGAGAGGACGGTTCCGGCGAAATCGATGCCCGGCACCAGCGGCCAGCGGCGGATCACTGGCGCTTTCCCAGTGATGGCCAGCCCGTCCTTGTAGTTGACCGTCGTCGCCTCGACCGCGACAGTTACGTCGCCTTCCATCAGATCGGCTTCGCTGAAATCGACGATCTCGACCGATTGCTTCTTTTCGGCGTCGCGCGAAACGAGGATGGCTTTGAAGGTTTCAGGCATCTCTTCTCCTCGGCTTCGCAAAGGCTGGCGGTCGGCATTGGCTGGCTCTGGCCGAACTGTGCGGCGACCGTCCGGCGAGGTCAATTGGTCAAAAGAGTCGGGCCGTCAGGCTTCTGGGCCTTGCGGCTTGGCCTCGCGCCGCCAGCCGATGAACTCGTCGAAGACGACCAGCGCCGCGCCGACCGAAATGAAGGCATCGGCAAGGTTGAAGACGGCGAAGGACCATACCGGCGTGTGGAACAATATATAGTCGATGACGTGGCCGTAGACGGCGCGGTCGATCAGATTGCCGATCGCGCCGCCGATGATCAGGGCAAAGCCGATGCGGGCCAGCACATGGCCGGAGGGCGTGCGCGTCGCCAGATAAAGCACGAAGGCAACGACCACGACCGCGATGACGACCAGGCCGGTGTCGCCGAAGGACGAGAACATCGAGAAGGCGATGCCGGTATTGTAGGTGCGAAACAGCGCCAGGAATGGCACCAGGTCGAGCTTTTCCTGGAAGACGAGGCCGGTCTCGATCAGATGCTTTATCCACTGGTCGAGCGCGATTGCCACCATCACCAGCAGCGCATAGGGAGACCATGATTTCACGATGTGGCGTCCTCGGGGGCAAGTTTCAGCGCGCCGCGCCGGATCTCGAACAGCATGATTCCGGTGGCGACCGCCAAATTGAGTGAATCGGCGCGGCCGGCCTGCGGAATCCGCAGCAGCCGGTCGCAGCTTTCCGCCAGATTGTCGGGCAGGCCCTGCTGCTCATTGCCCATCATCAAGAGCACCGGTCCTCGGGAGAAATCGACCGAGCGGTAGTCGACCGCACCCTTCAGATGGGTGCCGACCACTAGGCCCGAGAAGCTGTTTCGCCAAGCCAGAAATGCTTCCGGCGTCGCCTTGGTCACCGGCACGGCGAAGATCGAGCCCATGGTGGCGCGCACGGTCTCGACAGAAAAAGGATCGGTAGTCTCGCCGACCAGGATGACGCCCTTGGCGCCGACGGCATCGACGGTGCGGATGACGGTGCCGAGATTGCCGGGATCGCGCACCCGGTCGAGCGCCACCCAGACGTCGCCGTCGTGAGCGCGGATGTCTCTTAGCGGCAGCAGTTTTTGCCGGAAGACGCCGACCACCATTTGCGGATTGTCACGGCGGGTGATGGCGACCAGCACTTTTTCGGACACTTCGAGCACGGTGCCGCCGGCGGCAACCGTGCGCGCCGCCACCTTTTCGACCGCCGCATTGCCGCGTCCGGCCTTGGCGAAAACCAGCGTCCTGATCGACCAGCCGAGGTCGAGGGCGTCGATGACCAGCTTCAGCCCTTCGGCCATGAAGGCGTTCTGCTGGTCGCGGAATTTCTTCTGGGCGAGCGCCTTGATGTCCTTGATCAGCGGATTGGCAAGGCTGGTGACTTCCTTGACCTGCCCGGGCGCACCTGCGTGCCGCTCATTCATTCGGGACTCCCGGGCATTCAGGTCTCCCGGGCATTCAGGCCACCCAGCGCGAAAACAGCGATGTCGACAGCGCCCGGCCGGCGGATTGCTCGCGGATGATCAGTTCGCCTGATTCAACGGTGCCGCCCATGCCGGCAAAGGTGTCGCGCATCAAGGCATGGATGGCGAAGAAGGAGGCGCGGATGGAATAGGCGGTCAGCACCACGGTGAGCGGTTTCGGCGTCAGGATCGCGCGGCAAAGATCGGTCAGGCCGGGCAGGTCCTCGAACAACTGCCAGACCTCGCCCTTGGGGCCGCGGCCATAGGCGGGCGGGTCGAACAGGATGATGTCGTAGCGGCTGCCGCGGCGCTCTTCGCGCTCGGCGAATTTCACAGCATCGTCGACGATCCAGCGGATCGGCTTGCTGCCGAGACCGGCCATTTCCTGGTTTTCGCGCGCCCAGCCGACCGCCTTCTTGGAGGCATCGACATGGGTGACCTCGGCACCGGCGCGGGCGGCTACGAGAGACGCGAGCCCGGTATAGCCGAACAGGTTCAGCACCTTGACCGGGCGGTCGGCCGCCGCGATCAGGCTGGCCATATGGTCCCAGTGCGAAGCCTGCTCGGGGAAGACGCCGACATGGCGAAACGAGGTGAAGCGGCCGAGATAGTCGATGCCGTCATGCTTCATCGGCCAGGTCTCGCCCAGCGGTACCTTCGGGAACCGCCAGCGGCCGATGCCTTCCTCGTCGGTGTCGCCGGTGAAGATGGCGTCGGCTCGGTCCCAGTCCCTGGCGGGCAAGGCCTTTTGCCAGATCGCCTGTCCCTCGGGCCGCACGATGCGGTAGGGGCCGTATTGTTCGAGCTTCTCGCCGGCACCGCTGTCGAGCAGTGCATAATCCTGATTGGGCGCCACTTCGAGGATCACCGGCAGGCGCTCAGTGGGCAGGATGCCTTCGCGACGCGCCAGGATACGGGGGGCGGGCTTCGGATCAGACCGGTCGTCCGGTTTTGTTTCGTGGCGTTGCTGTCTGGCTTCGGGTCGGATTGGTACGGTCTCCGGCTGCGGCCGCGCATGTTCGGTCCTGCCTTTTGCGGGCGGACGGTTGTCGCGGCGTTTGTCGCGAAAGGACTTCAAGCAGGAGCGTCTCCGGAGGCGGCAGGCCGCTTTTGGCATAGGGTCACCGGCTGCGCAAACAAAATGGTCCAGCGTGCGAATGTCTGAGGTGGTGGACCTCGCTGAGGAAACAGGCAAATCTCGAATCATGTCCCGTTCCGAACGCCTGCTCGACCTGATCCAGATCCTGCGCCGGCATCGCCGGCCGGTGAGCGGTCGCACGCTTGCCGGCGAGATGGACGTTTCGATCCGAACGCTCTACCGCGACATTGCCACGCTGCAGGGGCAAGGCGCGCCGATCGAGGGCGAGGCTGGGCTGGGCTATGTGCTGAAACCCGGCTTCATGCTGCCGCCACTGATGTTCACCGACGAGGAGATCGAGGCCATCGTTCTGGGATCGCGTTGGGTTGCCAGACAACCGGACAAGCGGCTGTCGGCCGCCGCCACCGACGCGCTGGCCAAGATCGCCTCTGTGCTGCCGGATGATCTGCGCGAGGACCTCGATGCGACCGCGCTTTTGGTCGGGCCGCACGGCGATGCTGTCGAAAGCATCGACCTTGGCCTGGTGCGCCAGGCGATCCGCAACGAGAGAAAACTCGGCTTTCTTTACCGCGACGCCGGCGGCGCCGCCTCCGAGCGCTTGATCTGGCCATTCGCGCTCGGCTTTTTCGACAAGGTGCGGGTGGTGGTGGCCTGGTGCGAGACGCGGCAGGATTTCAGACATTTTCGCTCCGACCGGATGTCGGGGCTCAACACCACGGATATCCGCTATCCGCGTCGTCGGCAGGCGCTGCTGAAGGAATGGCGCGCGACGCTGGACGCACCGAAGCGCCAGCCTGGCGCTTAATGCTCCTTTCCACGCGCCCACAAGACTCTGCTGCCAGAATCTGACAGTGGGGTCACCTATGCTCCTCCAATCGAAACCCTGGAGAGCAGACATGAACACCCCCAATTTCGTCATCCTTTATGTCGACAGCCCGGAGCGGAGCGGCGCCTTCTACGGTGCGCTGCTGGGACGCCAGCCGGTGGAGACGTCGCCGACCTTCGTGCTGTTCGTGCTCGACAATGGCTTCAAGCTCGGCCTGTGGTCGCGCCACACGGTGGAGCCGTCGGCCGCGGCCGCGGGCGGCGGTGCGGAGCTCGTCTTCGCGTTGGACCGGCCTGATGCGGTGGACGCCGCCTACACGGACTGGGCAGGACGCGGCTTGACCATTCTGCAGACGCCGACCGACATGGACTTCGGCCGCACCTTCGTTGCGCTCGATCCCGACAAGCACCGGCTGCGCGTCTACTGGCTGAACGACGGAGAACAGGCCAATGGGGAACAGGCCAATGGAGAACAGAAATGAGTGCGCACTGGATCGCGGTCGCTTCCGCCGAACATGTCCGGCGCGGCCGCGAGGCCGGCTTCATGCAGGTCAACCACGGCAAGGCGGCACCTTTGCGCCGCATCAAGCCCGGCGACGGCATCATCTACTACTCGCCGACCACAATTCTGCGCGAGAAGGACGGCCTGCAGGCCTTCACGGCAATCGGCACCGTGCGAGAAGGCGAGCCTTACCAGGGCGACATGGGCGGTGGCTTCACGCCGTTCCGCAGGGATGTCGAATGGGCCAAGGCCGAGGAGGCGCCGATCAAGCCGCTGCTCGAGCAGCTCGACTTCACCGCGGGCAAATCGAACTGGGGTTATCAACTGCGCTTTGGGCTGTTCGAAATTACGGCGCATGATTTCGCGCTGATCGCCGAGGCGATGGGCGCTGCCATGAAGGCCGACTGACCGGCCATTCCTACCATGAGAGGTAGCGGCAGCTTCCGAGACATTCGAGATGCTCTGCCGTTGCCCCAAAGCGGCGGATCGCCGGGAACTTTAGCCGACGTTGTTTCCTGACCGCAGGAAGCGGCGTGGACTCAAGCCGATAGCGCTACGAAACATGTAGGTAAACGCGCTTGGGGATTCGTACCCGAGATCGAATGCAACAGAGCTGATTTTCTTGCCAGCAGAGAGCTGTGAGATGGCCTGGAGAATGCGGGCGTGTCTTAGCCACCGCGAAGGCGGCATTCCGGTTTCGGCTATGAACAGGCGTTCGATGGTCTTGCGGCTGGCCGAAGCGCCGGTGAGCCATTCATCAACAGAGACAATCGAACCCGGATCGTCCATGGCGGAATGCGCTAGATCGGAAATCCGCTTGTCTTTGGGCATCGCGATTGAAAGCGGCACATCCCTTGCCGCCAGAATTTCGTGAAAAAGCAGTTCGTGTAGAGCTGCCTCATGCGGTTTTGGGAGACTTGAGGCGTTGTTGTCTGGAATGGCGTGCATCAGAGCATGAAGAAGCGGCGTCATCTGCACGATACGGGGCGCTGCGCCCAACTTACCTGACTCCGCGCGGTTGACGTCGACATAAAGAACTTCGTTGCCCGTAACATATCGCAGCCAGTGTTCCACATCTGGCGGTATCCACACAGCCATGGCTGGGCTTAGCAAGAGAACGCGGTTGCGCGTGCCAACGTATATCGATCCGCGAATGGCGGAAAAGAACTGCCCGAAATCATGAGTGTGCCAGCCGAGATCCTGACCAATCTCTTGGCTTTCGATTTCGCGGATATATCGAGGATGCGCTCCTGGATGCATCATCTTGTAAACAACCAGCGGTGTGACGAATCCTAGATATTCATAAACGTATCATCGACATTAAGACACAACAATATCTCCTAAGCTGGCCGACCGCGCTGATAAAACGTACGGAGAGCAGCAGCCATGGTCGCCACGAGAACGCATGAAGTCGATGCCCCGGATTGGGCTGCTATCGTGATAGTCATATTGAGCGTTACGGCTTTTGCGGTTGCCCAAGGCCTGACGTTTCCGCTCATCTCTCTTGTGCTGGAAAGAAGGGGCGTGGCCGGAAGCCTGATAGGGCTAAATGCCGCTGCCTACGCGACCGGAGCTATCGTCGCCGTCCTGTGGATTGATCAGCTCACAGCTCGGTTTCGCGGAAACAGGCTGATCGTAGCGGCCCTGTTTATCTGCTCGATCAGCTTGGCGACATTCGCGACAATTGACTATTTGCCTATCTGGTTCATAGCGCGCTTCTTGATCGGCTTCTGCGCGAGCTTGATCTCGATTCTAAGCGGAGCGTGGCTAAATACTGCGAGTCCCGACCGGATACGTGGGCGTATCTCCGGATTCTACGGGGCGGGCATGTGCGCTGGCTTTGCCATCGGACCATTGGCCATTCCGCTTGTCGGCACGTCTAACGGTTCTGCTTTTGCCTTGGTGGCCGGTTACATTGCATTGATTGGCTTTGCTTGCGCAGCCTTTACCGGCAGTACCCGCACATCGCCTGAACGCGCGCCGGCAGGCGCGCTGCTCCGATTTATCAGCGCCGCACCCATTCTGGTTATGATAGAATTGGCCTTCGGCTTTGCCGATATTGCTGCGATTTCAGGCATGGCGGTCTACTTCGTTCGCGTCGGCCACTCCGAAGCTTTCGCAGCATATGCCATTACCGTGCTGTCACTTCCCACCGCGTTTGCCCAGCCTCTGGTCGGATGGTTGCTGGACAAGACATCGCGTGCCGGTGTGACGATCTGCTGCGGCCTTGTAGGAGCGGTCGCGTTCCTGGCAATCCCGTTTTTGCAATCCGAGGCCGCTATCCTGGTGGTGTTCGCTATAATTGGCGTTGCAACATTCGCCTTGAGCACTTGTGCCCTCACAATCTTGGGCGAGCGCATCGAGGGCGGGATGTTAGTAGCCGGAACTGCCAGCTTTTCTTTGGCCTACTCCATAGGCAGCGTTATGGGATCGACTGGAACCGGGTCACTCATGGACTGGATTTCGCCAAGAGCCGTACCAATAAGCGTTGGCTTGGGTCTCCTCGCTTTCACAATTCTAGTTTCTTTCAAACGCCCGTAGATTTGTCGGTCACCACTGACGTACGCGAAGCGGCGATTTGGCCCGAAAGCCGCCGTTCCGCTTCCCCACGCTTCTCAGTCGCTTGGTCTCCTAGGCCTAATGTTTGGATGGGACCAAGGCGCGGGCAGCGCGGAAGCGGTCAGGAAGTTTGGCCTCAGGAACGGCGCCGGCGCCGGTGCAGGCAGACGCTACTGCTTGAGCGCGTTGTAGACGGCAATGCCGGCGGCAAGGTCCTCAAGCGCGGCGCCGACCGACTTGAACAGCGTGACCTCAGTGGGGCTCTGCCGGCCCTGTTTTTCCCCGCGCGCCAGCTCATGCAGATCGGCGACGATGGCTTCCGGCTTCAGCACGCCGGAGGCGAGCGGCTGGACGATGTCGCCGGCTTCCTTGGTGGCGCCGGCGCGGGTGTCGACATAGACGCGGGCGCGCGCGATCGCGTCGTCGTCGCTCTCGCGCATGGTCGGCGTGAAGCCGCCGACCAGATCGACATGCGCGCCCGGCTTGAGCAGCGCACCCTTGACCAGCGGCGTCGTCGTGATCGTCGCCGATGAGACGATGTCGGCCTCGGCGAGTTCGGCGTCGAGATCGCTTGCGGCCTCGGCGTTGAAACCGTCCGCGCGCAAATCAGCCGCGACCTTTTCGGCATTGGCGGGCGTGCGGTTCCAGATGCGGATGGTCTTGATCGGCCGCACCGCGGAGTGCGCCTTGGCGAGGAACGGCGACAGCGCGCCGGCGCCGACCACCAGAAGCCGCGATGCGTCCTCGCGGGCGAGATAGGAGGCCGCCAGCGCCGAGGCGCAAGCGGTGCGCCATTGTGTCAGCCGTTGGCCGTCGATCAGCGCTTCGGGCTCGCCGGTGGCGCCGTTGAGCAGGAGGTAGAGCCCCATTACCGCCGGTTTGCCGATGGCGTTGTTGTCGGGCGATACGGTGACGATCTTGACGCCGATATGACCCCCGACCGACGTGCCGGCCGCATGGAAGTCGGTCCACGCCGGCATCAAAAGCAGCGTGGATGTGGCACCGTCGGGCCGCTCGACCCCGTGATGATGGCGGACGGGTTGCACAGCACCCTCGCGGAAGGCCGCGCGCAATGTCTCGACCAGCCCGGGAAAGGTCAGCGCCTGGTCGACAGCGTCGGCCGAAATGGTCAGCATGCAAACTCCGCGAAGATAAAAGCGCCGGCTTCAGGCCGTTGGCTTCGGCAGCGCCGGCCCGGCGGCCGGGCCCTGCTGCACGGCGGGTATACGGCTGACCGCCTGGCGCAGATTCTCGGCCTCGACCCCGCGCTGGCGCGCCAGCTTGCGGTAGCGGCCCTGCTTGACCCAGGTCGCCAGGCTGCCGACGACCATGCCGATGGCGAGCGCCACGAACAGGAAGATGAACAGCGGCAAGGTCAGCGTCAGTTTCGGATTGCCGGGGTTGAACGGGTCGAGCGTGAAGGCGACCAGCTCGCGGTTGGCGACGGCCAGCGCAATCAGGATGACGGCGAGCGGCACGAAGACCACGATAAGTATGAAGCGGTTCAACATAGAGATTCCCTGGAGAAGGCAGGCCTTGATAACGCCGGCGCGTGATCCGCGCCTACTTGCCGCCATTCAGCCTTTCACGCAATTCCTTGCCGGTCTTGAAGAACGGCACCCACTTCTCCTCGACCTCGACGGATTCGCCGGTGCGCGGGTTGCGGCCGGTGCGGGCAGGGCGATTCTTCACCGAAAAAGCGCCGAAGCCGCGCAACTCGACCCGATTGCCTTCCGCCAGGGCATCGGTGATCTCGTCGAAGATCGCTCCCACGATGTTTTCGACGTCGCGCAGGAAAAGATGCGGGTTGCGCGTGGCAATGATCTGCACAAGCTCGGATTTGATCATCAGAAAGGTCCCCGTGAAAGCGCTGCGGTCAAATTATCAGGATGATTTTATTTGCTTTTTTACTCGCCCCAACCGGCAGATCAAGGGTGCCAGACGGAAACGAGACCGTCAAGAAACAAGCGATCCGCGCCAATTTCGTGAAGCACGTCGCTGCCGGCCTCCGACAGGCCGAGCGCGCTCCCGACGCTGCGCGCTATTGCTTTCGAGAACAGGAAGCCGCCACGCCGCTCGGTGTCCTTCCATTCCACCACCTTGAGCTTGGCGTCGACACCCTTGGTCGCCAGCCAGTCGATCGCCACGCTCTCGCCGCCGACAGCGTCGATCAGACCGTTGGCAAGGCCCTGGCGGCCGGTGAAGATCGAGCCGTCGGCAAGGGCCAGTGCCTGATCGCGGGTCATTTTGCGGCGCTCGGCGACGATGCCGACGAACCAGTCATAGCTGTCGAGGATGAGCTTGCGGACCATAGCTCGCTCGTCTTCATTGGTCGGCTTGAAGGGCGAGGGCGATGCCTTCAGCGGCGAGGATTTCACTTCCTCGAGCTTGATGCCGACCTTGTCCATCAGACCGCTGACATCGGGATACTGGATGAGCACACCGATCGAGCCGACGATCGACGTCTTCCGGGCAACGATATGGTCGCTGGCACTGGCGATCATGTAGCCGGCCGATGCGGCCAGCGTGCCGACCTCGGCCACCACCGGCTTGTCGGCGGCAAGCTTGCGCACCTCCTCGTAGATCGATTCGCCGCCGACCGTGGTGCCTCCGGGCGAATCGATCGCCAGGATGACGCCCTTGACCTGCGGGGATGTGCGGATGGTTTCCAGCCGCTTGATCAGTTCCTCGTCCTCGGTGATGGTGCCTTCGATCCTGACCTTGGCGATGTGGTCGACGGAAGAACCGCCGAGGTCGCCCCCATAGAACCAGCTTGCAAGCGCAATCACCCCAAGGGCCACGATGGCAATGGCGGCGCCGCGCCAGAAGGTCAGCTTGCGCCGCAAGCGGCGGCGGTCGATCAGGTCGTCGGCTCTCAGTGCCATGGTCTGCCTCACAGTCGGTGGGAAGCGATGCTTTTAAAGCAAGCGTCCGCGCCCGGCTACCTCTTCCTCAAGAGCCTGCGACGAAGCGACCTTCACGACGGAGGCATTTCACGAAAAAATGACGCGGCGCGTTCGTTTCTGCTATGAAGTGACGAAATTGTGTCGCCTGAGTTCCGTCTGTAAAACAGCGGCCGTCACATTTTTGCGGTTTTCCTCCGCTTGTGCTTGCTTGCGGGAGCCGGCAACCCACCTATAGCAGGTGTTTTGGCGGACAAGGGTTTATTAGAAGTCAGTCATGCTTGCGCGATCGAACGAACCGACCAACGCCGATGCGGCCTTGGCGCCCACGGCGCCAGCGGGCACGCGCGGCGACGCCTTCGACCGCGCCCAGCGCCACTCGCGCCGCGTGCGCGTGCTTAAGTTTGCCGTGCCGGTGCTTGCCGCCGGGATCGCGGTTGCGTTTCCGGTCTATTCCTATCTGGCGGCGCCGATCAACATTTCGATACAGGCAGACGGCACCGCTTTCGCGGATGGCAAGCTGGTGATGGCCAATCCGAAGCTCAACGGCTTCACCAAGGACAAGCTGCCCTATTCGCTGACGGCCTTGCGCGCCATCCAGGATGTCGGCAAGCAGGACATCATCGAACTCGAAGGCATCCATGCCAAATTGCCGCTGACGGCCGACAATGTGGCGACCGTCGACGCCAAGCGCGGGATCTACAACAGAAACGCCAACACGATGGACATGACCAGCGACGTTACCGTCACCACCACCGACGGCGTCGCTGCCATCTTCAAATCGGTCTTCCTCGATATGGGCAAAGGCTCTATGAAGACAGGTGATGCGGTCGATGTCAGCCGTAACGGCTCGCGGATCACCGCGGGTTCAATGTCGGTCGAAGACAATGGCAAGGTCATCGTTTTCGAGAACAAGGTAAGCGTTCACATCGATCCGGCCACTATGAAGGCGGCAGAGGCAAAGAGCGGAGAAACGAATGCGTCCCAGTAATTCGGCACGGCTTGTCGCCGCAGCTTCGGCCTTGCTGTTGCTGGGTATGGCGCCGTCCTGGGCTCAGTCCAGCGCCAGCAGCCAATCCGGGCTCAAACTGTCGGGCGACCAGCCGATCCAGATCGAGAGCGACAAACTTGAGGTCCGCCAGGCCGACAGCATGGCGCTGTTCAGCGGCAACGTCACCGTCACGCAAGGGCCGACGCTGCTCAAGGCCGGCAGCATGGAGGTCTACTACGTCAAGGACCCCAACGCCGCCAAAGGTGCTGCCGCCGGCGCTTCGGCGATGACCGGTTCGGCCAATATCGACCATCTGGTGGTCAAGAACAAAGTCTACATCAAGTCGAATGACCAGATCGCCACCGGCGACAACGCCACGTTCGACATGAAGACGCAGGTGCTTGTTCTGTCGGGCAAGGAGGTCGTCTTGTCCCAAGGACCCAACGTCCTCAAGGGCTGCAAGCTCACCGTGCAGATGAAAAGCGGCCTTGCTCAGGTCGATGGCTGCGGCGGGCGCGTCATCATGTCGATGACGCCGCCACCGAAATCCGAGGCCCCGAAGCCCGAATGACTGGCGTGTCTTCGCTGCTGACCCGCCTTCCGGGACGGGCGGCCAGTAAACTTGCAGCACCGGCCACAGTCACCGTTGATTCCTCGAAGTTCAAGGGCACCCTGATCGCCAAGGGTCTGACCAAGAGCTACAAGGGCCGCAAGGTGGTCAGCGGTGTCACCATCGGCGTGCGCGCCGGCGAGGCTGTCGGGCTGCTCGGGCCGAACGGCGCCGGCAAGACCACCTGTTTCTACATGGTCACCGGCTTGGTGCCGGTCGATGAGGGCACGATCGAGATCGACGGTTTCGACGTCACCTCGATGCCGATGTACCGCCGCGCCCGCCTCGGCATCGGCTATTTGCCGCAGGAAGCCTCGATCTTCCGCGGCCTGAATGTCGAGCAGAACATCCGCGCCGTGCTCGAAGTGGTTGAGAAGGACCGCAAGGTGCGCGAGCGCAATCTCGACGAACTGCTCGAGGAATTTCACATCAGCCATCTGCGGAAGTCGCCGTCCATGTCGCTGTCGGGTGGCGAGCGGCGGCGTCTTGAGATCGCCCGAGCTTTGGCGACGCGCCCGGCCTACATGCTGCTCGACGAGCCGTTCGCCGGCATCGACCCGATTGCCGTCGCCGACATCCAGCAACTGGTTCGTCATCTAACGGCGCGCGGCATCGGCGTGCTGATTACCGACCACAATGTGCGCGAAACGCTCGGCCTCATCGACCGCGCCTACATCATCCATGCCGGCCAGGTGCTGACTCATGGCCGTGCCGACGAGGTGGTGGCGAACCCCGATGTGCGCCGGCTCTACCTCGGCGAAGGTTTCACGCTCTGAGCGTGAAATTTGTTTCCTGACGTGATTTTTGCCGCCCCGCCGGGCTTTTTTCTCCGATTTTGCGTGAGATAATGCTTCGGTAGGGGCCTTTTGCCATCGTTCGCCTTGACAAGCAAAAGCCGGGCCAGTTTCTATGGAAGGTCGGAAAAATTCATTTTCCGGCAGCTTCTGATGTGTAGGCTTCCGGGTGCAGAAGGGCGTTTGAAACCGAACCATGGCGTTGGCGGCGAAACTACAGCTACGACAATCCCAGTCGCTGGTGATGACGCCGCAGCTGATGCAGTCGATCAGGCTGTTGCAGCTCACCCATGTCGAGCTCGACCACTTCATCGACGACGAGATCGAGCGCAATCCGCTGCTGGAGCGCGCCGAGCCCCAGGATGACGCCGCAAGCGACCAGGTGCAGAAGGGCGATGCCGCTCCTGAGCCTGCCGCCGATGGCGACTGGTTCGAAAACGAGACGGCGTGGAGCGCCGAAGCGATCTCCGACAAGCTCGACAGCTCGCTGGAAAATCTGTTCCCCGACGATCCCGGCACCAGCGAGCGGCTCGGTCCGGACCTGACGGCGCAGTGGAAGTCGGCCACCGGCAATAGTTCGTCCGGTTCTTCCGAAGGCTTCGACGTCGGCGACATGGCCGCCGCGGCGATCACGCTGCGCCAGCATGTCGGCGAGCAGATCGCGCTTGCCTTTGCCGATCCGGCCGCAAGGCTGATCGCAGCCGAACTGGCCGACGGCCTGGACGAGGCCGGCTATCTGCGCGCCGATCCCGCCGAGATCGCCAAACGGCTCGGCGCCGATCAGGCGGTGGTGGCCAAGGTGCTGGCAGCCTGCCACACATTCGAGCCGGTCGGCCTGTTTGCGCGCGACCTTGCCGAATGCCTGTCGCTGCAACTTGCCATGCGCGATCGTCTCGATCCGGCGATGAAAACGCTGATCGGCAACCTCGAACTCCTGGCGCGGCGCGATTTCCAGACGCTGAAGCGGCTTTGCGGGGTTGACGAGGAGGATCTTCTCGACATGCTGGCCGAAATCCGCGCGCTCGATCCGCGTCCGGGCACGGCATTTTCAGGCGGCGCCAGCGATGCCATCGTCGCCGATGTCGAAGTCCGTGCCGCCAATGACGGTAGCTGGACGGTCGAGCTCAATGCCGAGACGCTGCCGCGCGTGCTGGTCGATCACATCTATTTCGCCCAGGTCTCGCCGCATGCGAAGAATCAGGCGGAGAAGGATTTCCTGGCCGAATGCCTGCAGAATGCCAACTGGCTGACGCGCAGTCTCGACCAGCGGGCAAAGACGATCCTGAAAGTGGCGTCGGAAATCGTGCGCCAGCAGGACGCTTTTCTCGTCCATGGCGTGCGCCAGCTCAGGCCGCTCAACCTGCGCACGGTGGCCGATGCCATCGGCATGCATGAATCGACCGTCAGCCGGGTGACGGCCAACAAATACATGCTGACGCCGCGTGGCGTGTTTGAGCTGCGTTATTTCTTCACGGCTTCGATCGCGGCGTCGGGCGGCGGTGATGCGCATTCCTCGGAAGCGGTGCGCGACCGCATCAAGCAGCTGATCGACGAGGAAAAGCCCGCCGATGTGCTGTCCGATGACGCAATCGTCGACATGTTGAAGGAAAGCGGCGTCGATATTGCCCGGCGCACGGTGGCCAAGTACCGGGAGGGTATGAATATTCCCTCGTCGGTGCAGCGGCGGCGTGAAAAGCGCGCTCTGGCGAGCGCGGGGCGCTAGCTCTGCTTGCCCGACAAGGGCTTTTGCTATGGCTGGATTCCACAACTTTCCGACCTTAAAGCGCATCGCGCTGAAACGGATTCATACGACGCGCTTTAAGTCTTTGTTTTGATGCATGTCGTTGTCCCAGAACCGCAGCGCACTTCTGGGCGACATGCATTAATTGACAAGCTGCAATGAAGTGTCTAGAAGCCCGCCCGCATGAGACGGGCTCGCGGCCCGCATGCGGATGGTCCGTCACGACGAAGGCCACGGGACGGCCAAGAAGGCGGATTGTGATCAACCGGAAAGTTCGGATCTAAAATCGGCGCGAGTTGACGCCGCAAAGCTTGTGCGCACGGATCACGAGTATAAACTCTGGCCAGTTTGAAGCCTGAGCAAGGAAGGTCAGTTTTCAGATGAAATTGCGCATATCGGGTAAACACATGGATATCGGCGATGCGTTGCGTACGCGCATTACCGATCGTGTCGGCGAGGCGATTGGAAAATATTTCGATCGCGGTTTTTCAGGGCACGTCACGGTCATCAAATCGGGGTCGCGTTACTCGGCCGATTGCATGATCAGGCTGGATTCCGGCGCTTCGCTGCAGGCAACCGGCGATTCCCAGGATCCGACACTTGCCTTCGAGGCGGCCGCGGATCGCCTCGAAACCAGGCTGCGGCGCTACAAACGCCGTCTGAAATCGCACAATTCAGGCAGTGGAAATGGCGAAATCACCGACATCGCCTATACGGTGATGGCGCCGCTGACCGACGACGACGAGGACATTCCGGAGGACTACGCCCCGGCCATCGTCGCCGAATCAACCATGACGCTGCAGACCATGTCGGTGGCGTCGGCGGTTATCGAACTCGACACCAAGGACAGCCCGGTTTTCGTCTTCCGCAACGCCGGAAACGACCACCTCAACATCGTCTATCGGCGGCCGGACGGAAATATCGGCTGGATCGACCCGTCGACGACCAAAGTCGCACAGGCGTGACGACAACGACAACGGTCGCACAGGTGACGACAATGGTCGCACAGGGATAATAGCCAGCCGCGCGAGGGGCGAGGACTGGCGACGGCAGGCGAATAAGGGATTTCAAACATGGATCTGAGCGATCTTCTCAACGTTCCGGCGATCTTGCCGGCGTTGAAGGCGAACTCCAAAAAGCAGCTTCTGCAGTTGCTGTCCGAGAGAGCGGCGGCGATTTCCGGCATTCCGGAGCGCGAAGTGTTCGACACCATCCTGCAGCGCGAACGGCTGGGCTCCACCGGCGTCGGCAACGGCATCGCCATTCCGCACGGGAAGCTCGCCGGGGTGAAGCGCATCGCCGGTGTCTTTGCCCGGCTGGAGACGCCGGTCGATTTCGAGGCCCTGGATGACCAGCCGGTAGATCTGGTGTTCTTGCTGCTGGCCCCGGAAGGCGCCGGCGCCGATCACCTCAAGGCACTGTCGCGCATCGCCAGGGTTTTGCGCGACGCCGACACGGTGGCCAAGATCAGAGGCACGCGCGACGCGGTCGCCATCCACGCACTGCTTTCGGACACGCAGGCCTCGCACGCCGCCTGAAGTTCTTCGGATTTAAGTCTTCCAGGGGCCGCCGAAGGCGGCCCTCTCCATTTCAACCGCCAGCAGTCGCCTTAGTGAATGGCGACAGTGGTCAGGTCGTTTTCCATGGCGCCGGCCAAAGCCCGGTCTTTCGCATCCGAAAGCAGGATCGGCTGGCCGTTGGCGGCAAACAGGGCCCACAGGACCATACCAGGCGCTATTTCGCCGAGGTTGGGGAAGCGCCCGAGCAGCTCGTCGCTCGATACCTTGCGGAGATAAGCGACCGAGCCTTCGCCGAGATGGGCGAATTCGCCGCTGGTCATGGTGATGGTTTCGTCAGTTCTGGTCATTTCAAGCCTCCTTGGCGCGAGGACGCCGCTCAAGGCCATCCCGCATGAGAGCCATCGGTAAAGATCAGTCTTTCACCGATATATTTATTTTCCGTACCAGCCGTTCGGTATCCGGCCGATCGAGATCGATCGACAAAAGGCCGTTCTTCAGTTCCGCTGCGATCACCCGCATGCCGTCGGCCAGCACGAAACAGCGCTGGAACTGGCGCGCGGCGATGCCGCGGTGGAGGAATTCGCGCTCGGTGTCGTCGGTTTGACGGCCGCGCACGACCAACTGGTTTTCCTCCGTGGTGACATCGAGATCGCTTTCGGCGAAACCCGCGACAGCCAGCGTAATGCGCAGCCTTTCGGCCTTGCCGTCAGCACCGCTGAGGCGCTCGATGTTGTAGGGAGGATAACTGTCACCGGATTTCGCCAGTCGTTCCAGGGTCTTTTCCATGGCATCGAAACCAAGGAGAAGCGGGCTGGAGAAGGGCGTCATTCGGCTCATGTTACACTGTCCTCTTTGGAGCGACATAAACTGGAAAAACCCGGATGGCATTTTTCCCGATGGTCTTGATATGGTCCGCGCCGCGGCCAAGTTCAAGCCGCCGAACACCCCCGCCAAAAAGACTCCCCCGCATAAGGAAATGAAATGCCCCAGACCCGCAAGATCATCATCGACACGGATCCCGGCCAGGACGATGCCGTCGCCATATTGCTGGCGCTCGGCAGCGCCGAGTTGGAGATCGTCGGCATCTCTGCTGTTGCCGGCAACGTGCCGCTGAAATTGACCGAAAAGAACGCCAGGAAAATCTGCGAACTGGCCGGACGGCCCGATATCAAGGTCTATGCAGGCGCCATCCGCCCGTTGGCGCGCGAGCTGGTCACCGCCGAGGAAGTGCATGGCAAGACCGGCCTCAACGGCCCGCAACTGCCCGATCCGAAGATGAAGCTGCAGGGCCAGTATGCGGTCGACTTCATCGTCGAGACGCTGATGAAGGAAGAGGCCGGCACGATCACGCTGTGCGCGCTCGGCCCGCTCACCAATGTCGCGCTGGCGCTGATCCGTGAGCCGAAGATCGCGCCGCGCATCAAGGAAATCGTACTGATGGGCGGCGGTTTCTTCGAAGGCGGCAATGTCACGCCGACCGCAGAATTCAACATCTATGTCGATCCGCAAGCCGCCGACCTGGTCTTCAAATCCGGCATTCCGATCGTCATGATGCCGCTCGACGTTACCCACAAGGCGCTGACCACGGCCAAGCGCACGCAGGCCATCCGCCAGCTCGGCACCAGGGTCGGCACCGCGACGGCCGAGATGCTGGAGTTCTTCGAGCGCTTCGACGAGGAGAAATACGGCACCGATGGCGGCCCGCTGCACGACCCCTGCGTCATCGCCTATCTGTTGAAGCCGGAGCTGTTCAAGGGCCGCAACTGCAACGTCACCGTGGAAACCACCTCCGAACTCACCATGGGCATGACCGTGATCGACTGGTGGGGCGTGACCAAGCGGCCGAAGAACGCCATGGTGATGCGCGACATCGACCATGACGCGTTTTTCGCGCTGCTGGTTGAGAGGTTGGCGCGGCTTTAGCTCTGTCTTTCCTTTCTCCCATTGTGGGTTCCGAAGGGACGGGGCGAGACAAGTGGCTCGCCCCCGGGCGGCGTCGCCGAAGGCGACGGATGTGGGGTGTTCCAGGGAACGCCCACGTCTCACTCCGCTGGAACACCCCTCATCCGTCTCGGCGCTATCGCGCCGATCCACCTTCTCCCACAGGGGGAGAAGGAAGGCGCCGCCGCCGTTCACTTTGCAAATCGATAGAAGACCATTCCATTCTCGCGCGTGACGCGCTCCATGTTTGCCGTCGCGCCGATCAGATGCGGCCGGTCGTCATCGACAAGAATGGACGAACCGCTTTCGAGCGAAACCAGATAAAGGGTGTGGTCGTGGTCCGATTGGGCGCTTTTGACCGTTGCGTGGATTGGCTCGACTGACCGGATAGGGCTCGCGTCATTCGTCCATTTGTAGAGCGCCGAAGGAACCATCATCGCGAACATGGCGACGATCAGGACCACGCCGGGCGCGTTCCTTTTCAAATCCCTATAAGTCCATGACATTTGAAAGAATCCCCAGCACAAAGTCATGTGGTGGCGTGGAGACTGACTTTCAATCAGCCTTCACGTACGGGCTCATTCTGCCGTTGGAAACGACCGTCCACGGTTGTTACTTCGCCTTCGAAAAAGCTAGCCACAGGCCGCCGCCGACCAGAAAGCTGCCGCTGATCCTGGACATCAGCTTAATGCGGCTTGCCGAGAGCAGGCGGCCGGCGCGGCTGGCGGCGAGAGCATAGGTGGAATCCGAGACGGCGGCGAAGATCATGGCGGTGAGGCCCATGACGACGATCTGCAGGGTGTAATTGCCCTGCGGGGCGATGAATTGCGGGAAGAAGGCGCCGAAGAACACCAGGGTCTTGGGGTTGCTCAGCGCCACGAGCAGGCCCTGCAGGAAGAAGCCGCCGCGCGGCTTTCTCGCGGTGCCGTCGGCATTCAGCGCGCCCTTGGAACGGAACATCTGCACCCCCATCCAGATCAGATAGGCGGCGCCGATCAGGCGTACCCATTCGAACCAGTGGCCCATGCCCGATATCAGCGTGTTGAGGCCGATGCCGACAATGGCGATCATCACGGCGAGCCCAGCCTGCGTGCCGGCGACATTGGCAAGGCCGGCGCGGTAGCCATGGCGGATGCTGTTGGCGATGATCAGCGTGACAGTCGGACCGGGCACCAGGATGATGACGATGCAGGCAAGGACATAGGCGGCGTAGAGTTCCAGCGACATGGGGGATTTCCTCGAGGATGCGCTTAGGCGGCTGGCTGCAATCAATGCATGGCGGCGGGGCTGGTGCAAGCCGGTCGCAGACCGTGCCGCCCCTCGCGTCAGGACGCCCCCACCTGCCAAGGCAAGGTCGCCTCATAGGCCGCTCCGGCCCTGAGCACGGCGAGGTCGCCGCGCGGCCGGCCGATCAGCTGCATGCCCAAGGGGCGGCCTTTGTCGTCGAAGCCGACCGGCACGTTGAGCGCCGGACAGCCGCCGAGCGTGGCGAAGGCCGAAACCTGCATCCAGCGATGGTAGCTGTCCATCGTCCGTCCGGCGACCTCACTTGGCCAATGCGTGCCGACGTCGAAAGGAAAGACCTGCGCCGTCGGCAGCGCGATGAGATCGAAGTGCTCGAACAGCGACAGAAGCGTCCGGTGCCAGGAGGTGCGGATGACCGAGGCCGCGCGGATCTGCGGCGCCGTCAGCCGCATGGCGTTCTCCACCTCCCAGACGGCTTCCGGCTTCAGCAGGGCGCGCTTGAGCGGGTCGTCGTAATGGACTTTCAGCGCCGAGCCGCTGCTCGCCTGCCGCAGCACCACGAAGGCTTGCCACAGTGCCTCGAAATCGAAATCCGGCAGCAAGGGCTCGGTCAGGAAGGATGCCTCCGCGAAGCGGCCGAGTGCGGCCTCGCACAGATCGAGGATGCCAGGCTCTACCGGCAGGTGACCGCCGAGATCACCGAGCCAGCCGACGCGGCCGCCGCTTGCCGGCGTTGCCAGCCCTTCGAGGAACGAGCCGGGTTTCTCCCAAGACAGCGGCGCGTGCGGGTGGTAGCCCGCCTGCACATCGAGCAGCAGCGCCATGTCGCTGATGCTGCGGCCCATCGGCCCGTCTATGCCCATCTGGGCATGAAAGACTTCGAGGTCCGGCCCACCGGGGACAAGGCCCTGCGACGGGCGGAAGCCAAAGACATTGTTCCACGCCGCCGGATTGCGGAGCGAGCCGCCGAAATCGCTGCCGTCGGCGACCGGGACCATGTCGAGCGCAAGGGCGACCGCTGCGCCGCCGCTCGAGCCGCCGGCGGTCAGCGCCGGATCGAACGCGTTCAGCGTCGGTCCGAAAACATTATTGTAGGTGTTGGATCCCAGCCCGAATTCGGGAACGTTGGTCTTGCCGATGATGATGCCGCCGGCCTTGCGGATGCGCTCGACGAAGAAATCATCCTCCTGCGGCACGAAATCGGCGAAGATCGGCGAGCCGAAACTGGTCCTCAAGCCGCGCGTCATGGCGAGGTCTTTTATCGCCATCGGCAGGCCAAACAGCGAGCCGGCCGGCCCGCCTTGCGCTAGATGCGCGTCCGCCGCGTCGGCCTCGCGCAGGATGTCGGAGCGCTCGCGCAACGAGACGATGGCATTGACCAGCGGGTTTACCGCGTCGATGCGGTCAAGGAATGCGGCGACCAACTCGCGCACGGACAGGCGGCGCAGCCGGATCGCCTCGGCCAGGTCGACAGCGGACATCCGGCAGATGTCGCCGGCGGGGGGCGCGGCGTGCTTCGTTGCGGGGCGCAGGGCTGTCATCCGGCGTTGTTGCGCAGGGCGGTGTCCACATCCGCGGCCAGCGGGATGGCCGGCTGGGCGCCGGGCTTCAGGCAGGCGAGCGAGCCGGCGGCTGCGGCGCGGGTGAGAGCCTGCTCCAGCGGCAGGTTGGACGCCAGCCCGGCGGCGAGATAACCGCAAAAAGTATCGCCGGCCCCGACGGTGTCGACCGGCGTGATCTTCAGCGCCGGCACGGTCAGGAAATCCTCCGGGGTCGCCGCCAGCACGCCGTCGCCGCCGAGCGTGACGACGATGGTGCGGCCGGTCTTGCGGGCGAAGTCGCGCATGCGCGCCGGGCGGTCGCGGCCTTTCAGCGACAGCGCCTCGCCGTAAAGGTCGAATTCGGTTTCGTTGGCGACGGCGTAGTCGGCCTTGCCGAGCAACGCTGCCGCCTCGCTACGGAACGGCGCGGTGTTGAGCACGGTGACCGCGGCGGCGGCGCGTGCGGCGTCGAGCGCTGCATCGACAGTCTGCAACGGGATCTCGTGCTGCAGCAGGACGACGTCGCCCTTCGCAAGGAAAGCCTTGGCGAGATCGCCGGGCAGCACCGAATCATTGGCGCCCGGCACCACGGCAATGACATTCTCGCCATCGGCGCCGACGAGGATCAGCGCCGTGCCGGTGGAGGCGAAGCTCTGGCCGACGCCGGAGAGATCGACCTTGCCGGCCACGAGCAAAGCCAGGGCTTCGGTTGCGAAATTGTCCTTGCCGACGGCGCCGACCATGCGCACCTTGGCGCCGGCGCGCGCCGCAGCCAGCGCCTGGTTGGCGCCCTTGCCGCCGGGCGCGGTGGCGAAGCCGGAGCCGCGGACCGTCTCGCCCGGCGAAGGCAGGCGGTCGACATTGGCGATAAGGTCGAGGTTGATCGAGCCGACAACGATGATCAAGAAAGCCTCCTGCGGAATGCGCGGGAAGCTAACCTGTAAGCCGGCGGCTTGCCAGAGCGTGCGGATGTTTTGCGCCGGGAGCTCGCAAAAAGAACAACACCGGCGAAGGGATTTCGCCGGTGTTGTTTGATGCGGGCAGCTTCAGGACGCGGTCTGGCCCGCTTCCCAACCGAGGATGGCGCGTTTGCGGGTCAGGCCCCAGTGGTAGCCGGTGAGTGCGCCGGACTTGCCCAGCGCCCGATGGCAAGGGACGACGAATGACAATGGGTTGGCGCCGACCGCCGCCCCCACCGCCCGGCTGGCGTTTGGCGCGCCGATCTTGGAGGCGATCGAGGAATAAGTGCAGGCCTTGCCCATCGGGATCCTGAGCAGCGCGTCCCAGACGCGCAGCTGGAAGTCGGAGCCGATCATCACCACGCGCAGCGGCTGGTCGGCGCGCCACAATGTCGGATCGAAGATGCGCGCCGCATAGGGCTGGGTGGCGCTCATGTCCTCGACATAGGTGGCGTTCGGCCAGCGGCCCGACATGTCGGCGAACGCCGCCCGCTCGCCGCCCGGATCGTTGAAGGCGAGCCCCGCAAGGCCACGGTCGGTGACCATGATCAGGGCGATGCCGAAGGGCGAGATGTGGTAGCCGTAGCGGATGGTCAGGCCGGCGCCGCGCGTCTTGTAGTCGCCCGGCGACATCGCCTCGTGGGTGACGAACAAATCGTGCAGCCGGCCGGGGCCGGACATGCCGAGTTCGAACGATGTTTCGAGGAGCGGCATGCCGGAATCGAGCAGTTTGCGGGCGTGGTCGAGGGTGACCGCCTGCAGGAAGGCTTTTGGCGACAGGCCGGCCCAGCGGGTGAACAGCTTTTGCAGGCCCGTGGGTGTCTCGCCGACATCGGCTGCCAGGGCTTCCAGCGAGGGCTGGTCGCGATAGTCGAGGCTGATCTTCTCGATGGCGCGGCGCACGACCTCGTAGTCGCTGCCCTCGGGGGTGATGTCGTGCTGCAGGATCGCTGTCGGTTTCATCTGCGTATTCATGGTCATCTGGGCGTTCATGGCAATATCTCCTTGACCGCGAATATCGGTCTTTCCGCCCCTTGCAACCACCCGAAACTTGCCTTGTTGCCGCCTGTTCCCAGATAAATACTGGATTGCGCCCCGGGAGATGCCAATGGCCGGCGAAAGGGTGAATCTGAGCGGAGCAAGGGAGACCTTGCTGATGACGCTTTATGGCAAGGCACTGGAAAGCCGGCTGCCCCATTCGCTGCTCGGGGACCGCTTCGCCGACGAGGCTTGCGCAAGATCGACTATGATTTCTCGCACCTCAAGGTCGACACCAATCTCGGCATCGGATTGGCGATTCGAGCCAAGACCTACGACGTGCGAGTTCAAGACTTCATCGCCAGAAATCCCGGCGCCATCGTGCTGCATCTCGGCTGCGGGCTCGATACGCGCATTTTCCGTGTCGATCCACCCGAAGGCGTGGAGTGGTTCGATGTCGATTTTCCGGATGTCATCGCGCTCCGGCGCAAGCTTTACCCGTCCCGCGACCATTACCACCTCGTCGGCTCTTCGGTAACCGACCCGGACTGGCTGGCAGAAGTGCCGCGCAATCGTCCGGCCGTCGTGGTGATGGAGGGGTTGACGCCTTATCTCCCGGTAGAGGAGGGGCCACGGCTGCTGTCACGCCTTGTCGCGCATCTTGCCGGCGGCGAGCTGATGTTCGACGCCTACAGCCGCTTCGGCCTGAAGATGCTGCGCCTCAATCCGACCATCAGGGCGACGGGCGCCGAGGTTCACTGGGCGATCGACGACCCGCAGGTACTGGAGCGTGCCGTTCCGAAGCTGCGCTTTGTCGATGACATCTCGGCCTACAGCGCCGAACGCACCGCGCACATGGGCTGGTCCGCGAAACTGTTCATCGGACTGTGGAGACACATTCCCGCATTGCGCAAGGTCGGCAGGATTTTACGCTACCGGTTCTAATGCGGCGGCTCTAGCGCGTCCTGGCTTTTGTCAGTGCCCGCGAAAAGGCCACAGCAAAACTCTCGCGGGAGTCTGGGTCCAGGAATGATCCGATCGGCACATTCTGTCCTTGTGCTTCCACCGTCATCCTGGTGATGCCGATCTCGGCATGGCGAGCGACGGAAAAGCGCGCCCAGAACGGGTTGAAGCGATGCGCTTCCGACTTTCCCGAGGGCGCCGTCTTGCGGATGTCGAGGCTGGTGCGCGACACCGACACTTCCTCGCGGGCACGGGCGGCGCGATAGTTGGCGCGGAAGGCGACGTAGACGGCGATGACGTCGAGGCCGAAGAAGCCGAACACCGGCCAGGCGCCGCGCGACAGGAAAAACGCCCCGGTCACCACCCAGCCGAACAGCAGCGCGCCCATCAGCACGGCAAAGCCGGTGCGGCCCAGCGAGCGGTGCGGTGTCAGCAGCGCCTGGAAGAATGGCTCGTCGGCCTGAAACGAGGCGTTTGTGTCGCTCATCCCAGGATATTATAGGAAGGGAATGGCCAGCCCCAAGTCCAAAAATCTTTCCCTATCCAAAAGTGAACTGCCGCCCGGGCGGCGCGACGGCTCGAATGCCAAGCCGCGACCGCGGCCGGCGCGGCTCCGTTCGCTCTACAGCGCCGCCGAGGTGCATGAGATCTTCCGGCGGTTTTCGGTGCAGCGGCCCGAGCCGAAGGGCGAGCTCGAGCACGTCAACGCCTTCACGCTGCTGGTGGCCGTGGTGCTGTCGGCGCAGGCGACCGATGCCGGCGTCAACAAGGCGACGCGGGCGTTGTTCAAGGTCGCCGACACACCTGAAAAGATGCTGGCGCTGGGCGGAGCCAGGGTTGGCGAGTACATCCGCACCATCGGACTCTGGCGCAACAAGGCCAAGAATGTCGTGGCGCTCTCGGAGGCGCTGATACGCGATTACGGCGGCGAGGTGCCCAGCGAGCGCGATGAGTTGGTCAAGCTGCCGGGGGTCGGGCGCAAGACCGCCAATGTCGTGCTCAACATGGCGTTCGGCCAGCACACGATGGCGGTCGACACCCATATTTTCCGCATCGGCAACCGCCTCGGCCTGGCGCCAGGCAAGACGCCCGAACAGGTCGAGCAAGGGCTGCTGCGGATCATCCCGGACGAGTATATGCGCCATGCGCATCACTGGCTGATCCTGCATGGCCGCTATGTCTGCAAGGCGCGCAAGCCCGATTGCCCGGCCTGCGTCATCGCCGATCTCTGCAAGGCCGAGGTGAAGACGACAGACGTGCCGGCGCCGCTCGTGGAAATCGCGGCGCCCGGCGTCCCGACAACTAGCTTTCCTCCACGAACACCTCTTCGCGCTTCTTCTTGACCGACGGCAGGAAGACGACGACGAGCACGGCCAGTGCGACGAGCAGCAGGCCGGCGCTGATCGGCCGCGTCACGAAGGTCGAGGGGTCGCCGCGCGACAGGATCATGGCGCGGCGCAGGTTTTCCTCGAGCAGCGGGCCGAGCACGAAGCCGAGCAGCAGGGGTGCGGGTTCGCAACGCAGCTTGGTCAGGATGTAGCCGAGCAGGCCGAAGAATGCGACCGCGTAGAGATCGAAGGCGTTGGTGTTGACGCTGTAAACGCCGATCGAGCAGAACGCCATGATGATCGGGAAGAGCACATAATAGGGGATCGTCAGCAGCTTCACCCACAGCCCGATCAGCGGCAGGTTCAGCACGATCAGCATCAGATTGCCGATCCACATCGAGGCGATGATGCCCCAGAACAGCGCCGGCTGCTCGATCGCGACATTGGGGCCGGGCACGATGCCCTGGATGATCATGGCGCCGATCATCAGCGCCATGACCGGATTGGCCGGAATGCCCAGCGTCAGCATCGGAATGAAGGAGGTCTGGGCGCCGGCATTGTTGGCCGATTCCGGTCCGGCGACGCCGGCGATGGCGCCCTTGCCGAACTCCTCCGGGTGTTTCGACACGCGCTTTTCGACCGTGTAGGAGGCAAAGGCCGCAAGCACCGCGCCGCCGCCGGGCAGGATGCCGAGCGCCGAACCGATGATCGTGCCGCGCACGATGGGCGCGGCCATCGCCTTGAAGTCGTCGCGGGTCGGCATCAGGCCGGAGACCTTTTTGATCATCACCGAGCGCTCGTGCTCGTTTTCGAGATTGCGCAGGATCTCGGCAACGCCGAAGACGCCGACCGCCACCGCGACGAAGTTCAGCCCGTCGGCATATTCGCGGATGCCGAGCGTGAAGCGCGGCGTGCCGGTGTAGATGTCGGTGCCGACAATGCCGAGCAGCAGGCCGAGCACGACCATCGCCAGCGCCTTGACGATCGAGCCGTGGGCGAGCGCGATGGACGAGACGAGGCCGACGATCATCAGCGAAAAATATTCGGCCGCGCCGAATTGCAGGGCTATTGCCGTCAGCGGCGGGGCAAAGACGGCGACGAGAAAGGTCGACACCGTGCCGGCGAAGAACGAGCCGATCGCGGCGATCGCCAGAGCCGCCCCGGCGCGACCGTTCCTGGCCATCTGGTAGCCGTCGATGGCGGTCACGGCCGAGGAGGATTCGCCGGGCATGTTGATGAGAATGGCGGTGGTCGAACCGCCATACTGGGCGCCGTAGTAGATGCCGGCCAGCATGATGAGGGACGAGACCGGGTCGCCGATCTGGAAGGTGATCGGCAGCAGCATGGCGATGGTTGCGGTGGCGCCGATGCCGGGCAGGACGCCGATCAGCGTGCCGAGCAGAACGCCGATGAGGCAAAAACCCAGATTGGCCGGCGTGGTGGCCGTCGAAAAGCCGAGTTCGAGGTTCCTGAGGAGGTCCATCTCAGCGCCTCACAATGCCAGCCATTGGGGCAACCAGGGGCCGAAGCGCTGGAATGGCAGCCCGAGCGCGTAGCTGAAGACCAGCACCGAAAACAGCGTCAGGCCGGCCGACAGCAGAAGTGCCGTCAGCGGCTTCATGCGGGCGCTGGCAAAAGAGGCGATCAACGCCGTCAGGAAGATCGACGGGACGAAGCCGAGGCCGCGCACGGTCATGCCGAAAAAGATCGGCGCCGGCAGGATGAACAGCATGCCGCGCCACGCAATGGGGCCGATCGGCTCGCCCTCGACGCGCACCGCCTGGACGAGGATGATGGCGCCGAGCACGATCAGCACGATCGCCAGCACCAGCGGGAAATAGCCCGGTCCCATGCGGAAGGCGGTGCCGATTTCGAGGCCGAGCGATTGTATCGCGAAAAAGGCGCCGAAAAAGATGAACAGCGCGGCGCACAGGCCGTTTGCCCTGTCGATGGCGAAAGGTTTCATGGCGGTCCTCCCCTGACCCTTGCAACGGGCTTGCCGTTGCAAATGTGAAAACGGACGTCGAAGCGAAAACGGGGCGCCGGCAGCGCCCCGTTCAAGCCTCAGTCGGCGTATTGGCCGGCGGCTTCGATGATCGGCTTCCAGCGCATGATCTCGCCTTCCAGCTTGGCCTTCAGCGCTGCCGGCGTCGCGTCGGCCTCGGACGACGGCTTGGTGCCGAGTTCGGCGAAGCGGGCGATGACGTTGGGGTCCTTCAGCGCGACCTGGAGCGATTTCGACAGTCGGCCGGTGATCTCGGCCGGCGTGCCCTTCGGCGCATAGAGGCCGTGCCAGATGCCGACCTGCACCGCGGGCAGGCCGGCTTCGATGGTCGTCGGCACGTCCTTCAGCACGTCGAGGCGCTCCGGCGTGGTGACGGCATAGGCCTTGATCGTGCCGCCCTGGATCTGCTTGGTGGTGTTGGTGGTCTGGTCGCACATAATGTCGACCTGGCCGCCGAGAAGGTCGGTCATGGCCGGACCGGTGCCCTTGTAGGGCACGGTGACCAGCGGCGTGCCGATGGCGCTCATGAACAGCATGCCGCACAGATGCGAGGCAGCGCCGATGCCGGCATTGGCGACGGTGATGGTGTCCTTGTTGGTCTTGGCGTATTCGACCAGCCCTTTCAGGTCGGCCGGCTCCAGGTCCTTGCGGGCGACGATGGCCATCGGCACCTCGGTGACGAGGCCGACATACTCGAAGGCGTTCAGCGTGTCGTAGGCGAGTTTTCTGTAGAGGGTCGCGCTGGTCGCCATGCCGATGTGATGGAGGAGCAGCGTGTAGCCATCCGGGTCGGCGTTGGCGACGCGGCCGGCGCCCAGCGTGCCGCCGGCGCCGCCGACATTTTCGACGATGATCTGCTGGCCGAGATCCTTCGACATGGCTTCGGCGACGAGCCGCGTAACCGTGTCGGTCGGACCGCCGGCCGCAAACGGCACGACGACGGTGATGGTGCGCTCGGGATAGGTCTGTGCGCTGGCGGTGAACGAATAAAGCGTGACGGCCGCGGCGGCGGCCAGGGCGGCTACAATTTTCCTCATCGTAATTCTCCTCCCAGGATATCAATCTCCGATCGCTGTGCAGGTCAGGCAGCGAGGGTGCAACAAAGGCAAGCTAACAGATTGTCGCCTGACGCAAACTGCAAAATACAGTCGTGCGCAACCATGGCGATCAGTGGGGAGTATGCCCGGAGGAGATGGGTTTGGTGTTGGCGTTGCTTCAATAATCGTAGCCGCGCGCCATCGCCGCCGCGAAGATCGGGATCAGCAGGAAGATGAAGGCTTCGGCGCGCACATAGGTCTTCACCGAGGCGAGTTCCGCAACCGGCACCTGAAAGCCGGGATTTGCACTGGCTTGCCGGTTCCAGGAGATGAAGCGGATGGTCGGGATGATCGACAGCAGGCCAACGATGCCGAATGCCGCCATCTTGGTCCAAAACACCCAGTTGTAGACGTAGAACTCCCAGCCCTTCAGGCCGTAGACGACGCGGCCGATGCCGACGATGATGATCGACATCGCGAGGATGCCGTAGTGGCGGTCGATGCCGGCAAGCCGCTTCAGCGTGGCGGCGGAGAGGTCGCCGCGGATCAGGACAAATTCGGCGCCAATGATGCCGGCCAGCGAGAACACCAGCAGATGATGGAAAATGGCAAGCACGAGATCGGTGGTGTCCATGGCGTTCTCCTCCCATTGGCGGTATCGAGACCGGCCCTTGCCGGACCGGTTGCGAAAGGTAGCATCGTTCGGCAGAATTCCCAGAGGCGGATCTGGGTTGGACCATCGGCGTCGCCATCCTGACAGCTGGGGTTTTCTGAAATGACCGGACTGAAGCGCGCCCTGTACCCGATGCCGGACGACATCCGCATCGCCCTGACCGAAAAAGGACTGACAGCGGCCTACGAGGCGCGGCCGGACTACCAGAAGAACGATTATCTCGGCTGGGTCGCCCGCGCCAAACGCAGCGACACCAGGCAGAAGCGGCTCGACCAGATGCTGGACGAATTGCGGCGCGGTGGGCTCTACATGAAGATGGTCTGGCACGGCTGAAAGTAAGCCGACGCTGTTCGCTTCGACCGCCTGGTCGCGCCAGGCCGTTCGGAAGCTTCCCTGGCTGAATGATGATCCGGCTTGGCCCTTGTCCGGGCGCGCTGGTTTGCTAAGCGCTGACCGTCAACGGAGGCAGAGTTTCATGGGCAGTCCAAAAACAGCCGGCGTCCCGGTTCTCGAAACGGAACGGACCATCATGCGGGCGCACCGGATCGAAGACTTCGACAACTATGCTGTCATGTGGGCCGACCCCGTCACCACCCGTTTCATCGGCGGCAAGCCGCGGACGCGGGAGGAAAGCTGGATGCGGTTCCTGCGGCATGCCGGCCTGTGGTCGCTGCTTGGCTACGGCTTCTGGGCGGTCGAGGACAAGGCCAGCGGTCGCTTCATCGGCGAAGCCGGATTCCACGACCTGAAGCGCGACATCGAGCCGTCGCTCGAGGGCATTCCGGAAGCCGGCTGGGCGCTGGCGCCGCAAGCGCATGGCAAGGGTCTTGCCAGCGAAGTCGTCAGAAGGGCCCTGGCCTGGGGCGACGAAACCTTTGCCGGCGCGAGAACCGTCTGCATCATCGATCCGGAAAACACCGGCTCGTTGAACGTTGCGGCAAAGTGCGGCTACACCAAGGTCCTGGAAACCACCTATCACGACGGGCTGACGATCCTGCTCGAACGGCGGGTGTGAAGCGCTTCATCGACGCAATTTCCACGTTCTGCCAGGGTTGGCTATTCTAATCTAGCTACGCAATTCCTGTGGGAAAACCTTCACACTTTTCCTGGAATTGCTCTTTGGGGGAGCCGACCATGCGTGCGATCAATGCGATATTTCTGAAGCTTTTCTGGGCGGGGCTGCTGCTCCTGGCGGCCGTGCAACTGGCGGGCGCCGATGCGACGGTGCCGACCGCCGACATCGAGGGCGGTGCCGACAATCATCTGGCCAAGCGCTACGAGGGGTCGTTCATCGTCTCCTACGAAAAATTCGCCTATACCGATTTTACAGTGCCGCTGTCGCCGCTGAAGCCGAGCGCCGATCCGGATGCCCGTGACACGATGAACAACCGTGTGTTCGCGCCGGACAAGAAGGCTGAGGTCGAAGGCGCGCTGACCCGCATCGCCTATGTGCTGCCGGCCGAGCGCTCCCCGCTCGAAGTGCTGCGCAACTACCAGGATGTGATCGCGGCCGCCGGCGGCGAAGTCCTGTTCGAATGCAAGAAGGAAGAGTGCGGCGGCGCCGCCGACCGGTCGTCGAGCGGTGGCGGCGGCGACATGAGCCTGATGATGTATTTCTTCCATGAAAGCGACGTCAAGGACGCGGCCTTTTCCAATGGCGCCTGGGCGGTAACCACCGGTATCAACGACCAGCGCTTCTTCGCTGCCAAGGTGCCGCAGGATGGCGGCGACGCCTATGTCACTGTTCAGGCCTATTCGCTGATCGACGACCTCTACTGCAAGGAACTCAACGGCCGCACCATCGCCGTCGTTCAGGTGCTGGAGCCCAAGGCGCGCGACAAGAAGATGGTGGTGGTCGAAGCGGCCAAGATGGCGGATTCGCTGTCGGCCACCGGCTCCATCTCGCTCTACGGCATCTTCTTCGACACCGACAAGGCCGACATCAAGCCGGAATCGGAACCGACGCTGAAGGAGATCTCGACGCTTCTGACCAACGAGCCCGGTATGGCGGTGATCGTCGTCGGTCATACCGACAACCAGGGCGCCTTCGACTACAATATCGATCTGTCGTCGCGGCGGGCGCAGTCGGTGAAGGCGGCGCTGGTCTCGAAATACGGCATCGATGGCGGCCGGCTGACCGCCGCCGGCGCCGGCATGATGGCGCCCGTCGCCAGCAATGACGGCGAAACCGGCCGCGCCAAGAACCGCCGTGTGGTGCTGGTCAAGGCGAACTGAGGCCGATCACGGTTTCAGCGCCGGCTAGGCGCGCTGCCTGCTCCAGCATCGAGGCATCCTCGCCGAAGGCGCGGGTGGCGCGAGCGGCGGCCTCCAGCAGGTCCGGTGTCATGCGGCGCAGGAACGCCGTGTCGACGCGTGTCGACGGGCCGGCGAGCGTCAAGGCGCCGAGCAGAACGCGGCCCGGTCCGAACACCGGCACCGAGACGCCCGCCGTCTCAGGGTCGCGGTCGCCGATCGACAGATAGTGGCAGGCGTTGCGGATGGTCTCGTATGGTTCGCCCGGCTGGCCTGAAAACGCTGCCAGCACGCGGCCGCCAGAGCCGGTGAGCAACGGCAGCAGGTCGCCTTCCCGGATCGTGTAGCGGATCGGGTGCTTGGATTCGACGCGGTAGAGACAGGTGCGGGCGTCGCCCGAGCGGACATAGAACGCCACGCTTTCCCAGCTGCGTTCGGCAAGATCGCGCATGATCGGCAGCAAGATGTCGACCGCCACGACCGAGCGCTGGTAAAGCGCGCCAAGCCGGAAGGTGGCGGGTCCGATGCGGTAGCGGCCATCGTCGAGCCGCTCCAGCAACTGCCCACGCAGCAATGAGTTCGCTAGCCTCAAAATGGTGCTTTTGTAGAGCCCGGTGCGCGCCGCGATCTCGGCCAGGCTGAGCGAGCGGTCGGCGGTCGCGAACGCGTCGAGAATGGCGATCGCGCGGTCGAGCGCGGCAACACCATCGGCCGGCAACGGCTGGGATCGCGCTTCGGTCATCTCACGAACAGTTTCATTCCAGTTTACCTGCTCGGACAAAGGCCGGCCGAAGCGATTGTGCCGCACATCCATGGTTCTGTCTAGTAGAACAGCGTTCCTGTTGACAGAACGTACCGAAATCGGCATGAATTTTTGCCGAGCGGGTCTGTTTTCAGGCTACGTTTCTGGCAGGCACCGGAGGAGGTGTCGTGATTTGGAGGAATCCCATGCTGAACAGACGCAGATTTTTGATGAGCACCGCGGCCGCAGGCGCTGCCGGATTCGTTGCAACGCATTTGACGCCCGCCCTCGCTCAGGATGCACCGCAGATCCAGATCTTCGTGCCGGCCGCGCCCGGCGGCGGCTGGGACCAGACGGGGCGCACCATCGACCAGGTGCTGCGCAGTGAAAAACTGATCTCCGGCTCGCAGATCACCAATGTCGGCGGCGCCGGCGGCACGGTCGGCCTGCCGCAGTTCATCAGCCAATGGAAGGGCAAGGGCAATTCGCTGATGGTGGCCGGCATGGTCATGGTCGGCGCCATCATCGCCAACAAATCGGCCAACAACCTCTCCGAAGTGACGCCCATCGCTCGCCTCACCGGCGAGTTCGAGGCGCTGGTGGTGCCGGCGGATTCGCCGTTCAAGACGGCCGGCGATTTCGTCGCCGCGCTCAAAGCGGATCCGACCAAGGTTCCGGTGGCCGGCGGCTCGGCCGGTGGCTCCGACCACATCCTGTTCGGGCTGATCGCCAAGACGGTCGGCGTTCCGGCAACCAACCTCTCCTATGTGCCTTTCGCCGGCGGCGGCGAGGCGCTGTCGGCGCTGCTCGGCAACCAGGTGGCGGCCGGCATTTCCGGCTTCGGCGAGTTCTCCGAGCAGGTCAAGGCGGGCGCGCTTCGGCTGTTGGCGATCTCCGCCGACAAGCGCCAGGACGGCATCGACGCACCGACGATGAAGGAAGCCGGCATCGACGTCGAACTGTTCAACTGGCGCGGCGTATTCGCACCGCCAGGCGTCTCCGACGCCGACAAGGCGGCGATGGTCACGATGATCGAGACCATGGCCAAGAGCGATGCCTGGGCAGCCGAATGCAAGAACCGCAACTGGACCCCCATCCTTCTGACCGGCGACGATTATGCGAAATTCCTCGTCGACGACACCGCCCGCATCACCGCGATCCTCAAGGATCTCGGCCTCGCCTGATGTCTTCAGGGGCGGCCACGGCCGCCCCTTCCGACATTAGCCTGCGAGATGGACATATCATGCGCTGGGAGTGAAACTGCGGATGCGGCCGGCGGGAGGATGCCGGCCATCTCGGGAGGACATCGATGAGCACCAGCGACCAGCAGCCGGCGCCCCCGCGCCTTGCCATGCCCGAATTGTTGATCGGCATCGGGCTTCTCGCCTGTGCCGCGGCCGTGGCGTGGCAGACCCTGGCGATCCCGGTTTCGCCGCTCTATTCCAAGGTCGGGCCGACCGTCTTCCCCTACATCACCATGACAGGCATGATCGTGCTTTCGCTGCTGCTCATCGTCGCCGCGCTGCGCGGCGGCTGGCAGCCGCAGGAGGAAAAGGAAACGCCGACCGACTGGAAGGCCATGGGCATCGTCGTTGCCGGCCTGGTCGCCAATCTGGTGCTGATCCAGCCGCTCGGCTTCACCGCCGCCTCGGTCATCATGTTCGTGCTCGTCTGTTATGGCTTCGGCAGCAAGCACACGCTACGCGATGCGCTGACCGGCCTGATCCTGGCGCTTGCCGCCTATTTCGGCTTTGCCAGGGCGCTCGGCGTCAACATTGGCGCCGGCTTCATCGAAAACCAGCTGAACACGGTGATCGACGCGATCATCGCCACTGCGAGGGGCTGACGCCATGGAGACGCTCGGCCATCTCGCCCACGGATTTTCCGTCGCTTTCTCGCCGATGAACCTGCTGTGGTGCCTGGTCGGCACCACGCTCGGCACGGCCATCGGCGTGCTGCCCGGCCTCGGGCCGGCGCTGACCATCGCGCTGCTGCTGCCGATCACCTACCAGGTGGCGCCGGAGGCGTCCTTCATCCTGTTTGCTGGCATCTATTACGGCGCCATGTATGGCGGCTCGACGACCTCGATCCTGCTCAACACGCCGGGCGAAAGCGCCACCATCGTCACCGCGCTGGAAGGCAACAGGATGGCCCGCTCGGGTCGCGGCGGCGCGGCACTGGCGACCTCGGCGATCGGCTCCTTCGTCGCCGGCACCATCGGCACGATGGGCGTCGCCTTCCTGGCCCCGGTGGTGGTGAAGTTCGCGCTCGCCTTCGGGCCGGCCGAATATTTCTCGCTGATGGTGCTTGCCTTCATCACGGTGTCGGCGGTGCTCGGCTCGTCCTCCGTGCGCGGCCTCACCAGCCTGTTCATCGGCTTCGTCATCGGCATGATTGGCGTCGACCTGCAGACGGGACAGCCGCGCTTCACCTTCGGCATGAACGAACTGCTCGATGGCGTCGATGTCATCATTGCCGCGGTCGGCCTGTTTGCCGTCGGCGAGACGCTCTACATGGCCTCGCGCCGCTATGCCGGCAAGGACGAGATCGTGCCGCTCAAGGGCTCGCTCTACATGACCGCGGCCGAATGGGGGCGCTCGTGGAAGCCATGGCTGCGCGGCGCTTTCATCGGCTTCCCGATCGGCGCCATGCCTGCCGGCGGCGCCGAGATCCCGACCTTCCTGTCCTACGCCATCGAAAAGAAGCTGTCGAAGCACAAGGAGGAGTTCGGCACGGTCGGCGCCATCGAGGGCGTTGCCGGACCGGAAGCCGCCAACAATGCGTCTGCCGCCGGCGTGCTGGTGCCGATGCTCACCCTTGGCCTGCCGACCTCGGCGACCGCCGCAATCATGCTGTCGGCCTTCCAGAGCTACGGCATCAATCCGGGACCGCTGCTGTTGACGACGCAGGCCGATCTGGTCTGGGGCCTGATCGCCAGCCTGTTCATCGCCAACGTCATCCTGGTCGTCCTCAACCTGCCGCTGATCGGGCTGTGGGTACGGCTGTTGAAAATCCCGGCGCCGCAGCTCTATGCCGGCATCCTGGTGTTCGCCACCGTCGGCACCTACGGCATCTCGCAATCGCCGATCGACCTCGTCATCCTCTATCTCCTGGGGGCCGCCGGCTTCCTGATGCGGCGCTTCGATTTCCCGACCGCGCCGGTCATCATCGGCATGATCCTGGGGCCGCTCGCCGAAACGCAGTTCCGCCGGGCGATGACGATCTCGAACGGCGACTGGTCGGTGTTCTACACCCACAAGCTGTCGCTGGTGCTGCTGATCCTCGCCTTCATCGGGCTCGCCGGTCCGCATATCTGGGCCTTCATCGAGCATCGGCGCCGGCGCGGGCTGGAGCATGTGCCGGGCGATGCCTGAGCAACCTGGAGCATCATGACCGATCTGCTTGCCGGCATCCGCATCCTCGACCTGACCAATGTGCTGGCGGGCCCTTATTGTGCCTACCAGCTGGCGCTGCTCGGCGCCGATGTCATCAAGGTCGAGACGCCGCAAGGCGGCGATCTGGCGCGCCAGCTCGGCGCCTCGCCGGCGCTCAACAATGCGGGCATGGGCGCGTCGTTCCTGGCGCAGAATGCCGGCAAGCGATCGGTGGTGCTGGATCTCAAGAGCGAAGCCGACCGCGAACGCTTCCTCGATCTCGTCGCCTCCGCCGATGCGCTGGTCGAGAACTTTCGACCGGGCGTGATGGGGCGGCTGGGGCTTGGCTATGAGGCGCTGAAAGCGGTTCGTCCGGGTCTCGTCTATTGCGCCATATCGGGGTTCGGCCAGACCGGGCCGATGCGCGACAATCCGGCCTACGACCAGATCATCCAGGGGCTGTCCGGCATCATGAGCATCACCGGCACGCCGGAGACCGCACCCTTGCGGGTCGGCTATCCCGTCGCCGACACGCTGGGCGGGCTGGTCGGGGCCTTCGCCATCGCCGCGGCGCTGGTCAAGCAGAAGACCTCGGGCGAGGGCGCGTTTCTCGATGTCTCGATGCTCGAATGCACGCTGTCGGCGCTGGGCTGGCCGGTGTCCAACTATCTGACCGCCGGCGTCGAGCCGCAGCCGATGGGCAATGAGAACATGACGGCTGCGCCCTCCGGCGCGTTTCGCACCGGCGACGGCCTGCTCAACATCGCCGCCAACAAGCAGGAGCAGTTCGTCACGCTTTGCCGGCTGATCGGCCAGCCGGAACTGGCCGACGATCCGCGCTTTGCCGAGCGCGAGACGCGCAAGCAGAACCGCGCTGTGCTGAAGGTGCTGATCGAGACGGCCTTGGCGAGCGCCTCGGCCGCAGCCTGGGAGGAAAAATTCAACCGCGCCGGCGTGCCGGCGGGCCGGGTGCTGACGATCCCCCAAGTGCTTGGCGAGCGCCAGGTGGTCGAGCGCGACATGACCACGCGTTTCCAGGGTCTGCCCGGCATGGCGCAGCCGCTGACCGTGGTGCGCGGCGGCTTCATGGTCGATGGCGCGGCACCCTTGCCGGTCCTGCCGCCGCCTGTGCTGGGCGAGCATATGGACGAGGTTTTTTCCACCCTGCCGCCGCGCGCCAGGAGAAGCGCGTGAGCGAGAGAAAAACCGGCCGCGAACGCGGCGAGGAATGGTGGCAGACCGGCATCATCGAGATGAGCCCCGGCATTATCCGGCTGCGCGGCTATGAAATCCAGGAGCTGATCGGCCGCGTCAGCTTTCCGGCCACGATCTGGCTGATGCTGCGCGGCGAATTGCCGAGCGAGGAGCAGGCGGCGCTGCTCGGCATTGCGCTGGGGGCGGCCGTCGACCACGGGCCGCAGGCGCCGTCGATCGCCATTGCCCGCATGGCCATCACCTGCGGCGTCGGCATCAACAGCGCCATGGCGTCCGCCGTCAACGTGCTGGGTGACGTGCATGGCGGCGCCGGCGAACAGGCGCTGTCCTTCTATGGCGACATTGCCGTGGCACTTGACCAGGGTGTTGCGCTGGACCAAGCCGTAGCCGCACGGCTCGACCGTTTCTTCGCCGAGGAGAAAGGCTATGTGCCGGGATTTGGCCATCGCTTCCACCCGGTCGATCCGCGCGCGCCGCGCCTGATCGCAGTGACGCGCGAGTTTGCCGCGCGCGGCGTCGTCAGCGGACGCTTTGCCGACATCGCCGAGGCCGTCGAATCAGAGGCGGCACGGCGCAAGGGGAAGAAAATACCGCTCAACATCGACGGCGCCACCGCCGTCATCTATGGCGAGCTCGGCTTTCCGCCGCCGTTGACGCGCGGCCTGTTCGTGCTCTCGCGCTCGGTCGGCATCCTGGCGCATGCATGGGAACAGTCGCAGCAAAGCGAGCGCAACAAAGGGCCGCTGCCGCGCGAATGGCTGTGGGCCTATACGGGCACGCCGCTGCGGCCATTTCCCGCTGAGGGGGATGAGGGTCCCGCTGAAGGGGACGAGGGCAAGTGAGGTTGGTCAGGCCGGGTCCGGCACTGCCGGCTGAGGCGGCGCCAGGTTGGCCATCAGCGTCGAGAGATCCGGCTCATCGATGAGCAACGCCGCGTCCTGCGGCTTGAGCCATGCCCGCTGGCGGCTCTTGGCCTCCTGCCAGTTGGCCAGTTCCTCGGACACCTCCAACAGATAGACGACGACGTCGACGCGCACAAAATTGTGCTCCAGCCGTTTCCAGTAGGAATAGCTGCCGGCAGGCGCCTTGCGGGTCTTGCCGAGCACGCCGGCTTCTTCGCGCGCCTCGATGGTGGCGGCCTTGCGCCCGCTCTTTCCTTTCATCGGCCAGCCCTTGGGCACGATAAAGCGCTTCGTCGCTCGCGACGTCACCAGCATCACTTCGAAATTGCCTGAAACGTCCAGACGAAAGGGAATGGCGGCGACCTGGCGAATGCGTTCGCCTCGCCTTGCCTTGCGTACCGCCTTTTTCTTCGTCGTCGCCATGTGCTGAAAATCCGGTCGGCGGGCGCACCGCCGCACGCCGCCTGCAAACCCTGATATGCCCGCGAGGCAATGAGCATTTTTAGTAAATAAGTCGACTAAGTAAATCGCAAGCGACCGATATCAACGGCAAACACGCACAATCTGGTTGTTGACGATCTGAATCGGACAAGCTTGCCGGACGACGGGCACTTCGGGGCGCGGCTGCGGCACGATCCGACGGTCCTGCTCGCGATATTGCTGCTGCTGTTGCTGGAACTGCTGCCGCTGCAGGCTGTTGCGCAATTGCTGCAGCTGGTTCTGCTGGATCAGCCGGTTGGCGCTGGGATTGACGGACTGAGCCGCAGCAGATTGCATGATGCCGGCGAGCGTTGCCGCCGCCAGCATTGCCGACATGAGAACTGTCGATAGGCGAAGCGTCGACATCAGTTCATTCCCGTACAGATATAACCTCCTCTCTATATAGGGCGTTCGTCTCGATCTGCCATGGGCCGGTCTGCCATGGGCCGATCTGCCACGGGTTGGCGAAATCCCTGAGGAAGCGGCCCGGCCGCACTTGACAGAAAAGATCGATTGACCGCTCTATCGGGCGCGGATCTCGGCCTCAATCGCGGCTGACTCGAGGCACAATCGGGAGCATATTGATGAAAAGCAGGCAAGTATATTTCGCGGCGCTACTGGGCAGCATCTGTATTCTTGGCCCGGTGGCAGTCGCGGCGCAAACCAAGACCGACAAGGCGGCGCCTGCCGCCGCAGCGCCCGCCCCTGCTGCCGGCCCGACATTGCCTGGCGGCGCCTCGGCGCTGTCCGAGACACATGGCGACTGGACGGTCAATTGCCAGGTAACCGGCACGGCCAAGGTTTGCAGCCTGTCGCATCAGCAGTTCAACAAGCAGTCCAACCAGCGCCTGCTGGCCATCGAGCTGTCGAGCAAGAGCGGCGAGGATGCCGCCGGAACGCTGGCGCTGCCGTTCGGCCTGGCGCTCGCCAAAGGCGTCAGCCTGACCATCGACGACCAGAAGCTGGAAGGCAGCCTGCCGTTCAACACCTGCCAGGCCGTCGGCTGCCTGGTGCCGGTGGCGTTCGATGCCAGCGTCACGCCGCTGCTCAAGGCAGCCACCACGCTGAAGATCGACGCCTTCGCGGCCGACACCGGTCAAGCGGTGAGTTTCACCATCCCGCTCAACGGCTTCGGCGGCGCACTGGCACGGACCGCGGAACTCTCGGCGGACTGAGCAGCGAGCGCGCGGCTACTCAACCTCGCGCAGCCGGTACCCCACCCCGGTCTCGGTGGTGATGTAGCGCGGCTGGTCGGGTGATTTTTCGATCTTCTGCCGGAGCTGGCGGACATAGACCCTGAGATACTGCACGTCGGTCGAATCGCCCCACACCTGCTTCAGAAGGAAATGGTGGGTCAGCACCTTGCCGGCATGCTGCACCATAATGCGCAATATGTCGTACTCCTTGGGGGAGAGCTTTATCTCCTTGCCTTCGACCTTGACGATGCGCTTGACCAGGTCGACGCTGAGATCGCCGGTGTGGAACACCGGCTTTTCGCCCTGCTGCTGGAATTTGTGGCGCAGCGCGACGCGGATGCGGGCGACCAGCTCGTTCATGCCGAACGGCTTGGTGATGTAGTCGTCAGCGCCGAGTTCGAGCGCCGCGACGATGCCGGCTTCGTCGGTGCGGCTGGACAGGATGACCACGGGCACGTCGAGGCCGTCGCCGCGCCATTTCCGCAGGAGATCGAGGCCACCCATGCCGGGCAGGCCGAGGTCGAGCAGGATCAGATCCGGCTTTTGTGCATCGACGAGTTCGATCGCAGCGTTGGCGTTGGGCGCTTCGCTGACCGCATAGCCCTGGCTGCCGAGGCCGACGCGCAGCAGTTTGCGGATCGGCGGCTCGTCGTCGACGACCAGTATGCTGACGTTGGAATTTGTCATGCCGGATCACCAGAGTTTTGCCCGTCCGCGTTCCGTTCGTCCAGGCCGGGCGATCGTGCCGGCTTCGGCATGCGGATGGTGAAGACCGCGCCTTGGCGATCGCTGCGGTTCGCCGCCATGATCGTGCCGCCCATCGCCTCGATGAAGCCCCGGCAGATCGACAGGCCGAGCCCGGTGCCGGCCTGGACCTGATCGCGCTTGCGCACCCGGTAAAAGCTGTCGAAGACGCGCTCCAGGTCGGCGGGCGGAATGCCCGGTCCCTCATCCATGATCTGCAGCGCGACGGAGCCATTGTCGGCCCAGCCCTGCAGCCGGATTGTCGATCCCTGTGGCGCGTATTTCGCGGCATTGTCGAGCAGATTGAACAGCATTTGTTCGAACAGCACGGGATCAAGCTTCAGCATCGGCAGGTCGGCCGGAATATCAACCTCGGTCTTGTGCCCGGCAGTGATCTTGCGTGCCCGCTGCAAGGCCGAGCCGACGACATCGCCGACATAGTGCAGGGCGAAATTCGGTTCCATGGCGCCCGATTCAATCTTGGTCATGTCGAGCAGATTGGCGATGAAGCGGTTCAGCCGTTCGGACTCGTCGAGCACGGTGGTCAGCAGCTCGGCCCGATCGTTCTCGGGCAGTGCCGGCGCAAATTCCCTGAGCGTGCCGGCCGCGCCCATGATGGCCGCCAGCGGCGTCTTCAGATCATGCGAGATCGACGTCAGCAGTGCCGAGCGCAAGCGGTCGGCCTCGGCCGCCAGCCTGGCGCGGTCGACATCGGCGACCAGCTGGATGCGCTCGATGGCAACCGCCGCCTGGTCGGCCAGCGCGTCGAGCAGGCGCTGTTGCTCGGGCGTCAGCAGCGGGCCTTGCTTGTCATTGTCGAGGCCGACGACGCCGACGGCCGTGCGTGCGGTGCGCAAGGGGAGGTAGAGGCGTTTTGCCCCGGGCAGGGTATCGGCGCCACGGCCGGCAGCCCGGTTGTGTTCCCAAGCCCAGCGTGCAGCCGCGATGTCGGCCTCGGCCAGCGTGTCATCGGGGGGATAACCGGCCTTGACGGTGATCGTGCCTTCTTCCGGCAAAAGCAGCACCACGCGCAGCTTCAGCATCGAGGCGATCTGGAAGGCTGTGGCCCACAAAACGTCGTCGAGCGTGCCGGCGCCGGCGAGCTTCTTTGAAAAGAGGTAGATGTCCTCGGTGGCCCGGGCGCGTGAACGGGCGGCGGCTGCCTGACGCTGCACACGCGCCGTCAGATTGCTGGCGATGACGGCAACGACGAGGAAGACGGCGAAGGCAACGATGCTCTCCGGATCGCGGATCGTCATCGTGTAGCGCGGCTCGAGAAAGAAGAAGTTGAAGGCAATGGCGCTGAGGAAACAGGCGTACAGCGCCGGCCACAGGCCAAAGGTCACTGCCGATGTCAGCACCGCCAGCAGCAGCACGCTGGCAAGGTTGCGAACGTCGAGGAACTGATCGAGGACGGCGCTGACGGCAAGCGCGCCGGCGACATAGACCGTCGAGAAAAGATAAGGCCAGATTTGAAATGGCGTCTGCTCGGCCGCCGCCTTGACCCTCGACGTGGCCTCGTTGTCGCGCTCCGTTCCTGAAATGACATGGACGCTGATATCGCCGGCATTGCGGATCAGATCGTAGGTGAGCGAACCCTCGATCAGTTCGCGCCAGCGCGAGCGGGTCGGCCTGCCGACGACGATATGGGTGAAGTTGTTGGCCGTGGCGTGGCGGACGATGTCCTGGGCGACGTTCTGGCCCGGAATGGTCGTCACCTCGGCGCCGAGCTGCTCGGCCAGGCGCAAGAGCGTGGCCAGCTGGTCCTTGTCTTCCTCCGACATGGCGGCCGAACGCGGCGTGTCGACATGCAGCGCCGTCCACGGTGCGCGCAGCCGGTCGGCCAGCCGGCGCGCATAGCGGACACGAGACGCTCCGCCCGGACGCGCATCGACGCAGACGAGCACCCTTTCGCCCGCCGCCCAAGGGCCGGGAATCGCGTGCGACTGCATGTGGTTGAGCAACTGCTCGTCGACGCGCTGGGCGGTGCGGCGCAGCGCCAATTCCCGAAGCGCGGTCAGATTGCCCGGCGAGAAATAGTTTTCGACTGCGCGCTGGGCAGTGTTGGGGAAATAGACCTTTCCCTCTTTCAGCCGCTTGATCAGGTCGTCGGGCGTGAGGTCGATGATCTCGATGTCGTCGGCCTGGTCGATGATGGAGTCCGGGACCGTTTCGCGCACCCTGACGCGGGTGATCTGTGCCACGACGTCATTCAGGCTCTCGACATGCTGGATATTGAGCGTGGTGTAGACGTCGATGCCGCGCGCAAGGATTTCCTGGACGTCGAGATAGCGCTTGGGGTGGCGGCTGCCGGGTGCGTTGGTGTGGGCGAGTTCGTCGACGAGCACCAGCGCCGGCCGGCGGGCGAGGATGGCGTCGATGTCCATCTCATTCAGCACGCGGTCCTTGTAGTCGACCTTCTGGCGCGGGATGACCTCGTAGCCTTCGACCAGCGCCAGGGTTTCCTTGCGGCCGTGGGTTTCGACGATGCCGATGACCACGTCGATGCCGTCGGCAAGCATGGCGCGGCCGGCCATCAGCATTTCGTAGGTCTTGCCGACACCGGGTGCAGCACCCAGAAATATCCGCAGGCGGCCGCGCTCTTCCCGTTCCGCATGCTCGAGCAGCGCGTCCGGAGAGGGTCTGGTATAGTTGCTTCTGGCGTCCGGCATCAGGCTCGATCATGAACGGCGCCGAGGATCGTGTCGATCCCTGGCCCCTGGCTTCAGAGATTGTCTCTCACTGCTTGGTATCGTCCAGTGCCAGGTTGAGCGCCAGCACATTGACGACCGGCTCGCCGAGGAAGCCGAGTTCGCGGCCTTCGACATGGCTGTCGACAAGCGCCTTGACCTTGGCTTCGTCGAAGCCCCTGGCCTTGGCCACCCGAGCGACCTGGAAATAGGCGGCGTTCGGGCTGATGGCGGGGTCGAGGCCGCTGCCGGACGTCGTCACCAGATCCATCGGCACCGGCTGGTTCGGGTTCTCCGCCTTCAGCTTTGCAACATCGCCCTTGATGCGGTCGATCAGCTTGGGGTTGGTTGGACCGAGATTGGAGCCGCTGGACGCTGCGGCGTTGTATCCGTCGCCGGCAGCCGAGGGGCGGCCATGGAAATACTTGTCGTCGGCAAAGCCCTGGCCGATCAGTTCGGAGCCGATGACCGTGCCGTTTTTCTCGATCAAGCTGCCATTGGCCTGGTGCGGAAACAGCGCCTGGGCGATGCCGGTCATGCCCAGGGGATAGATCAGGCCGGTCAAAACGGTGAAAAAGACGATCATGATAACAGCGGGTCTTATCTGAGTGAGCATGGACGTATTTCCTTAAGCGAGGCCGAGGCCGGTGACGATCATGTCGATCGCCTTGATGCCGACGAAGGGAACGATGATGCCGCCGAGGCCGTAGACCAGGAGGTTGCGGCTGAGCAGCGCGCCGGCGCCGATGGCGCGGTATTTGACGCCTTTCAGCGACAGCGGGATCAGAGCGATGATGATCAGCGCGTTGAAGATGATGGCCGACAGGATGGCGCTCTGCGGCGTCGCCAAGTGCATGATGTTGAGCGCTTGCAGGGGGCCGATTGTATGTCCCGGCGCAACGTAGAAGACGGCAAACATGGCCGGGATGATGGCGAAGTATTTGGCGACGTCGTTGGCGATCGAGAAGGTCGTCAGCGAGCCGCGCGTCATCAGCAGCGCCTTGCCGATCTCGACGATCTCGATCAGCTTGGTCGGGTCACTATCGAGGTCGATCATGTTGCCGGCCTCGCGGGCGGCAACCGTGCCGGTGTTCATGGCGACGCCGACATCGGCCTGCGCCAAGGCCGGCGCGTCGTTGGTGCCGTCACCGCACATGGCGACCAGCTTGCCCTTGGCCTGTTCGTCGCGGATCAGCTTCAGCTTGTCCTCGGGCGTGGCCTGGGCGAGGAAATCGTCGACGCCGGCTTCGGCTGCGATCGCCGCCGCAGTCATCGGATTGTCGCCGGTGATCATCACGGTGCGGATGCCCATTTTGCGCAGTTCGGCAAAGCGCTCGCGGATACCACCCTTGACGATGTCCTTGAGGTGGACGACGCCGAGCAGGCGGCCGTCACGCTCGACGGCCAGCGGCGTGCCGCCGGACTTGGCGATCTCGTCGGCGATCGCCTGGAGATCCTTGACGGTGTCGCTGCCGGGGCGCGTGCCGTGAGTGGCCGATGACGACTGGCTGACATAGGCGAGCACCGAATCGACGGCGCCCTTGCGCACCGACGAGCCATCGATGTCGACGCCGCTCATCCGGGTCTGCGCGGTGAAGGGCACGAAGCTGGCATGCAAGGTTGCCATGTCACGGGCGCGGATGGCGTATTTCTCCTTGGCCAGCACGACGATTGAGCGTCCCTCAGGCGTCTCGTCGGCGAGCGAGGCGAGCTGCGCGGCATCGGCCAGTTCCTGTTCGGTGACGCCCTTGACCGGGCGGAATTCGGTGGCCTGGCGGTTGCCGAGCGTGATGGTGCCGGTCTTGTCGAGCAAAAGCGTATCGACGTCGCCCGCCGCTTCGACGGCACGGCCGGACATGGCCAGCACGTTGAAGCGCACCAGGCGGTCCATGCCGGCAATGCCGATGGCCGACAGCAGGGCGCCGATGGTGGTCGGGATCAAGGTGACGAACAGCGCGACCAGCACCGTCACCGGGATATAGCCGCCGGAATAGGAGGCAAAGCTCGGGATCGTGGCGGTGGCCAGCACGAAGATCAGCGTCATGCCGACGAGCAGGATGTTGAGCGCGATCTCGTTGGGCGTCTTCTGGCGCGAGGCACCCTCGACCAGCGAGATCATGCGGTCGAGGAAGGTGTGGCCGGAGGCGGCTGATATGCGCACGCGAATCCAGTCGGACAGAACCTGCGTGCCGCCGGTGACCGCCGAACGGTCGCCGCCGGATTCGCGAATGACGGGTGCGGACTCGCCGGTGATTGCCGCCTCGTTGACCGAGGCCACGCCTTCGATCACTTCACCGTCGGACGGGATGATGTCGCCGGCTTCGACCAGCACGATGTCGCCAACCTTCAGGCTGGTGCCGGGCACCAGCTTGAACCTGGAGCGGTCTTCGCCGGCAAGCAGCTTGGCCTGGGTTTCGGTGCGCGCCTTGCGCAGCGAATCGGCCTGCGCCTTGCCGCGGCCTTCGGCGACGGCCTCGGCGAAGTTGGCGAACAGCACGGTGAACCACAGCCAGATGATGATCTGCAGCGTAAAGCCGAAATCGCCGCCGCCGGTGGCGAGATCCTTGACGAACAGGACCGTGGTAAGAAGCGAGACGATGGCGACGACGAACATCACCGGGTTCCTGACCAGCGTGCGGGGGTCGAGTTTCCTGAAGGCGCCGCCGATGGCCGGCCACAGGATGCTGGCATCCATGATGCTCGCGGATTTGGACTGGCTCATTTGGTGGCTCCAGTATCTGAACTGTTGGCCGGCACCGACCGATCGGATGCCGAAAAGAGGGGCGGCGGGCCATAGGCCAGCAGCCAGATCACGATCATGACTGCCGCGAGGCCGAGGAAGGTAGATACGCTGGGGAAGGGAGGGGGCGTTTCCTCCCCCTCATTGCCGGCTCGTGGGCCGGCTCGCGGCCGGGCCTTCATGCGTTTTGGGTAGAACCAGGACATGACAAGCCTCAGAATGTCTGGCCGTTGATGGCAGCTAGGTGCTCGACGATCGGTCCGATCGCCAGTGCCGGGAAGAAGGTCAGGCCGACGACGATCAGGATGACGCCGACGAGCAGGCCGACGAACAGCGGGCCGTCGGTCGGGAAGGTGCCGGCGGAAGCCGGAACCGTCTTCTTCGTCGCTAGCGAGCCGGCAATGGCAAGCGCTGGAATGATGACGAAAAAGCGACCCACCCACATGGAGATGCCGAGCGTGATGTTGTACCAGGGCGTGTTGCCGGAAAGGCCGCCAAAGGCCGAGCCGTTGTTGGCCGCCGCCGAAGTGTAGGCATAAAGAACCTCGGAGAAGCCATGCGGACCGCCATTGGCCATCGAGGCGACGGCGCTTGGCAGCACGACCGCTATTGCCGTGAAGACCAGCATGACCAACGGCAGAGCGAGGATGGCGAGCATTGCCATCTTGACCTCCTTGGCCTCGATCTTCTTGCCGAGATATTCGGGCGTGCGGCCAACCATCAGGCCGGCGACGAACACGGTGATGACGATGAACATGACGATGCCGTAGAAGCCGGCGCCGACGCCGCCGACGATGACTTCGCCGAGCTGCATGTTGAGCATCGGGACCAGGCCGCCAAGTGCTGTGAACGAGTCATGCATGGCGTTCACCGCACCGCAGCTCGCAGCCGTGGTGATGACGGCGAATAGGGCCGAAGCGGCAATGCCGAAGCGGCTCTCCTTGCCTTCCATGTTGGCGCCGTCGACGCCCAGCGCATGGACCAGCGGATTGCCCGCGGCTTCCGCCCAGTAGCAGATAACGACGCCAGCGATGAACAGCACACCCATCGTGGCCAGGATCGCCCAGCCCTGGCGCTGGTTGCCGACCATGCGGCCGAAGACGTTGGTGAGTGCAGCACCCAGCGCGAAGATCGTCACCATCTGGATCATGTTGGAGATGGCGTCGGGGTTTTCGAAAGGATGCGCGGCATTGGCGTTGAAGAAGCCGCCGCCATTGGTGCCGAGCATCTTGATGGCAACCTGCGAGGCGACGGGCCCAAGGGCGAGCGTCTGCTTGGCGCCTTCGAGCGTGGTGGCATCGACATACGGCCCCAGCGTCTGCGGCATGCCGAGCCAGACATAGACAAGGGTGAGCACGATGCTGAGCGGCAGCAGGATGTAGAGCGTGCAGCGGGTCATATCGACCCAGAAATTGCCGATCGATTTGGCCGAGGCGCGGGCGAAGCCGCGGATCAGCGCCACCGCGATGGCAATGCCCACGGCGGCCGACATGAAGTTCTGCACGGTCAGGCCGGCCATCTGCACGAGGTAGGACAACGTGCTTTCGCCGCCGTAATTCTGCCAGTTGGTGTTGGTGACGAAGCTGACGGCAGTGTTGAAGGCGAGATTGGGTTCGACCGATGCCATCCCGGCCGGATTGTAAGGCAGGACGCCCTGCAGGCGTTGCAGAAAGTACAGCACCAGGAAGCTGGCAAGGCTGAAGAAGATGATTCCTGCCGCGTAGGTCGTCCAGTGCTGCTCCTCGCGCTCGCTGGTTCCCGAAATGCGGTAGAGGCCGCGCTCAACGGGCCCGAGTATGGGCGAGAGAAAGGTGCGATCGCCATTGAAGACGCGGTACATGTAGCCGCCGAGCGGCTTCACCAGCAAAACGACGATCCCGCAATAAACCAGGATCTGTATCCATCCGTTGAGTGTCATGGCTTTCCGTGCCTTGCTTCAGAAGCGTTCTGGGCGAACGAGGGCGTATGTCAGGTAGACGAGCAGGAACAAGGTCACGCCGCCACCGAGGATGTAATCGACAAGCATGGTGCGATCCTTCTGCTTAAAGAGCGTCGCAAGCTTTGATGTAGGCGAGGGAAAGACCGAAGAACAAAACCTCGATCCCGATGACGACAATGTCCATGTGTGTTGGTCCTTGCTTCTGCTTGTATTTGGCGCCAGCGATTGGCGAGCCAGAAATTCCATGAGAACGGCCCGCCGTAACTCTGGGGTCACGGCGTCCGCAGCGTTTTGCTCGAGATGGAATATGGACCCGATCGCCATAAAGGTTCGAGACGGGGCCGGGAGGAAAGATATAAAATTCCTATAAAGATTTCCGGGAGATGGCTCCGTTCCGGGCCGCCAGAAACCGACGCCATGATATCGCGACCCCTCTTGCGGCGGCTCCGTCTTTCGAAACAATGGGAACGCAAAGTGAGGGAAAAACAGATGCTCGACATGGCACCATCGAAACAGGCGGCGACATGGCTTTGCGCGCTTGCACGGGCGCTGGAAGCTGATGACGCCGAGGCGGCCGCCAACCTGTTCGTCGAGGATTGCTACTGGCGCGATCTGCTGGCTTTCACCTGGAACATCACCACGATGGAAGGCCGCGATGAGATCCGCGACATGCTGCAAGCGACGCTGGCGGAAGCGAAGCCCTCACACTGGACGCTGTCCGGCGAGGCGACCTCGGATGAGGGCACCGTCGAGGCCTGGTTCACCTTCGAGACGTCTGTCGCGCGGGGCGAAGGGATTGTGCGCCTCATGGATGGCCGCTGCCGGACCTTGTTCACGGCGGTGCGGGAGCTCAAAGGGTTCGAGGAGCAAAAGGGACCGGCGCGGCCGCTCGGCATCCGCCACAAGGCCGACCCTGCACGCGAGACATGGGCGGAGGCGCGGGCGCGCGAGACGCGCGATCTCGGCGCCACTGAGCAGCCCTATTGCCTGGTCATTGGCGGCGGGCAGGGCGGCATCATGCTCGGCGCGCGGCTGAGGCAGCTCGGTGTGCCCACAATCATCATAGAGAAAAATGCGCGCCCCGGCGATTCCTGGCGCAACCGTTATCGCTCGCTCGTGCTGCACGATCCGGTCTGGTACGACCATCTGCCCTACATTCCGTTCCCGGAGAACTGGCCGGTGTTCACGCCCAAGGACAAGATGGGCGACTGGCTGGAGATGTATGTCAGGGTGATGGAGCTCAACTACTGGGTCGCCACCAAATGCGTCAGCGCCAGCTATGACGAGGCCGAGAAGGTGTGGACTGTGGTGGTCGACCGCGTCGGCCGGTATATCACGCTGAAGCCTAGGCACATTGTCTTTGCCACCGGCGCCTATGGCCCGCCGCGGCAGATCGCGTTGCCCGGCGCCGAGACCTTCAAGGGCGAGCTGCTGCACTCCAGCCAGTATGCCAGCGGCGAGAAATTCCGCGGCAAAAAGGTCGCGGTCATCGGCGCGGCAAGCTCCGGGCACGATGTCAGCGTCGATCTCTGGGAGAGCGGCGCCGATGTCACCATGATCCAGCGCTCGCCGACGACAGTGGTGAAATCCGACACTCTGATGGAAGTCGGCTTCGAGATCTTCTCGGAAAAGGCTTTGGCGCGCGGCATCAGCACCGACAAGGCCGACCTGATCGTCGCGTCCACGCCGTTCGCGCTGGTGCCCAAGGGCCAGCGAGATCTTTACGAGGTGATCAAGGCGCGCGATGCGTCCTTCTACGACCGGCTGCGCGCCGCCGGCTTCGCCATCGATTTCGGGGAGGACGAGACCGGGCTGTTGATGAAGGCCTACCGCACCGGCTCCGGCTACTACATCGATGTCGGCGCCTGCGAACTGATCATCAATGGCGAGATCAAAGTGAAGAGTGCCGTCGGCATCAAATCATTGACGCCGACCGGCATTGCCTTCGACGACGGCAGCGAGCTGGCGGTCGATGCAATCGTCGCCTGCACCGGCTACCAGTCGATGAACGAGACGGTGGCAGCCATCGTCTCGCGCGAGGTCGCCGACAAGGTCGGGCCATGCTGGGGCCTCGGCTCCGGCGTCAAGGGCGATCCCGGTCCTTGGCAAGGCGAATTGCGCAACATGTGGAAGCCGACGGCGCAGGACGCGCTGTGGTTCCACGGCGGCAATCTGGCGCTGTCGCGGTTTTACTCGAAATATGTGGCGCTGCAGATCAAGGCGCGGATGGAAGGGATTGCGACGCCGGTGTTTGGGGCGGTTAGTAACGCAGGGCGCGAGCGATCTCCTCCCCCCTTGAGGGGGAGATGTCGCCGAAGGCGACAGAGGGGGTCGCCGCGCGTGGAGCGCTGACCTCCAGCTGCCGCGAGGAGCTTGCGTCCGGTCGAACCGACCCCCTCTGGCCTGCCGGCCATCTCCCCCTCAAGGAGGGAGATTATCCACGCCCGAAATGCCGTGCCGCGACCTCGACATGCGTATGTGCCGCATGCGGCTCGAAGCGCTCGGTCTCGTTGTGGTCGGGCGCCTCGTTCGGCCACCAGACACCGCCGATAACAATGCCTTCTGAGACCAGCCGCTGATCCGCGATCAGCGCCGCACCGACCGCATCGACGAAGGTAAAGCGCCCGGGGCGCAGTCTCAGCACCGCGACATCGCCGACACCGCCAACTTTCAGCGTCCCAAGCTCCGGCCTGGCGATCGCCTCGGCTGGCCTTTGCGTGGCGGCGCGCAGCACCTCGACCAGCGGCATGCCCAGCGCCATTAGCTTCGACATGCAGACCAGTATGTCGAAGGCCGGACCGTCGACGCAATAGAGATGCACGTCGCTGGAGATGACGTCGGGCGCGAGGCCTTCGGCCAGCATCGCTTTCGCCACGGCGAAGTCGAACGATCCCATGCCGTGGCCGATGTCGAAGATGACGCCGCGTTCGCGGGCCAGCCGCATGTCCGGCCGCACCGCGCCGGAAGCGAACACCGGCGCATTGGGGAATGGCCGAAAACAATGGGTGAGGATGTCGCCGCGGCGCAGCCGCGGCAGCACTTCGGAGCGGCCGGGCGGCGGTTCGTCAATATGCGCCATCAGCGGCAGGCCGGCCTGGTCGGCGGCTTCCAGCGCGAGATCGACCGGCGCGATGCCGCTGGCGCCGCCGGCATGCTTACCGGAGCGCACTTTTACGCCAACGACGACATCGGCGTGCTCGCGCACCGCAGCCACCGTCTCGCGTGGCTCGCAGAGCCTGAGATCGCTGCATTCGCCGACCGAGACGCTTTGTGAGAAGCCGAATATGCCGGCAAAGGAGATGTTGACGTAGGCGAGAATACGCACCTTCGAGCGCTCGATGACATGGCGGTGAAAGCCCAGAAAATTGCCGGCGCCGGCGCTGCCGGCATCGATGAAGGTGGTGGTTCCGCTCTTGGCCGCCAGCCGGTCGGCGTCGACGCCCAGCGAGGTGCCGCCCCAATAGACATGGCTGTGCAGGTCGATGAGGCCGGGCGTGACAATGCAATCACGAGCGTCGACTATCTTGGTGGCGTGCTCGGCATCGATCGCCGCCTCGATGGCCACGATGCGTCCGCCCGCAACGGCGACATCGCGCGGCGCGTCCAGGCCCGAGGCCGGATCGATCAGGCGGCCGCCCTTGATCAGGAGATCGAACTGCATCGGCGCCTGCCTCTCTCTTTGTTTCGGGGCATGATCTTTGGACAAAACGGTTTCCGTTTGTCCGAGAAAACCGGTTTCCACTTTTCGGGATCATGCCCCGACTGGTCAAACCGGCCGGTAAGCGACGGCTTCGACCTCGATCTTGATGTCGATCATCAGCCGCGATTCGACCGTGGTGCGGGCCGGCGGATTTTTCGGGAAGTGCTTGGCGTAGACGGCATTGAAGGCGCCGAAGTCGCGCGCGTCCTCGAGCCAGACCGTGGTCTTGACGACATCGTCCATGGTGCAGCCGGCCAGCGCCAGTGCTGCCTTCACATTCTGCAGCACCTGCTCGGTCTGCTCGGTAATGCCGCCCTTGACCACAATGCGGTCGCCGTCGACCGGCACCTGACCTGAGATGTAGACGAAATCCCCGGCGCGCACGGCCGGCGACAGCGGCACGTGGGATGTTCCAAAACACTCTTTGGGCAAGGGAAACTCCTGTTCAGAATGGCGGGCCGCGCCCCGTTTTCGCCGACCGCTCTACGCCTGTCCCGGTGATCCTCATAGGGGGCTTTTTGGAATGCAACATTTTTCCAAACGCGTGTTGCTTTATCGCAGGCTCGCCAGCATCTTGCGCGTCGCATTTTCCCGACAGGAGATTTCAATGACCTTCGACAAGAACCCGTTTCCAGAGGGCGATGCCGATCGTCACGCGCTCTGGGAAATGCTGGTGCGGCGCGACATCGACGCCTTTATCGGTCAGGACTGGTCGATGGTCGAGGATGATTTCCTCGCCGACAGCTTCTTCGGCATGCATGCGCATTTCCTCAGCGATGCCGACGCCTGGCGTCTGCAATTCCCGAGCCTTGCCGTCTATCGCGACGAATGGCTGCGCCAGGCCAAGGAGACGGCGGCGACCGAATTCGCCGAGCCGCTGCGCGAGGCGCTGTTTCGCGTCACCAACATGCGCGACATCGACGTCGATGGCGACCGGGCCGTGCTGCACAAGAAGTTCAACGGCTCGGTGGCCAAGGCCGATGGCAGCGTCGACAAGCTGAAATGGCAGACGCTGTATTTTTGCAGGAAGGTGGCGGGCCACTGGAAGATCGGCGGCTTCGTCGGCTACATGCCACATCCCTTGGGGATCTGAGTCTTGCCGCTTATGCTACCGCCGGCCTTCGCGCACGAAGACGTGCGCCTCCCGGGCTGCAGTTGTAAAAGCTCGCCAACCGAACTCACTCGAGCTCAAGCGAGTTGAACGGCACAGGTTCGTCCAACAGGGCTAGCGGGAGCGGTGGTCGAACACGACCGCCATGGTCTTACCAATTGCCGCCATGACCACGAGTTCGACGAGATCGTCGTCGCTGTCGACACAGGTTGGATCCATGCGGCGGATGGCGTCGAGCGCCGCTCTAGTCGAGACGGTATCGCCGGCGCGGAATCTGGAAAGCGCAGAGGAAACAAGGTTCTGGGTTGTCACGTCGATGACAGGTACGCTCGGCACTACGTTCATGGCTTCCTCCTGCCAAGAACCCTCTCCCGAAGGAAATAATACGCCGAACGACGGCGTGTGCCAGCGGAATCGTGGTCCGACCAGATTGCCTGGAGGGCACGGTTGCGTGTTTGATAGGATCGAGCCCACAGCATCCAGGACCGGACATGAAACTGTACTTCAGCCGCAATCCCAATCCGCGCCTCGCGGTTGCAACTGCACGTCATCTGCAGGCCAAGGTCGAGTGTGAGTTTGCGGCACCCATGGCGCCCGGGCAGGCTGAGCGGTTTCGTCAGCTCAATCCCAATCTTACCCTGCCGATATTGGCATGGCCGGGCGGCAGCCTGTGGGAAGCCGACGCCATAGCCTGCCTTCTGTCGCGCGAAGCGGGTTCGGATTTCTGGCGCGGCGGCGGCGACCAACCCGACATGATCCGCTGGCTAAGCTGGGGCAAGGAAAATTTCGTGCGGGCCTGCGACACCGTGCATTTCGAGCGCGGAACCAAGCAGCGCTACGGGATTGGGCCCGTCGACCAGGGCAAGGTCGAGGAGGGGCTGGCGGAGTTCCGCATCGCGGCAGCGATTCTCGAGGCGGAGCTCGCCAAGCGGCCATGGCTTGTGGGCAAGTCGCTCTCCTATGCCGATTTCCGCATGGCGACGTTTTTGCCGTTCAACGATGCAGCCGGCCTGCCGCTGGCGGACTATCCCTCTGTTCTGGGTTGGTATCGCCGGCTCGAAGCCATCGATGCCTGGCGCGATCCCTTCGACGGGCTGGAAGCGCCGCTTCTGCCGCCGGTCAACTCCGCTTGATGTGCCTTCCTATGGGCAGATGGGCTGATGTGTGGCGCTTTGGCAGCATAGGTGTGGAACAGCGGGCGAGTTGCCATGGCGCGCTCGACGGCTCGCGGCCGGGTTGATAAGCCCTGTCCGCAAGGAGAGTCGTGACATGACCGTAGCCATCGAGATGGGACAGACGACGGCGGGTGCGCCGGCGGCGCTCGACCTTGAGGAGCTGCTGGCGACCCGGCTTCTGGTGCAAGGCAATTCCGGCTCCGGCAAATCGCACCTTTTGCGCCGGCTCCTGGAGCAGAGCGCGCCCTGGGTGCAGCAGACCATCATCGACCCGGAAGGCGATTTCGTCTCGCTGGGCGACCATTACGGCCATCTGGTCATCGATGCCGAGGAGCATACGGAGCGTGGCCTGCAAGCAGCCGGCGAGCGGGCGCGCATCCACCGCGTCTCCACGGTGCTCAATCTCGAAGGGCTCGATGCCGAGAACCAGATGCGGCGCGCCGCTGCCTTTCTCGGCGGATTGTTCGAGGTTGCCCGCGAGCATTGGTATCCGATGCTGGTGGTGGTCGACGAAGCGCAGCTGTTCGCGCCCGCCGTGGCCGGCGAAGTGTCCGACGAGGCGCGAAAGCTCTCGCTCGGCGCCATGACCAATCTGATGTGCCGCGGCCGCAAGCGTGGCCTTGCCGGCATCATCGCCACGCAGCGGCTGGCAAAGCTCGCCAAGAATGTTGCGGCGGAGGCCTCCAACTTCCTCATGGGCCGTACCTTCCTCGATATCGACATGGCGCGCGCCGCCGACCTTCTGGGCATGGAACGGCGTCAGGCCGAGGCGTTTCGAGACCTGGAGCGCGGGCACTTCATGGCGTTGGGACCGGCGCTGTCGCGCCGCCCGCTCGGCGTGCGCATCGGCCAGACCGAGACCAGCCCGCGCAACGGTACGCCGCGGCTGATGGCAATGCCGGAAACAGCGCTTGAAGACGCACGCGCCATCATCCTGGCGGCGCCGCCGCCCGAGACGATCCGCGCGCCGCGCCGGATGGCGTCGCCGGAGCTGCTCGACCAGCTGATGGCGGCCAAATCGGCGGCGCTGGACATCCGCCCCGAACCTGCGGAACCGGCGGTAAGCGCCGAGGATATGGCCGAGCGGCGAGAGCGGGTGGACCGTGTCCTGCGCGCCATCCTGGCGCAGCCCGATGCGGGTTTCCGCGTCATCGGCGTGCTTTATCAGGAGTTCGTCGTCCGCTGCCGCATCGAAGGCCTCGCTTCGGTGGTGCCGGACCTCTCAGAATTCCGTCGCATGCTGACGCGCGCCCGCGCCGGGCTCGGCGCCGACATGGCAGGCGATGACGCCTGGCAGGACGTTTCCGTGCGCGCCTCGCTGCTGCCCGAGGACATGCAGGGCGTGTTCATGATGATCGCCCGCGCCGCCAAGGAGGGCTGGCCGTGCCCGAGCGACGCGGCGATCGCGCGCGCCTACGGCTCGCATTCGCTGCGGCGCGCCCGGCGGCTGCTCACCTATATCGAGGAGCAGGGCCTCATCGTCTGCCAGCTCGACGGCACCGGCCGCCGCACGGTGACGCTGGTCGAGCTCGCCTGGGCGACGGCGCCGGGCGACCCCAATGCCGCGGAGGCGGAACAGGGCAGCCTGGCGCTGTGAAAGGCGAACAGGCAGCTACCTGACTTGCTTGCGCGGTTCTGAACAAGATGTGTTTCGCCGATCGGCGCGCGACGATTTATGATGGGTTTCCGAGAATCGCAGAACGGTTCGGGCGGGAGGGTTGTCCGGTGCGGTTGAAATCTCTGGCTGTCTTTGTCTTTGGCCTCCTCGCCATCGCCGGCATTGCCTTGACGATGTCTGCCCGGTCTTTTGCCGCGTCCTCCGATTTGCCGGCGTGGCTGCAGGCCCACGTCGGCAATGACGACGGCGAGATTTCGCAAGTGGTGCTGGAGCGGGCGCGCGCGCTTTACCTGAAGAAGGTCGCGCAAGGCGCGGTCCACAATGGCTGCTATTTCGCCATGGATGCGACGCGCCCCGGCGATCTCGGCAATGGCGTGCTGGGGCGGCGCTACTACGTCATTTGCGAGGCCAAGCAGTCGTTCAGGGCGATCTCGTCGGGCCATGGCGGCGGCCGCAATCTGAAGGGCGTGGTCGATTTCTCCAACGGGAAGCGCTGCGCGAAAAACTTCGGCAATGCGCTGGACTCGTCCTTGACGACCGGCGGCGCCTATATGACCGGCGAGGCAAAGACCTCATTCAAGGGTTTTTACCGCATCGGCGCAAAAAAGGACCAGGCGCTGCTGCGCACCTTCATCCAGTTCGACGGCGAGGGCGAGACGGCGAATGCCAGGCAGCGGGTGATCGGCGGCCACGCGGCGCGGCTGTTGCGCGGCATGTGCCTGCGCAAGAACCCGAACAGCTCCTATGCCGACCATGACGGCTTCGTCCCATACGGCAAGCTGGTGGATTACGCCGGCGGCCGCAGCAATGGCTGCACCAGCTGGTCGCCGTCCGACGCCGACCAGATCATTTCGATGGTGAAGAGCAATCCGACGACGCTCTATATCTACCCGGAATCGCGCGACATCGCCGCCGTTGGTAAATCGGGCGCCTATTGGAATGCGTCCTGCCTGAAGGAGATCGGCAAGCCGAAATTCTGGCCGCGAAAGAGCCTTGAGCCGATCATCGCGCAATACGCCAAGGACAACCCGCCACCGCCGCCACAACCGTTGCCGATCTGCACCGGGCCGTGAGGGATGAGTCCTCGGCTCGGCATTGTCGGCGGCGCGGACTGGCTGGGCGGCGCCGCCGATCCGATGGGCTCTACTGATTGATCTCGGGTTCGACGAGCTTTGCCAGATTGCGCAGCGACTCCTGCCAGCCGAGATAGCAGGCTTCGGCCGGAATAACGTCCGGAATGCCGGCCTGCGTGATGTCGAGTTCCGTGCCGACCGACACTTTCTTCAGGAGCACGGTCACTTCGATCTGGCCGGGCAAATTGGGGTCGTCGAACCTGTCGGTGTAGCGCAGGCGCTCGCCGGGAACGAGTTCGAGATATTCGCCGCCGAAGGAATGGCTGCCGCCCGTCGTGAAGTTTCGGAACGACATCTTGAAGGCGCCACCGACTTTCGCGTCGAAGCTGTGTACCGTGCAAGTGAAGCCGTTCGGCGGAAGCCATTTCGCCAGCGCGTCGGCTTCTATGAATGCGCGGTAGACCTTCTCCGGGCTGGTCGTCAGAACGCGGTGCAAACGTACGGTGCTTGGCATCTCTTCGGTATCCTTTGTGGTTTCGTTGTTCGATGCCCCAAGGACGGGTGAACCTCACCCGGTCCGACACAGCCTGTCAAATTTTCTTGAGCCCTTTGCCGGCGGCCATCCGCCCACGACTTCGACCGCCGCCTCAGGCAGGCGGCCGTGTCGCGTCAAATTTGCATGCATCATTGACAGATTGCTTAACTTTTCGGCGCGGATCTCACAATTTATTAAAATTGTAAGTCTCTCCTACAAAGTTGTATTAGGATCGGCTTAACGCCTTCGGCATTATCTATTAAATGACGGACGACGATCTCCTTGGTGTACTATAGAATGATTCCCTGGAACGACGGATCAATTTAAGAGTTGATCCGAAATGGTCGCTCGAAGGTTGTCGAACGACCAAGGCAGCACGCGCAAGGAGTGTCGGAATGGCCACAGTCCTCAACGCCAAAGGCATTCCACTTCCCTATACCGGCGCTTCCACCCATTGGTTCTCGGCGACTGGAGGCGCGTCTTACCGCTACGGCACCTCGGGCAACGATTCCTTCTGGGGCGACACCAACGTCAAGGTCACCATGTATGGCGGCGCGGGCGACGACTATTACCATCTCTATTCGACGATCAACAAAGCGGTCGAGAACTACGGCGCGGGCGTCGACACGATCGATACCTGGATGAGCTACAAGCTGCCCGCCAATTTCGAGAACCTCGTCGTCACCGGCGACGGCCACTATGCCTTCGGCAATGCTCAGGACAACATCATAACGGGCGGCGCTGGCAGCCAGACGCTGGACGGCGGCAAGGGCAATGACGTGCTGATCGGCGGCGCCGGCGCCGACACCTTCATCGTCACCAAGGGCAATGGCAGCGACCTGATCTCCGATTTCGGCGCGACCGACACGGTGCGCCTCAACGGCTATACCTTCACCTCGTTCGAGGCCGTCCACGCCAATATGGTCCAGGTGGGATCGAACGTGCAGCTGAACCTCGGCTCGAGCGAGGTGCTGGTGTTCCACAACACCACGATCGACAAGTTTCAGCCCGGGCAGTTCGAGCTGCCGATCGACAAGACCGGCATGACGCTGTCCTTCAACGACGATTTCAACACGCTGAGGCTGTGGAACGGCCAGAGCGGCATCTGGGATTCCAATTTCTGGTGGGGGGCGCAGAACGGCAGCTCGCAGCCCCAGAACGGCGAGCTGCAATGGTATATCGACGCCAATTATGCGCCGACCAGCTCGGTCCATCCGTTCAGCGTCGCAAGCGGCGTGCTCACCATAACCGCGGCGCATGCGCCCGACGACATCAAGCCGCTGATCAACAATTACGAATACACTTCCGGCATACTGACGACGCACGACACCTTCTCGCAGACCTATGGCTATTTCGAAATGCGGGCCGATCTCCCGGAAAACGCCGGCGCGTGGCCGGCCTTCTGGCTTCTGCCCGAAGACGGTTCATGGCCCCCGGAACTCGACGTGATCGAAATGTATGGGCAGAACCCGAATGCGCTTCTCATGACCGCGCACACAAATGAGACGGGAACCCACACCACGGTCGGGTCGACGGTGAATGTCTCCAACACCGACGGCTATCACACCTATGGCCTGTTGTGGACGCCGGACAAGCTGGTCTGGACCTATGATGGCGTCCAGGTCGCGGAAGCGGCGACGCCGTCCGATATGAACAAGCCCATGTATATGCTGGTCGACCTTGCGGTCGGCGGTCAAGCCGGCGCGCCGCCCGACCATCTGGCGACACCCGCGCAAATGAAGATCGACTATATCCACGCCTATACGCTGAACGATTTGCAGCAGAGCCATCTGAGCACGACAGCCGAGCACGCGGTCTAGATGTCACGGGACCGCGCGCCACTCAGGGATGCGGCCATCGGCCTGCGCCCGGTTTTCCTGCGCGGCATCGCCGATATCGGCATCTTTTCGTTGCTGATCAACATCCTGCTCCTGGTGATCCCGCTCTATCTGCTGCAGGTCTATGACCGGGTGTTGCCGTCCTCCAGCGTCGAGACGCTGCTTTATCTCTCGGCCATGGCGGTCCTCGCGCTCGCCTTCCTCGGCCTGCTGGACGCGGTCCGCGCCATCTACGCGCAACGTGTTGCGGCCACCGTCGACCAGAAACTGGGCGCGCGGACATTCGCCGCCTCGCTTGGCGCCAGACATGCCGGCAGCGGGCTGTCGCCGCTGAACGACCTTGCCACGACTTGCGCCTTCATCAGGTCGCGCGGCGTGGCGGTGTTGTTCGACCTGCCGTTTGCGCCCGTCTTCCTGGCCTTGCTCTATTTCATCCATCCCGTCCTGTTCTGGCTGACGTTCGCCGGCGCCGTGCTGCTGTTTCTCTTGGTCGTGACCAACCAGCTTGCCATCGGCAGGAACGATGCCATGTCGGCGGAACGCTCGGCGGTGGCCAGCCAGGCGGAGCAGGCCTTCGCCCGCAACACCGACACGCTGCGCGCCATGGGCATGGTGCAAAATGCCGCCGCGGTCTGGGGACAGCACGTTGCTGAGGCGCTGACCCTGCATGACCGTTCCGGAAGCGCCAATGCGATCTTCAGCGCGACGTCGCGGGCGCTGCGCATGATGCTGCAACTGGCGATCCTCGGCGCCGGCGCGTGGCTGGTGCTGCAGGGGCAGATGACCGCCGGCATGATCTTCGCTTCGTCGCTGGTGTCCTCGCGCGCGCTGCAGCCGCTCGACCAGTTGATCGGATCGTGGCGGCAGATCGTCGACGCCAGGCGATGCTGGAAGCGGCTGGACACAGCCCTTGCAGCGCAACCGGCGCAGGGGCGCAAGCTCGTCCTGCCCGATCCATTGGGCGCGATTTCGGTGCAGGATCTGTTCTTCATCGCGCCGAATGCCTCTTTCGGCACGGAGCCCATCCTCAAGCGGCTGAATTTTGCCATCGGTGCCGGCGAAGCGGTGGCGATCGTCGGCCCGAGCGGCGCCGGCAAATCGACGCTGGCGAAATTGCTTGTGGGCGCACTGCAGCCGACCGGCGGCGCGGTCAGGATCGACGGCGCGGATCTGAGGAGCTGGGACGAAGCCCAGCTCGGCAGGCATATCGGCTATCTCGCTCAGGAGGTGGAGCTTTTCCCCGGATCGATCGCGCAAAATGTCGCCCGCTTCGAACCCGACGCCGATGACGCCGCGATCGTCGAAGCGGCCAGGCGCGCCGAGGCGCATGAGCTGATCCTCACGCTGGCCGACGGCTATCAGACTGTGATCGGCCCGTCGCATACCGTGCTGTCGGGCGGCGAGCGTCAGCGGATAGGGCTGGCGCGCGCCTTCTACGGCAAGCCACGCATGCTGGTGCTGGACGAGCCCAACGCCCATCTCGACGGCAGTGGGGAGGCGGCGCTCGAAGCTATGCTTTCGGCCGCGCGAAGTGCAAGCGTCACCACAGTCGTCATCACGCATCGCCCTTCGATCGCCGCGGCCTGCGACCGCGTCATGGTCCTGCGCAACGGCATGGTCGAAGCTTTCGGCCCCGCCAGCGGGGTGCTGAGGCAACCGGCGGCCGGCAAGGCCGGGAGCGCGGTGGTGACAGGCTCGTTCGTGCCGACCGTGCGCCCGCACAGCGTCCGCTTCGGGTCATAGACGATGATGCAGCAGAGCCTCGCCTTCGAAGGTCGACCGCGCACCGACTTCCGCCGCATGGCCGTCGTCGGCTACGTGGCCATAGCGCTCTTCGTCGGCTGCTTCGGCTATTGGGCGGCGAACGCGCCGCTCTCCGGCGCGGTGATCACCTCCGGCACGATCTCGGCGACGGGCGGCAACATCCTCATCCAGCACCCCGAGGGCGGCATCATCGAGCAGTTGCTGGTGCATGAAGGCGACCGCGTGCAACAAGGCGAACCGCTGGTCCTGCTCGACCGCAGGGCGGCCGAGACCGACCTCAACCGGCTGACCAGACAGACGATCGCGCTCAGGGCAAGTGCCGCGCGACTTGAGGCCGAGCGCGACGGATCGGACAGGCTGGCGCCGATCGCCGAAGCAGCACCCGCGCCGTTCCAGCGCGATTTCGACAATCTGGTGCACGAACAGCAGAAGGAGTTCGAGGCCAGGCTCGCCCGGTTCCGCTCCGAGCAGTCGATCCTGGCGCAGCGCGTCGCCATGCATCGTGAGTCGGCGCTGGGACTGGAGGCGCAGAAACTGGCCATCCAGCAACAGGCCGAGATCGTGAAGAAGGAACTCGGCATCAAGACCGGCCTGCTCGACAAGGGTCTCACCAACCGCAGCGAATATTCGCAGCTTCTGCGCAGCGAGGCCGATCTGGTCGGCCAGGCCGGCGCGCTGGAGGCGGATATCGCAGCGACCAAGACGCAGATCGTCGAAGCCCAGGCGCAGGTCGAGCGCGCGACCACGCAGCGCGTCGAGGACGCGCTGACCAAGCTCGACGAGGTTCGCACCAGCCTGGCCGACATCGGCGAACAGATCACCGCAGCCGAGGCGGTGCTGGGGCGCACGACGATCAAGGCGCCGGCAGCCGGCATCGTGGTATCCTCGATCTACAACTCCAAAGGCAGCGTGATTGCGCCGGGGCAGAAGATCATGGAGATCCTGCCGACCGCGTCGGGCCTCATCGTCGACGCGAAGCTGCGGCCGAAAGACGTGGACCTGGTTCGCGTCGGCCAGCCGGCGAAGCTCAGGCTGTCCGCCCTGAACGCGCGCCTCACCCCTGAGGTCCCGGCTACGGTGACGCAAATTTCCGCCGACCGGCTGATCGATGAAACCACGCATGAGGCGTATTTCCGCGCCAGGCTGAAGATCACCGACACGCTGCCGCAGGGCGTGAAAGCCGAGCAGCTTTACCCAGGAACGCCGGTGGAGGCGTTTATCAGCACCGGCGACCGAACCTTCCTCGAATATCTGGCGCGGCCGATGCTGGACTCGTTCGCGCGGGCGTTCACGGAGCGATAGGCGCCAACTCGTCCTCCCAGTTGACGCCGCCGTAGAACACCCTGAGAATCACCACCTGGTCGCCTTCTACGGTGAAGGCCACAGTCAGGCGGCGCTCGAAGCCAACGATGCGAAGCCCCGGCCGCACATCATCCCTTAGGGTTCCGCGTTCCGAGGCATAGTCGAGACCCAGGCAAAATCGCTCGATCCGCTCGATGTAGCGAAGGGCGGTGAGGTTGCCGGACGCGTGAGCGACCGTATCGTATATCCATAACAGGTCCGTCTGGGCTTCCGGCAAAAGGACAACATGCCGGCGCTTCACACGTTCCCCTTGAGGCGAGCTGCGTGATGTGCGCGGATGCTGTCAAAAGACTTGTCGGCCGGGATGGCCTGGGAGGGGTCTGCCTTCCACCTATCATAGGTCGGCGCGACCTCCTCACGCAGCCAGCGCTCCACGGCGGCGTCGCGTTCCTGCAATGCGCGAAGACCGGCGCGGATCACTTCACTGCTGGTCGCGTATGTGCCGGACCGAACGAGCTGGTCGATGAAAGCAGCCTGTTCGGCCGGCAGGCTGAAGGTGCGTTTTTCGGTGGCGGACATGGATCCCTCCTATCAGGTTGGTATGATATTATCATACCAACGGCGAGATCGCACGCCCCAATATAGGCTTAGGGACCGCTCCCCTTGGCGTCGACAAAGACACCGGACATTCGGTTCGGATGCCTGAGATGGGTCGGCGTGATACCGGTCTGATGGCGGAAGACACGGCTGAAATGGCCGGCATTGGGAAAACCGCAGCGGTAGGCGATGTCGCCGATTGCCAAGTCGCTCCCCTCCAGCAGCGACTTGGCCTGATGCACGCGCAGCGCAAGATAGGCGGCCATCGGGCCGATGCCGAGCTCGGCGCCGAACAGCCGCTCAAGCTGGCGCCGGGATAAATGCAACCGGCCCGCGATCTCGGCGACCGACAGCGTCTCCTGGAGATTGCTTTCCATCAGAAGCAGCGCCCGTTTCACCGCTCGGCTCGACGCGGCCGGAAAGAGATCGCCGACTGGCTGCACATCCAGGCTCGAGCGGATGCGGTCGAGCACGAGGATCTTGGCGGCTTTTTCCGCAGCCTTGCGGCCGATGAACTGCGACACGAAATGGCCGGCAAGGTCGGCCGCACCCGTGCCTCCGGCGCAGGTCGAGCGGCCCCTATCGACGGAAAACAGGCTGTCGGCATGGGCGTTCACATCAGGGAATTGGCTGCGGAAATCCTTGATGTGAAACCAGCTGACGGCAGCACTGTAGCCATCGAGCAGACCGTAGCGCGCGAGCACGAAGCTGCCGGTGCAGAGTGCCGTCAGCGGCACGCCCTTTTCGGCCGCCCGCAACAGGAAGGCCTCCTTTTCGGAGCTGAGGCTGCGGTTGGTGTCGAGCAGGCCACCGACCACGACGACATTGTCGAACTCCTGCGGATTGCCGATCGCCTTGGTCGGCAGCAACTCGACACCGCAACTCGCCCGGATCGGCAGGCCACGCTCGCCGACGATCTCCCAGTCGAACTCGATCCGGCGGCTGCGGTCGCCTTCATCGCCGGCCAGCCGCAGCGTGTCGATGAACAGCGACAGCGGCGACAGCGTGAAGTCGCGAACCAAGAGAAACGCAAACCGCCTGGCCATTGTTGCTCCGAAACGTTCCTTCGGGTGGATGGAAGCAAAGATGTCGCACAGGCGAGCACGCGGCGCTTTTCAGGAGAAGCCACCGGATGTCGGAGATGAGATCGACGGCCTCAGTGCGGAGCTGGAAATTCTCTGGGTTGTGTGGTGGTCATGGGATGTCGTCATCTACGCTCACACAAGACAGGCAGATGGACCAGCGGAATTGATCAGTATGGCACGGCGTGAGAAAAACCCTATCGTGTTTGTGTAACCTGCAGCACCAAAGCGGAGCCCAACCATGACCCTCACCAATCGCGATATCATCGAGCTGACGGCATGGCGCCGCAAGCTGCACCAGCAGCCGGAAATCTCCAACGAAGAGGAAAAGATCGCCAAGGAAGTCGTCGGCTTCCTCGCCGATACAGGGCCGGACAAGGTGCTGACCGGCCTCGGCGGCCATGGTGTGGCAGCGGTGTATGACAGCGGCCAGGCCGGGCCGACGGTGCTGTTCCGTTCGGAGATCGATGCGCTGCCGATCGAGGAGCTTTCAGGTGTCGAGCATGCCTCGCAGGTGCCGGGAAAGTCGCATATGTGCGGCCATGACGGCCACACCGCGATCCTCGCCGCACTCGGCCGCCAGCTCGGGCGCGAACGGCCGGCGCGCGGCCGCGTCGTCTTGATGTTCCAGCCGGCGGAGGAGACCGGCAATGGTGCGGCCGGCGTCGTCGCCGATCCACGCTTTGACGAGATCGCGCCGGACTTCGCCTTCTCGCTGCACAATCTGCCGGGCGTGCCGTTCGGCGAGGTTCGCCTCAAGCCCGGCGTGGTCAACTGCGCCTCGCGCGGCATCCGCATCGTGCTGGACGGCAAGACCGCGCATTCCTCCATGCCCGAAACCGGCGTGTCGCCGATGCCGGCGATCAGCCAGCTGATGCCGGCGCTTCCGGCACTCGGGCGCGGCACTTTCGCCGATGACGATTTCAGCATGGTCACCGTCACCCATGCGACGATGGGCGAGGCCGTGTTCGGCATCGCGCCCGGCTACGCCGAGGTTTGGGCGACGCTGCGCACAAGGCGTGACGAGCGCATGGCGGAGCTGGTCGCAGCTGCGGAAGCGCTGGCCGCCAGGATAGCGGCCGAGCACCGCCTCTCCGTGCGCTGCGACTATCACGAAATCTTCGTCGCCAGCGTCAATGCGCCGGACGCGGTGGAACATCTCAACCGCGCGCTGGACGAAGAGGGCGTCGCGCGCAGCGAGGAAGCCTTGCCGATGCGCGCTTCGGAAGATTTTGGCATCTTCGGCCACAAGGCGAAGTCGGCGATGTTCTTTCTCGGCGCCGGCGAGCGCCATCCTTCGCTGCACAACCCCGATTATGATTTTCCCGACGATCTGATCCCGATCGGTTCGAAGATCTTCATGCGCACGGCGCGCAACCTGCTGGGGTGAGCGGCCCTGCAAAATCCGCATCCTGAAGCTGCCTTTTTCCCGCTGGAATCGTCTTGTAGTCGCCTCCTACATTAGGAGGGGCTTGCGGATGAGAATTGCAATGGTCGTCGCGTTGACTGCGACAGTGGCAGGGTGCGTATCGTCTCCGGTCCAGTATGGAGCCTCGCTCTCGACCCAAGACCCGAAATGGGCGACGCCGGAATGCCAGCAGGCCCGCACCGATGCCATGAATTACGACGCGCGCGAGAAGGAGCATCCGGGATGGGCCGCCGGCGTCGTGCTGGGGCCCTACAGCATGGGCCTCGTGGCGGCCATCAAGGAGAACGAGCAGAAGCAGCGAAGGCTGTTGGCGCGCCAGATGCATCTGCAGTGCTCGAGCCTGCCGCTGCCGAAGGATTTGGACTTCGATCCGCAAATCTACGCACCAAAGCCGGGGAAATATCCGTAGGGCTGGGATTGGTTTGCACAGGGACCATAGCGGAGGCTTGCGCCTGCGAGTACCCCCACCCCTCAATCCCTCCCAACAAGGGGGAGGGAGACTAGGTTGGCGCTGATTTCCGCAAAACCGTCTAAGTCGACTTAAAAAAGGGCTGGGCGTGCGGCAGCGTTCCCTCCGCCTTGTGAGGGTCCGAAGGACGGGCGAAACCCTGGCTCGCCCCGGCAAGTTAGAGTGGGGGTCCTCTTCGTAAAAGCTCATATGCGATAGCCCTTGCCCCGAGGCATTGGCATTGCCAGCTCTGTATGAAGCGCTCCTCCGCTCTCCCCACCAGCTTTGCGCCTTGACCCACCGAGGGCTCTCCCTGGAACCAAATCCAAGCCTAAACTGTTCAAGTTGGTTACGACGCCGACGAGCCCTGCCGGTTGGGTGAGCGGCGCACTTGAGGAGCTCCCACCATGACCATCTCGTCCAGCTTTCGTTCGCTCGCGGTTGCGGCCATCACAACTGTGTCCGTCAGCGCTGCCAGCGCCGCGCATGCCGATAGCGGCACGATCCGCTTTGCCGTCTACAAGGCGGCCTTCTTCGTCGGCGGCTCCGGCGGCGAGGGCACGCTGACCTTCCATGGCCGCTCCTATCCCATCACGGTCGGCGGTGTCTCGGGCGGCTTCGCCTTTGGGGTTTCCAAGACCTATTTCCGGGGCACCGTGCGGCATATCAGAAGGGTCCGCGATGCGGCCGGGGTTTATGGCGCGGCGGGCGGTGGCGGGGCGCTCGGCAAGGGCGCGCAGGTGATCGTCATGACCAACGACAAGGGCGCCCAGCTCGAGCTTACGGGCCGGCAGGTGGGGCTGCAGGTGAATGCGGATCTGAGCGGGATGGCGATTTCTTTGAAGTAGGGGGCGCTCCCTCGCGTTCTCGGTGGGGTAAGCTCGTCTGGGGCGATGATAATCGCCTATGGCTGCGCCAGCCCCCTCATCCGGCCGCTTCGCGGCCACCTTCTCCCCGCTGGGGAGAAGAGGCTGGCGTTGACGCTGGCGCCCTCCTCTCCCCTCGGGGAGAGGTCGGATTGCCCCGAATTGCCCTTCGCAATTCGGTTGGCAATCCGGGTGAGGGGGAACTTGCTCCCGTGCGCTTGGCCTGAACCTTGGATGGGAAAGCTTCGCCCAATGCAGCGTCGGGCGCCAGCCCCCTACCGCTCCTCCACAATCCGCAGATACGCCGCCGTCACGAACAGCACGATCAGCCCGAACAAGATCCGCCGTGCCCCCTCCGGCATCTGCAGGATGGTCAGCAGTGTTGTCAGCACGGTCAGGATCAGGGCGCCGATGACGGTGCCGGTGTAGCCGCCGCGGCCGCCGAAGATGGAGGTGCCGCCGATGACGGCGGCGGCGACCGAGGGCAGCACCAGCGGTTCGGCGAGCGACAGCGACGGCGCCTTGATCAGGCCGATATAGAGCAGGCCGGTGATGCCGGCGAGCACGCTGGAGGTGACGTAGAGCGCGGTGATGACCTGCCAGTATTGCACGCCCGACAGGCGGGTCGCGCGCTCATTGTCGCCGACGGCGTAGAGCAGGCGGCCGAAGCCGGTGCGGGCGAGCGTGAAGACGATGAGGGCGGCGAGCGGCACGAACAAAAGCAGCGCGTTGGGGAAGCCCCATGTCACGCCGGTGCCGAGCCAAGCCAAGAAGTCGGGGATTTTTGCGCCCGACGCGATCACCGTGCGCTGGTAGACCTGCAGGCAGCCGGTGCCGATCAGGCTGGTGCCCAGCGTCATGATCAGCGGGTGGACGCGGAAGACGCCGACGCCAATGCCATTGACGAGGCCGATCAGCACCGCCGGCATCATCGCCAGGAGGAACGCCACCGCCGGGTCCTGGTTGACCACTTGCGTGGCCATGATGAAGGCGCTCATCGTCGCCACCGTGCCGACCGACAGGTCGATGCCGCCGGTCAGCATGGTCATGGTCTGGCATCCCGCCAGGATCGCCAGCGGTATGGCGAATTTAATAGTGTTGGCGATCCAGCGCTCGTTGACGATGCCGGGGCGCAGGACCTGCAGGATTATAACCAGGAAGGCGAGCAGGATGACCAGCGGGATGAGCGGGCGGTCGGCCATGAAGCGCTTGATGCGGCGGCCCAGGGGGACGGGGGTGATGGCGGTGGTGCTCATGGGGCGGCTCTTGCTCGCGATGAGGTTTGCAAGGTGCGGCAAGTTGGCGAGGACAGTGCTCTACGGCGCCCCCCTCTGGCCTGCCGGCCATCTCCCCCACTGGTGGGGAGATTGGCAGCTTCAGCGCCTCGCTCATTCTTGCAAGGTTGGAGATTGGCGAAAGTCGTCGCGACATCCAATCTCCCCCCTTGTGGGGGAGATGTCCGGCAGGACAGAGGGGGGCGCGAAGGAACGCCGACGTCTCTCTGCGACAGCCCTCCCATCATTGCCGCCCCCGCATCGTGATAAACGCGCCGAACATCACCACCGCCACCATGATCAGCCCCTCGATAATAGCCGTGACATTCGGGTCGATAGCGAGCAGCGTCAAATCCGTGCGCACCAGGCGCAACACGAAGACGGCGACGATCGGGCCGAGCAGGCCGCCTTTGCCGCCGCCGAGCGCGACGCCGCCCAGCACCACGGCGGCGACGCTGGCGAGCAGATAGGGGCCGGGGATGGGGGCGCCGATGCCGGTGCTCATGGTCAGCGCCAGCCCGCCCATGGCGGCGAACAGGCCCGACAGCGCATAGGCGATGAGGCGGGTGCGCTTGACCGGCACGCCGGAGCGGAACGCCGCCAGTTCGCTCGAGCCGATGGCGTAGATGGAGAGGCCCAGGCGCGAGCGCCTGAGCGGTATCCAGATGACGCAGAGGCAGACGATCAGCACCAGCAGGGCCTTGGGCAGCCAGGCGTCTATGGCGTCGGGCAGGCCGGGGATCGGTACCGTGCCGGAGATCAGCGCCTTCAGCCATTCGGCGATGCCGCCGCCCGGCGCGTCGAGCACCAACAGCGCTGCTCCCTGCAGCACGAACAGCATGGCCAGCGTCACGACAATGTCGGGCACGCGGGTGACGACAATGAGCAGGCCGTTGAGCGCGCCGAGCGCAAAACCCATGGCGAGCACGAAGGGCACCACGAACAGCGCGTATTCCTCGCTCGCGCCATTCATCATCGACGCCGCGGTGACGCTGGTCAGCGCCATCATGGCGGCGACCGACAGATCGATGCCGCCGGCGATGACGACCACCGTCTGCGCGGCGACTGCGAAGGCATAGGGCAGAACGGCGCGGGCGAGCGAGCCGAAATCATTGCTGCCATAGGCCGGCTGGATGATCCTGGTGGCGATGAACAGGACGATGAGCAGGGCCAACAGGCCGACGACCCAGCCCTGGCGGCGCAGGAAATGGCTCATGGCGCGGCCTCCGGCGAAGCCGAAGTGTTCGCGGTCGGATCAGCCAATATGCCGATATCGGCCTTGGCGCCGCGCGGCAGGCCGTAGGCGGCGCGCATCAGCGCCGGCTCGTCGGCCTCCTCGACGGGGAAGATGTCGACGAGGCGGCCGCCGAAGATGACGATGACGCGGTCGCAGACGCGCTGCACCTCTTCGAGTTCCGAGGTGTAGAACAGCACCGACTTACCGTTGCCGGCGAGTTCGCGCAGCAGCTTGTAGATCTCCTGCTTGGTGCCGACATCGATGCCGCGCGTCGGGTCGAAGCACAGGATGGTGCGGGCATCCGCCGCGATCCAGCGGGCGATGGTCACCTTCTGCTGATTGCCGCCGGACAGGCGCTGCACCTCGCCTTGCGCGCGGGTGTCGATCTGCAGCCGCTCGATCGCGCTGAGCACGGTCGCGCGTTCGCGGCGCATGTTGATCGGACCCCAGTTGCGCAAGGCAGCGCTGAAAGGCAGCGCGATGTTTTCGCGCACCGAGCGCTGCATGGCGAGCGCTTCCGAGCGGTCGCCCGGCACATAGGCAATGCCGGCGCGGATGGCGTCGATCGGATGCGAGAATTTCACCGGCTGGCCATCGACTTCGATGGTGCCGCCGGAGGGCCGGATCGAGCCGGCAAGGGCGGCGAACAATTCGTCCTGGCCCTGGCCTTCGAGCGCCACGACGCCGGCGACTTCGCCGTCGGCGAGATCGAAGGAGACGTCGCTGAGCTTGGCGCCGACGCGGAGATTGCGCACGGAGACGCGCGGCCGGGCAGCTGCGGGCGCGGCCTTCTCGGCAGCGCTGCGGGCCGCGACATGGGTTTTGACGATGCGGGTGCCGAGCATCAGCTCGACGATCTTTTCTTCCACGCCCGGCACGATGTCGACGACGCCGACGGTCTCGCCGTCGCGCAGCACGGTGGCGCGGTCGCACAGCGCCGAGATTTCGACGAAGCGGTGCGAGATGAAGATCACGGCGCGGCCCGAATCGCCCTGGCGGCGCACCACTTCCAGCACCTTTTCGGCAAGGTTGGCGGGCAGGGCCGCCGTCATCTCGTCAAGCAGCAGCACGTCGGGCTCGACGGCGAGCGCCCGCGCCAGGTCGAGCACCCGCAGCACGGCCAGCGGGATGTCGCGCGCGGTGTCGCGCAGATCGAGGTCGGTGATGCCGAGCTCGCGCACCCAGGCGCGGAACGGCTCGACCGGCGTGCCGGTGAGCCTGAGATTGGACAGCACATCGAGATCGGGGATCAGCGACGGTTCCTGGTAGACGGGCAACAGCCCAGCGCCGCGCGCAGCGGCGGGAGAGCGAATGTCGCGGGCCTCGCCGCGGATCAGGATGTGGCCGGCATTGGCCGGAATGGCGCCGGTCAGGATCTTCACCAGCGTCGACTTGCCGGCGCCGTTGGCGCCCATCAGCGCGTGGACCTCGCCCGGCAGCACGGAGAGCGACGCGTTGCGAAGTGCTGCAACCGCGCCGTAGTTCTTGGCGACGCCGGTGGCGTCGAGGAGGGGGCTGGTGGTCAAATCGATGTCCGCATCAGAAATTCTCTTGCTGGCGCTCTACGGCGCCCCCCTCTGTCCTGCCGGACATCTCCCCCACAAGGGGGGAGATTGGCAGTTCCGGCGCCGCCCCTCGTCTTGCGACGTAGAAAATTAGCGAAAGCCGAGATGACAGCCAATCTCCCCACCTGTGGGGGAGATGTCCGGCAGGACAGAGGGGGCGCCGCAGAGCGCTAGTCTGTGTGACGAGGACGGCCGTTCGCCGTCCTCGCCAGTTCATTCAAACCAGGCTTACTCCCCCGGCCCCTTGCAGGCCACGATCTGCTCCTTCGTGTAGGTCGTCCACTCCGGGATCGAGATCGAGACCGGCCATTCCGGGCTGAGCGACGGGTCGGCGGCTGCCTTCAGCTTGGCCTTGCCTTCGTCGGTGGCGTTGTCCCACAGCTGCGGGTCGACCAGCACGGTCTGCTGCGCCGGCTTCTTGCCGTCGAGGATCTGCAGCGCGAGCGTCACGCCCGCGCCGCCGATCGAGCCGGGGTTGGTGACGGCTGCACCGACGAGACCTTTCACCGAGCTCAGCTGGCCGACGAAGCCGGCATTGTCGGCGCCGACCACCGGCACCAGCGGCGCCTGCGATTCGACCAGCGCGTCGACGATGACGTTGTCGATGCCCGACGTCCACACGCCGTTGAACGGCGTGCCGGTGGCCAGGAACGACAGCATCTGCTGCTTGGCCTGATCCTGCTGCCAGCCGGTGAAGACTTCCTGCGCCACCTTCACGCCGGGGTTTTCGGCCAGCGCCTTCTTGAAGCCTTTGTCGCGATCGCTGTCGGCCGAGGCGCCGGCGGCGCCGCGCATGTAGAACACTTCGCCCTTGCCGCCCATCTGCTGGAACAGCCATTTGGCGCCGAGATAGGCATACTGTTCCTGGTTGTTGGAGATGATGTAGGCCGACGGTTCGGTCACCGCCTGGTCGACGGCAACGACGACGATGCCGGCCTTGGTGGCTTCTTCCAGGCCCGCCTTGATGCCGGCGGGATCAGCGGGGTTGACGACGATGGCGTCGACCTTGGCGCTGATCAGATTGCGGATGTCTTCGAGCTGGCCGGCGGCATCGGTGTTGCGGTGGGCGATGTTGAGCTTCGTCACTTCGCCCGAAGCCAGCGCCTGCGCCTTCATGGCGCAGACCATTTCCTCGCGCCAGCCATTGCCCTGCACGGTGTTGGAAATGCCGATCGTATATTTGGCTTCGGCCGACGACACGCCCATCGATGCCAGCAAGGCAGCGCCCGCAAGCAACGGGACCATGGTCAGTATTTTCTTCATGTCAGTACTCCTCCACATTGTTGTTTTTCGTCTCAGGGCCAGACCCTTCGGCAGGATCGGACCAAGTCATTGCCTCGTCATTTGACGAAGGGACGCAGCACGTCGCGGGCGAGCAGGAAGCCCCGCTTCACCGCATCGTCGTTGCCTTCGAACCGCCTGTCCTCATGTTCGATGATGACCGAGCCGTCATAGCCGGCGCGGTAGAGGCCGGAGAAGAAGCCGCTCCAGTCGACATCGCCCAATCCCGGCATGCGCGGCACCTGCCAGCCTATCCCGGCGGAAAGGATTCCGCGCTCATACAAACCATCATGATCGATCATCAAATCCTTGGCGTGGACATGCAGCATGTAGGGGCCGAACTCCCGGATGAAACGGCCCTGGTCGATCATTTGCCAGACCAGGTGCGAGGGGTCGAAATTCATGCCGACCTCGCCGCCCCAGGTTTCGAGGATGCGCCGCCAGACCAGCGGCGAATAGGCGATGTTGTGCCCGCCCGGCCATTCGTCATAGCTGAAGATCATCGGGCAGTTCTCGAAGGCGAGTTTTACCCCGTGATCGCGCGCATAGGCGACGGTCTCGGGCCAGACTTTCAGCGCGTCCTGCCAGTTGACGTCGACGGTCTTCGAGGCATCGCCACCGCAGAAGGTGTTGACCACCGGCACGCCCATATTGGCGGCCAGCACGATGACCTTCTTCAGATGGCCGATGACGGCCTCGCGATGGGCAGGGTCCGGATGCAACGGGTTGGGGTAGTAGCCGAGGCCAGAGACCGTCAGCTTCTTCTCCGTCAGGGAAGCGACGATCTCCTTGGCCTGCGCGGGCGAGGTGGAAGCGGCATCGATATGGCTGGTGCCGGCATAGCGTCGCGTCGGGCCGGAGGTCTTCGGCCAGCAGGCGATTTCCAGCGCCTCGAAGCCGGCCGAGTGCGCCCAGCCGGCGACCTCGCCAAGCGGCGTCTCCGCAAACGGTGCTGTAAGAACTCCAAGTTTCATTCTGCCTCCCTAGACCCGACGACTATAATGCCGATTGTTTGGATCGCTTCAACCTCGCGACCTCATCTTGTTCGAGACTGTGCCGGACAGCCGCCATCGGATCGTCCGACAGCAGGTCGCCCAGCGCCGATGTGACGGCCGCGCGGAACGTATCGTCGGCGGCAAGGCCGGGGTCGAATATCCCGTCGATGGCAAGGATGGCGGACACCAGCGCGCTGGCATCGTGACCGGTCGCATCGGCGATCGCGGCGACCTTGCCGGCATAGGGATCCGACACCGGCCAGCGTTTGCCGAAGCGTGCGGAAGCATGGATGAGATAGGCCATCCAGCCGGCGACCGGCACCGACAGGAGGCCTATGCTCTGGCCCATTGCGAGCCGGTCGCGGATCGGGTTGAGCAGGCGCTGGACGATCTTCTGCGAACCGTCGGTTGCGACCTGGTGGTTGCGGTGGCGGATCGCGGTGTTCTTCAGCCGGGCAAGGCTCTGCTCGACATAGGCAAGCGGCAGGACGCCGGATACCGGCATCAGCGTCGGCAGCGTCTCCTCGACCAGCATGCGCCGGATGAAGTCCGACAGCAGCGGGTTGGCTATGGCGTCCGATGTGTGCTCGAGCCCGGCCAGCACGCCGAGCGTCGCCAGTGTCGTCTGGGCGCCGTTCAGCACCCGCATCTTGAGATGCTCGAACGGCGTCACATCGTCGACGAAGGTGGCGCCGACCAGATCCCAGCGCGGCATGCGGCCGGCGAATTTTTCCTCGATCACCCACTGCCGGAACGGCTCACCGACAGCGACGGCGGCATCGTGGTAGCCGAACCATTGTTCGACACTATCGATGTCATCTTGCGTCACCGCCGGCGCGATGCGGTCGACCATTGACGAAGGGAAGGCGGTATTGGCTGCGATCCACGCGGCCAAGCCATTGCCGCGCTGCCTGGCGAAGGTCTGCACGACATTGGCTAGGATAACGCCATTGGCCGGAATGTTGTCGCAGGACAGCAGTGTCAGCGGCCGCCCATTTGTGGCCCTGCGCTGCTCCAGCGCCCGCACCAACAGGCCGGGGACGCTGCGTGGCGTCTCGGGGCTGGCGAGGTCGTGGACGATGTCGGGATGGCCAAGGTCGAGTTCGCCGCTGGACGGGACGTGGCAATAGCCTTTTTCGGTCACTGTCATCGTCACCAACTCGATATCGGGTGAGATCAGCACGCCGAGCGCCGGTGCCGCACTCTCCTGGCTGTCGACCACCCGGACGATGCTGCCGATGACGCGCGCCTCGATGTGGCTGTTCTCGCGGATCAGCCTTGTGTAGAGCCCGCCCTGCCGTCCCAGCGTGTCGGCAAGGCTGGGCGGACGGATGTTGATGCCGACGATGCCCCAGCGGTCGAAGCGCAGCGAGATGAGATCGTCGGTGTATTCGGCCTGATGGCAGCGATGGAAAGCGCCGACGCCGAGATGCGCTATGCCGGGCGCCAGGAGCGTACGGTCATAGGACGGTGTCTGGACCGAGGCCGGCAAGCGGTCGAGCAGCGCCGGCCCAAGCGTTTCGGTGGAGGCGCTCACCAGTTGGCCCCGATCACCGCCTGCTCCTGGTCGATGACCGCGCCGGTCATCGGGCCGGCCGCGTCGGAGAGCAGGAAGACGGCGAGGCTGGCGATATCGTTCGGCGTCAGCAGCCGGCCGAAAGGCTGCGCGGCGTTGGCCTTGTCGAGCCAGCCGGGGCCGTTGCCCAATGTCTCCGCCTGCATGATGCGTTCGGCCGGCGTGTCGGTCCAGCCGACATTGATGCCGTTGACGCGGATGCGGTCGAAACGGTGGGCGTTGGCGGCGTTCCTGGTCAGCGTCGCCAGCGCGCCCTTGGTGGCGGAATAGACGGCAAGCTCCGGCGAGCCGCAATGGGCATTGATCGACAGGATGTTGACGATCGCGCCGCCCTGACTGCGCTTCTTCATGTCGGCGATGGCTGCCTGCATCAAGAAGAAGGGCGCGCGCGCATTGACGGCAAACAGTGACGCCCAGTCGTCGAGGCTGGCGTCGAGGAAGGAGGCGCGGTCGGTTAGGCCGGCGGCGTTGACGAGAGCGTCGATGCGGCCGAAATGCGAGACGCAAAATTCCACCAGCCGAGCCGGTGTGGCAGGGTCCGAGAGGTCCGCAGGCACGATGACGGTGGGAGTGCCCATTCTCGAAATTGCCGCAGCCGCCTCAGCGCCACGCAACTTGTCGCGTCCGGTAATAACCAATCCTTCGGCACCGGAACGCGCCAGCGTCTCGGCAATGGCGAGGCCAATGCCTTGCGTCGACCCGGTGACCAGAGCCACCTTGCCGTCAAGCCGGATCTCCATTCCTCCTCCCGGGAATAAAGTTTCTATTTTGAGAAATATGGAACGACAATTCCCGATAGTCAATTGGACCAGTGACGCCTCATTCGCCGCGCCGCGCCGCCACGCCATGGACCAGCGCCATCCCAACGGCGAGCGAGGCCGCCAGTGAGCGGAAGCCGGCAAAGTCGGATTCCACCACTTCCAGCCAGCTGTCCGAGAGCGGGATCAGCGGGCTGAAGGTGCTGTCGGTGACGGTGACGATACGCGCCTTGCGCTCATGCGCCACCGCGACGAGATCGGGCGTGATCGAATTGTAGGGGCTGAAGGAGACAGCGAGCACGGCATCCCGGCCGCCGATGCAGCCGATCTGGTCGAGTGCGGAGGACCCGACATTGTCGACCAGCACGTTGCGCACGCCTTGCTGCGAGAGCGTCAGCGAGAGATAGGCGGTGACGGGAAAGGCGCGCTTGGAGCCGATGACATAGATCAGCTCGGCCGCCGCCAGCAGCGCCACCATCTTGTCGAAACTCTCGACGTCGAAGCCGGTCTCGATGCGGCCCAGCGAGGCCTGCGATGCGCCGACCATGCCGTGCAGGAAATGCAGATTTGGCTCGGTCTCGGTGCGCGGTTCGCCGCGCCCTTCCGGCCATGAGCCCTTGATGTGCTCCTTGAACAGGCCCTGGAAATCGGAAAAGCCGGAATAGCCGAAGATCTGGGCAAAGCGCACCAGCGTCGAGGGCTGCACGCCGGCCTGTGCCGCAACCTGCGCGATGGTGCCGAGCGCGACGTCGCTCGGATGCTGCCAAAGGAAGATTGCCACCTGGCGCAGCCGCTTGGGGAAATGCACCGTGCCCGACGACAGCACCGCGCGTAGCTCCTCATAGGTCTGCGGCTGGATGTAGCCAAGCGCGGCCAGCGAGCGTCCGCGCTTGCGCGTCGCCGCCTCGTCGGTGCTGGACCGTCCGGATGCCTTGCTTGCCCCACTCATGATTTCAGGCTAGCGCGATACGATCGTTTTACAATATGAAAATTGGAAATGATGTTCGAAAGCGGTCTGCCGGGAGGAGCTTGAAAATGGTCTACGCAACATCGGACGGATCGGCGGGCAAGCGGCTCAGGGTCGGCATGGTCGGCGGCGGTCGCAATGCCTTTATCGGCGCCGTGCATCGGCTGGCCATGCGCCTGGACGACCAGATCGTACTGGTCGCCGGCGCGCTGTCGTCGAACCCGGAGAACGCCGCCGCCTCGGCCGCCGAGATCGGCATCGCGCCCGAGCGCAGCTATGCCGATTATCGCGCCATGGCACGAGCCGAAGCGGCGCGGCCGGACGGCATCGAGGCGGTGGTCATCGTCACGCCCAACCATCTGCACGCGCCGATCGCCACGGCCTTTCTCGAGGCCGGCATCGACGTCATCTGCGACAAGCCGCTGTCGACGACGCTGGCCGACGCAGAAGCATTGGTGGCGCTGGCGCGGGAGAAAAAGCGACGCTTCGTCGTCACGCTCAACAACACCGGCTACGCCATGGTCCGCCAGGCGCGCGAGATGGTGGCGGCGGGCGCGCTTGGCCGCATCGTGTCCGTGCATGGCGCCTACATCCAGGACTGGCTGACCAAGCCGATCGACGCCGAGGGCCAGAAGCAGGCGGAGTGGCGCACCGATCCGGCGCGCGCCGGGCAGTCGGCGGTGCTGGCCGATATCGGCGTGCATGCCTTCAACCTGGCAAGCTATATCTCCGGCTGTGAGGCCGAGGCGGTGTCGGCCGATCTGTTCACCGCCGTCCCCGGACGCCGGCTCGACGACAATGCGCATGTGCTGGTGCGCTGGACGGGCGGCGCGCGCGGCACGATCCTCGCCAGCCAGACCTCGCCCGGCCACTACAATGATCTCTCGGTGCGCATCTATGGCGACAAAGCCGGGCTCGAATGGTCGGGCGGCCGGCCGGAAGAACTGCGCTTCTCCATGTACGGCGAGGAGACCCGCACGCTGGTGCGCGGCGGCCATGGCTCGACCACTGAGAGCCAGCGCGTGTCGCGCATGCCGGCGGCGCATCCGGAGGGATATATCGAGGCCTTCGCCAATTTCTACCGCGACGCCGCCGACATCATTCACGCGCACCGTTCGGGCGGGTCGGTTGATCCGGCGCGCGCGGCACAGGTGCCCGACGTCGTCGATGGCGCGCGCGGGGTGAAGTTTGTGGCGGCGGCGGTGGAGTCGAATGCTGCGGGCGGGGCTTGGACGGCGGCAAGGTTCGGGTGAGGCGAGCTATCCCTTGATCGCCGAGCCGACGATGGAATCGACGAAGAAGCGCTGCAGGAAGACGAACAGGATGAGCGGCGGCAGCACGGCCAGCGTCGCGCCGGCCATCACCAAGCCGGTGTTGACCGCACCTCTGTTGTAGCTGAGCAAGCGGCTCAAGCTGATGACGATCGGATAGGCGTCGGCATTGCCCTGCAGCACGGTCAGCGGCCACAGATAGCTGTTCCAGTGATAGACGAAGGCGAAGAGGGCCAGAGCCGCGATTGCGGGTGCGACGCTCGGCGCGACGATCTTGTAGAGGATCAAGAACTCCGAGGCGCCGTCCATGCGCGCGGCGTCGATGAGCTCGTCGGGCACGCCGGAGATGAACTGGCGCATCAGGAAGATGCCGAAAGCATTGGCGAGATTGGGCACGATGATGCCGGCGAGGCTGGCGTTGAGGCCGATCGAGCCGACCAGGCGATAGAGCGGGATCAACGTCACGATCGGCGGCAGGAACATGGTGGCGATCAGCACAGAAAACAGCAGCGACTTGGCGGGGAAGTGGTATTTGGCGAATGCGTAGCCGGCCATCATGCTGGTCAGCAGGATGCCGGCGGTGGTGATCGAGGCGATGACCAGAGAATTCCACATCGAGCGGCCGACATTGACGACGCCCGACACCTTCTCATAGGCGTCGAGGCTCGGCGTAAGGGGGATCCACACCGGCGGCACCTGCATGCTCTCGGCCGGCGTCTTGAGGCTCGACAGCACCATCCATACCAGCGGGAAGGCCGAGGCGACGGCGACCAGCAGCATCAGCGTCGCCAGCAGCGCCTTGTGGCCGGACGGGCGCCGGCGCGACAGCCGGCTCGACGATCCCGCGCTCATTCGTCGTTCTTCCGGTTGGCGAAGGCAAACAGCGCGCAGACGACGACAATCAGCGAAAGCATCAGCATGACCGCCATGGCCGAACCCAGTCCACCCTGCGCACGCTCGATGCCGACGCGGCGGATGTGGTAGGTGAGCACATTGGTCGAGCCGACCGGCCCGCCCTGCGTGATCAGGGCAACCGGCTCGAACACCTGCACGGCGTTGATGATGGCGATGACGGCGCTGAACAACAGCGTGCGCCGCATCAGCGGCAGCGTGATGAAGCGGAACTGCTCGAAGCGGTTGGCGCCATCGAGCTTCGCCGCCTCGTAGAGGCTGCCTTGGATCTGCGTCAGCCCGGCGATCGCCAAGACGGTGAAGTAACCGACCTGCTGCCAGACATTGAGGAAGACGATCGAGACCAGCGCCGAGCGCGGCGACGACAGGAAGGGCTGTGGTCCCATGCCGATCAGGCCGAGCATCTGGTTGAGCGGCCCTTCGCTCGGCGAATAAAGCTTCGACCAGACCAGCGCCACCGCGATCATCGGCACCATGTAGGTGGCAAACAGCACCGTGCGTAGCGCCGTGCCGCCGGGCATATCCTGCTGGTAGACCATCAGGCCGAAGGCCACCGACAGAGGCAGGATGAGGACGACGGAGAGCGCGGTGTAGACGGCTGTGTTCGTGAGCGCGGCCTTGAAGTCGCGGCCGATCGAGGTGGCCCCGATAATCTCGCGGAAATTGTCGAGGCCGACGAAGCTGGCGCTGGAAAACGGCGTCTGCGTCGACCAGTCCTGGAACGACAGCCAGACGGTGAGCAGCATCGGCAACAGGATGAAGATGCCGATCAGCGTCACGGCGGGCGCCAGCATGATGCCCGCCGAGGCACGGTACCTCTGAATCATTACTTGGCGGCGCGCTCCAGGATCGAAATGGCGTCGGCCTGCGCCGTCGCCTGCGCATCCTTGGCTGAGACCTGGCCATACTGCAACGCCTCGAGCGTCTGCTGCAGCGATTCCGAGAATTCCTGGCCGCCGGGCACGACAGGGAACGGCTTGGCATCGGTGAGCACGCTGACATAGCCGGAGAGGAATTCCGAGCCGAGCTTGTCTTTGTGCGCCTCGATGTCGGAGAGGCGTGAGGGCAGGATGCCCATCGACATCAGGATATCCGACATCGCGGAAGCACCGTTCTTGCCGGACTTTGGATTGTTCAGCCAGGCGAGGAAGTCCCACGCCGCCTTCTGCTCGGCGGCACCTGCATTGGCGTTGACCACGGTCATCCAGGAGTAGGATATCGAATGCGGCTTGTCGCCGCTCGGGCCGACGGGAAGCGGCGCCGTTGCAATGTCGGCGAACTTGTCGCCCATGCCGGCCTTCAGTGCGCTCTCCCACCAATTGGCCATGATGATCATGCCGGTCTTGCCGGAGACGAAATTGTCGAGGAAGGGGCCGGTGGTGTTGGCGTCGGCTGTCGCCATCGAAGGCACGCTGGCGCCGGACTTGATCAGGTCTTCATAGAGCTCGAAAGTCTCCGCGGCCTGCGGGCTGTCGAGCACCGGCTTGCCGTCCTTGACCAGGTCGCCGCCATTGGAGACCAGCAGCGAGGCGAAGGGATGAACGACACCGGCGGCCCATGAATTGATCATGCCGAAGCCTTGCTGTCCCGCATCCTTGTTGGTCAGCTTTTTCGCCGCATCCTTGAATTCGTCCCAGGTCTTGGGTGGCGCCGCGATGCCGGCCTGCTTGAACAGCGCGTTGTTGTAGTTCAGCGCATAGACGTCGATTTCGTTGGGGATGCCGTAGAGCGTGCCGCCGACCGAGGCGGCGCTGGTGATGCCCGCCGGCCAGGCGGCCTTGACCTCGCTGGCCACCGCATCGGGAGCGGGCGCGACCAGCTTGTCGCGCGCCAGTTCCGGCAACCAGAGATCGTAAATGCCGCCGATCGTCGGACCGTCCGCGCCGCCGCCTTGCGAGCGCAGCGTGGTCAGGAGGTCGCCGAAGGGGACGGCACGCACGGTGACGCTGACATCCGGATTGGTCTTGGCATAATCCTTGGCCGCCGCTTCCAGCAGCGCCACCGTTTCCGGCGACCAGTGGGTGAGATAGGAGATGTTGACCGATTGCGCCCAGGCCGTGGCGGGCAGGATGGCGAGGCCTGCGGCCAGTGCCAGTTTCGACGTCCAGGCAAACGACATTCCTCATCCTCCCTATTGGTCACAATGACGTTATGACAAGTCAGCGCGGCGACGCAAGGGCTTGCTAGCGAAAAAGTCTCACATGGTACGGTTACAGATTTCTTTGCGGCGCTGGAATGTGGATATTTATCGTTAGGTAACAAATGGATGCAGGTACTGCAATGTCGTGAGCGGGCCAACGCCGCCATTCCTGAGGCGTAGCAGACCTCTTGCGAATACCGCTATGTCGTTATAATGACTTTTGCCTAACCAATGACTTCTCACGGCACGGAAACGCCGCGGGACGCCAAGGACAGAGAACAATGGGAGACTGGCAATGAGCATGCTTTCACTTCACCGGCGCGCAGCACTTGGGCTGATCGGCGGCCTTGCCGCCGCCTGCGCCGGCGTCTTCGCCTCATTGCCGGCGCGAGCCGCCGACAGCACGGTGACGCTGTGGAGCTGGCGCACCGAGGACGAGGCCGCGATGCGCCGCATCTTCGATGCCTTCGAGGTGAAGAATCCCGGCATCAAGGTCGCCATCCAGTTCACGCCCGATGCCGACTACCAGAACCGGCTGAGCACGGCGCTGCGGGGCGGCCGCGGGCCCGACATCGCCCAGCTCAAGGCCTATGGCGAGTTGCAGCCCTTCGTCGAGGCCGGCTATCTCGACGCGCTGGACGACAGCGTGCCGGAGCTGAAGAACATGGAGGACGCGGCGCTTGGCGGCGCGCGCGGCCGCAGCGACGGCAAGCTCTACGGCGTGCCCTACTCGGTGCCGATGATGGGCGTCTTCTACAACCAGGATATCTTCGCCGCCCAGGGCATCGAGATCCCCAAGACCTACAAGGATTTCACCGCCGTCTGCGAGAAGCTGAAGGCGGCCGGCATCACCCCGATCGCCACCGGCGGCGCCAACGGCTCGGCCTGGGAACTGGAGATCGCCGTCGGCGTCGTCGGCCCGACCGTCTATGGTCCTGAATTCTACGACGAGATGATGAGCGGCAAGGCGACCTTCGAGGATCCGCGCTATGTGGCGGCGCTGAAGCGCTTCGCCGAGCTGAAGCCGTATTTCCCCGACGGCTTCGCCGGCATCGACTACACCACCGCCACGCAGCAGTTCATCGGCGGCAAGGCGGCGATGTTCCTCGGCGGTTCGTTCGAGAACGGCAGCTTCAAGGCGCAGAACCCGAAGCTGAAATTCTCGATCTTCCCGTTCCCCGCCGACGATGCCGCGGCAAAACTCTACACCTCGGCCTTCTCCGACGGCTCCTATGGCCTGGTCTCCGAGAGCCAGAACAAGGAAGCCGCGACCAAGGTGCTGGGCTTCATGGCTTCGGCAGAGTTCGCGCAGATGTTCGCCGACGAGCTCGGCTGGCCGCCGGCCCGCACGGATGTGACGGTGAAGGATCCAGTGCTGGCCTCGATGATGGAGATGGCGAAGAATTCGACGCCGTATCTGACGCTGGTCGGCTTCCGCTGGCAGTCGCCGACGGCGTCTTCGGTGCTGCAGTCGGAGATCATCGACATGGTCGAAGGCAACATCGCGCCGGAGAAGCTAGCGGCCGACATGCAGGCCGCGGTCGCCACCTGGTTCAAGCCGAAGCAGTAGGCGCGGCCGGTCGCAAAAGCGGCCGGTCACTCACGGACCAGAAAAGCGCATGAGCACCCTTCGCCGCACCAGCAGCCTTCGCCGCACGCAGCAGCGCATGGCCGTGCTGTTCATCCTGCCGGCGCTGGCGGTCTATGCGCTGTTCGTCCTCTATCCCCTGGGGATGTCGCTCTGGGGCAGCTTCTTCGTCTGGAAGGGGCTGCGCATGGTCGAGTTCGCCGGCCTGTCGAATTTCTCAAGGCTGTTCGTTTTCCCCAGCGGCGCGCGGATCTACGGCGCGCTGTGGCACAACACCGCCTGGTTCTTCGGCATCATGGTCTTCCAAAATGGCCTCGGCCTTTTGTTCGCCTGGCTGCTGTTCCTGCGCGACAAGGGTGCGGCCTTCTTCCAGTCGGTGTTCTTCTTTCCGGCGGTGCTGAGCCCGGTCATCGTCGGCGCGCTGTGGCGGTTGCTTTTGGCACCGGGCGGCGTCGTCGAATGGGCGCTGAACGGGCTTGGCCTGCACCAGGGCAGCCTGACCGTGCTCGGCAACAGCCACACCGCGCTCGCCATGCTGATCGCCGTCGATGCCTGGAACTGGATGGGCCTGCCGGTGCTGATCTACACGGCAGGTCTGCGGCAGATTTCCGGCCAGATTTTCGAGGCGGCAAAACTTGACGGCGCCGGCAATGCGCGCATGCTGTTCTCGATCGCGTTGCCGCTGCTGATGCCGGCGCTGGGCACGCTGACGACGCTGTCGTTCATCAACACCTTCAACCAGTTCGACATCGTCTATGTCATGCAGGGCGTGCAGGGCAATCCGAGCTATTCGACCGACACGCTGGTGACCTACTTCTACCGGCTGGCCTTCGGGGCGGAAGGTGCTGTCGGCATCACCGATATCGGTCTGGCGCTGGCGCTCGGCACCGTGCTGTTTTTGATCCTCAGCATCGGCACGCTCATGATGCTGCGCTTCTTCGACCGCCGCACGGTGCAGCTATGAGCGCGCTGGCGATTTCGCAAAGACCGGCCATCTCTCGGCAGCTGGCGCGGCTGCCCGGCTGGACGGTGCTGGTCGTTTGGACGGCGGCCGTGCTGTTGCCGCTCTACATCCTCATCGTCTCCTGTTTCAAGACCACGGCCGAGATCTACGACAACAGGCTCGGCCTGCCGCAAAGCTTTGCCTTCGACAATTTCCTCAACGCCTGGACGCGCGCCGATCTCGGCCAGAATTTCATCAACAGCCTGATCGTCACGGGCGGCGCCGTCATCCTCACCATCGTCGTCTCGGCGATGGCCGCCTATCCGCTCAGCCGCTACAAGCTTGGCTGGAATGCCATCATGCTCGGCCTGTTCCTGTCCGGCATCATGCTGCCCATCCGGTTGGCCTCGGTCGAACTGTTCACGCTGATGCGCAATCTCGGCCTGCTGGATTCGCTGACCGGGCTGATCCTGGTCTATTCGGCGATCCGCATTCCCTTCGCCGTCTTCATCTTCGCCAATTTCATGCGCGTCTTGCCCTCCGAGTTGGACGAGGCGGCGCGCATGGACGGCGCCGGCGAGGTCCGCATCCTGTTCCAGATCATCCTGCCGATGGTCAAGCCGGCGGTGTCGATCGTGGCCATCTTCACAGCGATCGCGGTGTGGAACGATTTCTTCTTCCCGCTGATCTTCATCTTCGACGACCGCTACAAGACGGTGCCGCTGGCGATCAGCGTCTTCGTCGGCCAGTTCCGCACCGACTGGGGCCTGGTGTTCGCCTCGCTGGTGATATCCATGGCGCCCATCCTGATCATGTATTGTCTGCTGGCGCGCCAGATTCGCGAAGGCGTGGGCACCGGAGGGGGCATGAGATGATCGAAGACAGAATTTATGCGGCGAAATCCATCCTGGTGGTCGGCGCGCACGCCTTCGATGCCGAGGTGATGGCCGGGCCGCTGGCGGCCGCTGCCGTCAAGCGCGGCGCCACGGTGACCTTCCTGCATCTGACCATGGGTGAGCAGGGCCATCCGTACCTGGTTCCCGCGCATTATTGCGTGCAGAAGGAAGAGGAAGCGGGCAGCGCGGCGGAGCGGCTCGGCGTCATCATGCGTGGCTTTGGCCTGCGCGACGGCTTCCTGCCCACAGACGATCAGACGGCGCTCGAAGTGGGCGACATCATTCGCGAGCTGAAACCCGAGATCGTCATCACCCATTGGCATGGCAGCTGGCACAAGGACCATCGCGCCGCCGCGCATTTGACGAAGACCGGTATCTTCTTCGCCGGACTGCCGACCGTTGCCAGCGACCATCCGGCGCACACGCCGCAACTGCTGCTGTTCGGCGAGAACTGGGAGGACGATGACGGCTTCCGGCCCGAGCATCTCGTCGATGTCAGCGACGGGTTCGAGGCCTGGCGCGACGCGGTCATGGAGTATGAGCTGGCGCGCGGCCTGAGCAGCTTCCCCTATGTCGACTATTACAGTTCGCTGTACCGGCTGCGCGGCTGCCTGCGTGGCACGCGCCATGCGCAGGCCTTCGCGGCGGCGTCGCATTCGTGGAATGCCGGCAGCGGCCTGTTCTCGCTCCCCTTCGGCAAAGGGTCCGGTCGATGAGGCGGGTACTCGCCATCGATCTCGGCGGCACCAATCTGCGCGCCGCCGTATCTACGGGCGATGTCGGTGCGTTGGAGGCGCTGGGCAGCGAGCCGGCGCCGGCAACCCTTGGTGCCTTCATTGCGCGCATCGACGCGCTGTGCGCTGAGGCCGGGTCGGTCTCAGCGCTTGGTATCGCGGTGCCGGGTCTGGTCGAGGGCTCAATCTGCCGCTGGATCCCCAACTTGCCGTTCCTCGACGGCGTCGATATCCAGCCGCTGTTTCCCGAACTGCGCGTAGCGCTCGGCAATGACGCGCAGATTGCGCTGCTGGCGGAGGCTGTCGAAGGCAGTGCGAAAAACATGTCGGATGCGATCCTGCTCGCCATCGGCACCGGCATCGGTTCGGCGGTGCTGGCCAATGGCCGCATCGTTGCCGGCGCGCATGGCGGCGCCTGCTCGTTCGGCTGGGCCTGCGCCGACGTCAAAGATCATGGCGAGGAGCGCAGCGGCTGGCTGGAGCGCGTCGCGTCGGGCCGGGCGCTTGATGCCCTTACTGGACAGATCGGCCTTGCCGACGGCCGCCAGCTGATCGCCGCTGCCCAGGCCGGCGAACTGGCCGCACTCACCTTGCTTGAACTGCCGGCGCGACAGCTCGGCACCGCGCTTGCAGGCGCTGTCGCGCTGCTCGATCCGCAAGCGGTTCTGATTTCGGGTGGTTTGGCGGAGGCGCTGGATGTGATCCGGCCGCCGCTGCTTGCAGCGCTGCGATGCCAACTGCCGCCGCATCTGCGCGGCATCGACGTCAAGCCCGGAAAATTCGGTCCCCGCGCCGGCCTCGTCGGCGCGGCGCTGGCCGGCGCCGTTGGGCAAGGGTGGAGGCAGGTGCGATGAGCGAAGCAAGCTTTCAGCAGCCGGACCGCAGACGGCCGGAGCCGCTCTGGTATCAGGTCGAAGAGGCGATCCGCGCCATCGTCAAGAGCGGCGAATGGGCAACGGGCGACCAGATCCCGGCGGAGGACAGGCTGTGCGCCCTGTTCGGCGTCAGCCGTATCACGCTGCGCCACGCGCTGCGCAATCTCGAGGAGGCCGGGCTGCTCAGGCGCGAACATGGCCGCGGCACGTTCGTGCGCTCGACCACGCTGGTCGCCGGCACGCGTGAGCTGACCAGCTTTACCCAGGAGATGGGCAATATGGGCGTGGTCGCGGGCTCGCGCCTGCTCGACTGCAGCCTGACCACCGCCAATGCGGCGGCTGCCGGCGCGCTGGAGATCGAGGAGGGCGATCCGGTGGTGCGCATTCGCAGGCTGCGGCTCGGCAACAACGAGCCGATCGGCATCCAGACGGCGCAGCTGTCGGCGGTGCGCGTGCCGGGCTTCCTCGATGCCGGCCTGCTGCAGGGCTCGCTCTACGAGGCGCTGGAGCGCCATTACGGGATCGTGCCGGTGGCCGCGCGGGAGAACTACCGGGTCGGCGCGGTCGGCGCGGCGGACGCCGAACTGCTCGACCTCGCCGTCGGCAGCCCGGCCTTCGTCGTCGAACGCATCACCACCGACGAGCGCGGCCCGTTCGAATTCACCGTCTCGATCATGCGCGGCGACCGCTACGAAATCCGCTCGACGCTGCGCGCCGGACGCGTGCCGCTGAACCCAAGAAGCTGATCCATTCCAGACCGACACATCAAACAGGAGTACCCGCGTGTCCGATCTCTACATCCACCGTCTCGCCGCCCTCATCGACCAGGCTGCGAAAGCCAATGAAGAGGCCTTTGGCCAGGCTGCCAGCCGCTTTGCCGACTCGCTCGAGGGCGGCGGGCTGGTACATCTCTATGGCTCCGGCCATTCGGTGCTGCCGGTGCAGGAAGTGTTTCCGCGCTATGGCAGCTATGTCGGCTTCAACCCCCTGACCGACCCGCGCGTGATGTGGCACAATGTGCTCGGCGCCGGCGGCGTGCGCGAGCTTTTGTGGCTGGAGCGTACGGAAAAATACGCCGAAAAATTCCTCGACCACCAGCCGCTCAACAAGGGCGATTCGATCATCATCTTCGGCCATAGCGGCCGCAACTCGTCGGGCATCGACACCGCGCTATACGCCAGGAAGCGCGGCATCTTCGTCGTCGCGGTCACCAGCAAGAACAATCTGGACAAGCCGGCGACGCACTCCTCCGGCAAGCGGCTGGCGGATGCCGCCGACCTCGTCATCGACACCTGTTCGCCGATCGAGGACGCCATCGTGCCGGTCGAGGGCTGGAGCCGGCCGGTGTCGGGCTCATCGACGGTGCTTGCCATGATCCTCGCGCATGAGCTGATCGCGCGCACCGCCGAGCAGCTCGCCAAGCGCGGCATCGAACTGCCGGTCTTCGCCTCGCCGACCATTGCCGGCGTGACGCTGCACGACACCGACGTCATCTATGGCGTCTACCGCGAGCGCATGCTGGAGGCGCAGCAGAAGCACCTGCCGACCTTCCAGGCAACGATGCGCGGAGAGTGAAAAAAGGGAGGCCCGGCACATGCCGGGCCTCCGACGTCTCGTTCCGCAATTCCTATCCTCTCAACGCCGCTTCGGGCGCCCGGCAGGCGATTTGTTGCCGCGCGGGCCGCTCTGAACCGGCGTGTTGCCCTGGTTTTCCTCCGACAGCTTGCGCCAGCGGGCAAGGCGCTCAGGGTCGAGCGTACCCGCCTTCAACGCAGCCTGCACCGCGCAGCCCGGTTCGTGGACATGGGTGCAGTCGCGGAACTTGCACAGCGGTGCGAGCTCGGTGATTTCGGCAAACAGCGTGTCGATGCCGGATGCGACGTCGCTGACATGCAGCGTGCGCATGCCCGGCGTGTCGATTACCCAGCCGCCACCGGCGATGGGGTGCAGCGACCGCGCCGTGGTGGTGTGGCGACCCTTGGCATCGTGCTCGCGAATGCCCGCAGTCTGTTGCGGCGATTGCTGCGCCGCTCCGGCCAGCGTGTTGACCAGCGTCGATTTGCCGACGCCGGAGGAGCCGACCAGCGCCACCGTCTGCCCCGCGCCACACCAGGGAGCAAGCGCCGCTGCGGCATCGGCGACGCGCGGGTTCAGCGTCACTACGGGCAAACCACGCTGAAGGGCGGCAGCCTGGCTTTGGTATCTCTCGGCATCGTCAGCGGTGTCGGCCTTGGTCAGCAGGATCACCGGCGTCGTTCCGGCCTGGTTGGCCAGCGCCAGATAGCGCTCGAGCCGGGCGATGTTGAAATCGGCATTGCAGGACGTCACGATGAACAGCGTGTCGACATTGGCCGCGGCCAGCTGCGGCACCCTGCCGCCCTGTGTGCGGCGCTCCAGCACCGTCTTGCGGGTCAGGCGGCGGCGCAGCAGATGTGTATGCGGCTCGACCAGCACCCAGTCGCCGACGGCATAGTCGCCGGTGTTGGCATTGGCCGGCAGCGTCAGATCCACTGGCCCTGACAGAGACAGGCCGGCGAGGCGGTCGCGGTGCACCGAGGCGATGCGCGTCGGCACTAGGTCTGCCTCATCGGCTTCAAGCTGGTCGCCGAAGAAATCCGTCCAGCCCAGGCTTGCGAGGGAAGCCGTCACGGTTTTGACCACGGGGACGGCGTCACAGACATCGGAGAGTATCCTTTGGCAAAATGGGCGCGGACCCTCGGGGCGGTTGTTCAAGCCGTGTATGGGCGGCATGGCGGCATTTGGCAAGCCGAACCGCGCCGATGGCCAAGCCGTTTCGCGCACCGCGTGGAACGCATCGAGGCGGTGGTTCGCTGAACGTCACCAGACACGGAACCCTATCGTGGCACCTATCCGCGTCGCGTGCGTCGAGGGTCGTTCAACATTGAGGAAAAATCCTATGCGCTTACGCCTCGTTACTCTCAATGTCTGCAACACGGAAGGCGAACCGGAGCGCCTGGCGGCCATCAACCGGGAGCTGGGGCGGCTCGACCCGGATCTGGTCGCCTTTCAGGAGGTCATCCAGACAGCCGATGTGAAATTCCTCGATACGCTGCCCGATGGTTTGGATTTGCATGCAACGCATCAAGCCTCGTCGTCGACCTCGAAGTTGGCAAGGACGGCTGAGGATGGCAGGTCGGGAAGCCTGGCAGAAGGGAGGGGGATGGCCGGCGCCACAGGGGGCGGGGGGTTGGGATGGGGTTGCCTGAAGCACCGGCCAAAGCGGGACAAGTCCCACGCCCACAAGCTAGCAGAGCTTGGATCGGTTCATATGGTGTGATCGCGGAACTGGCGCAAAAGCGCTTTCACATCCCCGCGCAGGCGTCGGCAACGAGCCCGCAACCGGGGGTTTCCGGTCGGTTGGTGGGTTGCGCAAGCGTCGGTTGAAGGCGCTGCGGGAGGCTGTCGTTTTTAGTGCGGTTCGAGTGCTATGCGCTCAGCGACAGGTGCTCAAGGCAGGGCAATCGCGTGGCGCCACCACATGCGATTGTCCTGCTTACGCCACCGGCAGCGTTCGCCCCGCAATCAGATCCGCAGCCTTCTCCGCAATCATGACCACGGCCGCGTTGGTGTTGGACGACACGATGCTCGGCATGACCGAGCTGTCGCAGACACGCAGGCCTTGCAGACCGCGCACGCGCAACTCGGGATCGACGACGCTGTCGGCATCGCCGCCCATCCGGCAGGTGCCGACTGGGTGATAGGCGCTGCGGCCATGTTCTCGGGCGAAGGCTTCGAGTGCTGAGCGCCCCTGCATCGCCTTGCCGGGCAGATGCTCGCGGCTGATGTATCTGGCGAAGGCTGGCTGCGACAGGATTTCGCGGCTGATCTCGATGCCGTCGATGGCGCGTTCGAGATCATAGCGCTCGGCGAACGGGTTGGGGTCGATGATGGGCGCATCGCGCAGGTCCGCGGACTTGAGCGTGACGCTGCCGCGCGAACGCGGGCGCACATGGTAGGAGTTCAGCGTGCAGCCATTGCCGCCGGGAACCGAGCCGATGCCTTCCTCAACGCCGGCGCCGGGCAGGAAATGGAACTGGATGTCCGGCGTCTTCTCCGCGCGGTCGCCCCACCAGAAGCCGCCGGCCTCTACAATGTTGGAGGCCACCGGCCCCTTGCCGAACAGCGCATATTCAAGACCGGCGACCGCTTGCCAGCGCTTCTTCTTGTAACGGTCGATGCCGTGCGGTCCGTTGAGCTCGGCGACGACATCGACGTCCATGTGATCGTGCAGATTCTGGCCGACGTTTTTGGAATCGTGGACCACCTCGATGCCGTGATGGCCGAGATGCACGGCCGGGCCGATGCCGGACAGCATCAGCAATTTCGGCGAGCCGATGGCGCCGGCGGCGACGATGACTTCGCGCTCGGCGCGGAGCAGTTCGGTGCGGCCATTGACGATGATCTCTACACCGATGGCGCGGCCGTTCTCGACCACGATGCGGCTGACCGAGGCGTCGGTGCGTAGCGTCAGATTCTTGCGGCCGAGCGCCGGCTTCAGATAGGCGACCGCCGTGCTCGAGCGTTTCCCCCGACGCGTCGTCGTCTGGTAGAAGCCGGCGCCCGCCTGCTCACCGGCGTTGAAGTCGGCGCGGAAAGGAAGGCCCGCCTGCTGCGCCGCCTTGACGAAGATGCGGGTCAGCGGATGCGGCGCGCCGCTGGAGACGCCGAGCGGGCCGTCAATGCCATGCTGCGCATCGGCAAACGTGTCGTTGCCCTCGGAGCGGACGAAGTAGGGCAGCACGTCGGCATAGCTCCATCCGGCACAGCCATCGTCGGTCGCCCAGCCATCGTAGTCCTGCGGGCAACCACGGGTGAACACCTGGGCGTTGATCGAGGAGCCGCCGCCGAGCACACGCGCCTGCGGATAGACCATGGTGCGGCCGTCGATCTCCTTGCCGGGCGCGGTGTCATAGCCCCAGATCAGCGGCCCCGACGTCATCTTGAAGAAGCCGACCGGCAAATGGATGTAGCGGTCGGTGTCGGGCGGACCGGCCTCGAGCAGCACGACGGACACGTCCGGGTCCTCGCTCAGCCGCGCGGCCAGAATGCAGCCGGCCGAGCCGCCGCCGACGATGATGTAATCCGCCATTTCCACTCCAGGCTCTCTTTTGGGAGCAAGATCTCCGGACAAAACGGTTTCCCGTTTGTCCGAGAAAACCGGTTCCCACTTCTAGGGATCAAGCTCCTGCCAGCGGTGATCACCGCCCCTTCCTCTTGCGCGCGACGATCTCAAGTCGCTTGTGCCGCGTCAAGAGAAAGGGTATGGTTATCGTGTTGAAGGGTTGTCGTACAAGTGGAGGAGCTTGACGATCCTCACCAGGAGGTCCCGGCCGCGCTCCACGCGCAAGATGCCGGGCGGAACAGAATTCAATCGGGAGGTTTCGAGGTATGAACGACACGAAGAATTTTGCGGTCAACCGGCGCACGCTGATGATGGGCGCCACCGCCGGCGTGGCGGCACTCGCCATGCCGAGCGTGTTGCGCGCGCAGGACAAGCCGACACTGGTGACGTCGATCCGCTCGCTGTCCAACCCCTATCACGCGGTGTGGAAGACCGGCGCGGAAGCGTATGCCAAATGGGCCGGGCTGGAACACGTCACGCTGGTTTCGGAAGGCAACAGCGAGAAGGGCATTGCCGACATCAAGGCGATGCTGGCCAAGACCGGCGGCAACATGGTGCTGAATTCCGATCCCAACGACACGCCCGATGCGCGCCCGATCGTGGAAGCCTGCGGCAAGGCCGGCGCCTATGTGGTGACCCAGTGGAACAAGCCTGGGGATCTGCACCCGAAGGATTTCAACCCGAACTATGTCTCGCATATCGAGTTCGACGGCATCGACAGCGGCAAGACCATCGCCGAGATCCTGTTCAAGACCATAGGCGGCAAGGGCGGCATCGTCGCACTCGGCGGCCTGATCTCGACCACGGCGGCGATCGAACGCAAGAAGGGCCTCGATGCGGCGCTCGCCGCCAACCCAGACATCAAGCTGCTCGACTTTCAGGTCGCCAACTGGAAGTCGACCGAAGCCTTCGACCTGATGGGCAATCTGCTCACCCGCTTCGGCGACGACATCAAGGGCATCTGGGCGGCCAATGACGATATGGGCTCCGGCGCACTGGAAGCGCTGCGTGCCGAAAATCTCGCCGGCAAGGTGCCGATCGTCGGCGTCGACGGCATCAAGACGGCGGTCGATGCGGTGCGCACCGGCGAGTTCGCCTGCACGGTCACTTCGGATCCGTTCTGGCAGGGCGGCATGGGTCTGGCCATCGGCTACAACGCCAAGATCGGCAAGTTCGACCCGACCAAGGAGCCCCCGGAGCACCGTGAGTTCTACGGCAAGGCGGTGCTGATCTCGCACGACAATGTCGAGGAATATTACAAGACCAATGTCGATGCGAAGCCCGAGATCGACTGGAACGATCTGTGGGGCCGGGTCACCGGAGCAATCCGCACCTGATCCATCGGAGTGGGCTGCAACTCCCTGGCGGCCCGCTTCCTCCCGCAGCCGTCGCGATCCCCTTGTCGCGACGGCTGTCACCAGCAGACGGGAAGCGGTTTCTTGACAATCCATACAGAACCCCTGAAGTCCGTTTCGGACATCGAGCGGACGACGCCCATGACACCGTTCCCCGGCCGCATCGCGACATTCCTGGGCGGCAGGCGCTGGCGCAGCCTGGCGCCGCTGGCGGTGCTGATTGTACTCTGCGTACTCATCGCCATTGCCAACCCCAATTTCATCGAGCTGCGCAATCTGGTGCGGCTTGCGAATTCCGCCGCCGTGCCGCTGACGCTGGCGATGGGGCTGACCTTCATCATCCTGATGGGCAGCATCGACCTCGCAGTCGAAGGCACGCTTTCGGTGGCGGCGATGGTGCTTGTGCTGCTCGCCGCCAATGACGGCAACGGCAACGACTATGGCTGGTGGGCGGTGCTCGCTGCCATCGCCGCCGGCACCGCCATGGGCTTCGTCAGCGGTCTCGTCCAGACCATGCTGCGCATCCCGTCCTTCATGGGCACGCTCGGCATGTGGTTCATCGGCCTCGGCCTGTCGGTCTATATGCTGGGCGGCACGGCCATCAAGCTGAACGACGCCTCGATCCGCGACCTGGCCTTGCACCGTTTCCTCGGCCTTCCGGTGGCGGTCTGGGTCGCGTTCGGCGCCTTCCTGCTCGCCACCGTCATCCAGTATCACACCAAGCTCGGCCGCCACATATTGGCGATCGGCGGTGATGAGGATGTCGCCAAGCTCTCCGGCGTCAATGTCGTGCGCGTGCGCATCACCGCCTTTGCGCTGGCCGGGTTCTTCTTCGGCATTGCCGGCGTGCTGGCCGCAGCACAGCTCGGCCAGTCGCATGCCGTCATCGGCGACGGCAGGCTGTTTGCCGCGGTTACCGCAGTGGTCGTCGGCGGCACCGCTTTGACCGGCGGCGAGGGCGGCGTCGTCAACACGCTGATCGGCGTTTTGATCGTCACCGTGCTTGCCAATGGCATGATCCTGCTCGGCATATCGCCCTATATCCAGCAGACGGTGCAGGGGCTGATGATCATCGCCGCGGTGGCGCTGTCGCTCGACCGCGTCCGCCTGAAAATCGTCAAGTGAGCGCCATGCTGCAGGCGTGCAACATCATCAAGAATTTCCCCGGCGTCCAGGCGCTACGCGACGTCTCTATCGAAGTGCGGCCCAACGAGGTGGTCGGGCTGATCGGCGAGAACGGCGCCGGCAAGTCGACGCTGATGCGGGTGCTGGCCGGCGGCTACCGGCCGGATGGCGGCTCGCTCACGCTGGATGGCGAACAGCTGCGCATGCGCAACGCCCGTGATGCGGCCAGGCATGGCATCGGCATGGTGTTCCAGGAGCAGTCGCTGGTGCTGAACCTGACGGTTGCCGAAAACATCTATCTCGGCGAAGAGGACCGCTTCACCCGCTTCGGCCTCGTCAATTGGCGCGCCATGAACGCGGCGGCGCGGCGGCAACTGGCCAAGATCGGCATCGACATCGACGTCACCGCGCGCACCTCCGAACTCACCTTCGCCGCGCGCCAGATGGTCGAGCTCGCCAAGGCGCTGACCCTGGAGGAAGTGGTCGAGCGGCAGTTGCTGATCCTGCTCGACGAGCCGACCTCGGTGCTCAACGCCGCCGACATCGAGGTGCTGTTCGCGCGGGTGCGGTCGCTCAAATCCCGCGCCAGCTTCGTCTTCGTCTCGCACCGGCTCGACGAGGTGCTCAATATCTCCGACCGCGTCTACACGATGAAGGATGGCGCCGTCGTTGCCGAACATCGTGCAGCCGAAGTCACCGCGCCTGAGCTGCACGAGATCATGGTCGGGCGCGGCCTGCAGGCCGAGTATTATCGCGAGGCCCGCCAGCTGGCGCCGCGCGATACCGTGATGGTCGAGGCCAAGGGGCTTGGCGCCAACGGTTTCTATCACGGCGTCGATCTCTCGATCCGGGCGGGCGAGATCGTCGGCATAGCCGGCGTCGTCGGCTCCGGCCGCGAGGAGGTGACGCGCACCGTTGGCGGCTTCGTCCAGCATGATGCGGGCGAGATGAAAATCGCCGGCGATGTCGTGCGCTTCTCCTCGCCGGAACCGGCGGTGCGCAAGGGCATCGGCTATGTCCCGCGCGAGCGCCGGCTCGAAGGGCTGGTGATGTTCCTGTCGATCGCGGAGAACATTTCGCTGGCCGATCTCTCCAGCGTCATGCGCCATGGCGCCATCGACTATGGCAAGGAGCGCCGGCTTGCCGCCGACTGGATCAAGCGGCTGCGCATCAAGGCGCCCGGTCCCGATGCCGCCTGCCGCAAGCTCAGCGGCGGCAACCAGCAGAAGGTGGTGCTGGCGCGCTGGATGACGGCGGGCTCGCGCATCCTGGTGCTCGACCATCCCACACGCGGCCTCGATGTCGGCGCCAAGGAGGAGGTCTACGAATTGGTGCGCGATCTCTCGGCGCAAGGCGTGGCGATCCTTTTGATTTCCGACACGCTGGAGGAAACGATCGGTCTGTCGCACCAGGTGCTGGTGATGCGCGACGGTGCAATCACCGCGCGCTTCGATGCCAGTCCGGGCAACAAGCCGAACCAGGTCGATCTTCTCAGGGCAATGGTGTGAACCGATGAATGAGGCGTTCTCCATCAGGCAGGTTTTCGAGGGCAAGTGGACGCAAGGCGCCATTCCGCTGATCCTGCTGGTCGGCCTGCTGCTGATCATCGAGATCGCCGCGCCCGGCTTCCTCACCGGCGAAACCGTGGCGCTTTTGTTTGCCAACACCGCCGTGCTGTTCATCCTGGCGACCGGCGTCACCTTCGCCATTCTGCTCGGCGGCATCGATTTGTCGATCCAGGCGGTGGCGTCGCTGGCCAGCGTCATCCTGGCGCAATTGCTGCCGTCGCTCGGCCTCGCCGCCTTTCCGGTGGCGATCCTGTCCGGGCTTGCCTTCGGCATCCTGAGCGGCGTCGTCCACGTCAAGCTACGCGTGCCGTCCTTCGTGGCGACGCTCGCCACCGGCGGCGTGGTCACCGGCCTGGCGCTCTGGGTCTCCAATGGCCGCGCCATCACCATCGAGGAGGCTGGTCGCGAAAACACCGCCTGGATCAACGCCACTGTCGCCGGCATTCCCGTGGTGGTGCTGATTTCGACGGTGATCGGCATCGCCGCCTTTCTGGCGCTGCGCTACACGCGCTTCGGCCGCCAGGCGATTGCGGTCGGCGCCGGCGAACCGGCGGCGTGGGCGGCGGGCATCAATGTCGACCGCACCAAGATCATCGCCTTTGCCGCGTCGGGTATGCTCGCGGCCATCGCCGGCGTCGTGCTGGGGGCCAGGCTGTCGAGCGGCTCGCCGGTGCTGGCCAACCAGCTGCTGCTGCCGGCCATCGCCGCCGTCATCGTCGGCGGCACGGCGATCACCGGCGGGCTCGGCGGCGTTGCCCGCACGGCGGTCGGCGCGCTGATCATCTCGATCGTGCGCATCGGCATGACCTTTGTCGGCGTCAACATTTTCCTGGAAAATATGGTGTTCGGCGCGGTGCTGATCGCTGCCGTCGCCATTACCATCGACCGCAGCAAGATCGCGGTCATCAAGTGATCCCGCCTCCCAGGCAAGCGCGGACAGGACGGGACCGCATCGGCGCGAGGCCGATGCGGTCCGGCCCGATCGGATCACATTGTGTCGAGGCCGATCAGCTCGATCTTGTAGCCGTCGGGGTCTTCGACGAAAGCGATGTGGGTGGTGCCGTGCTGCATCGGGCCGGGCTTGCGCGGGATCTTGGCGCCGCGCTTTTCCAGTTCGGCGCAGACGGCGTAGATGTCGTTGACGCCGAGCGCCAGATGGCCGAAGCCGGTGCCGATCTCGTAGGGTTCCTCGCGGCCCCAGTTCAGCGTCAGCTCGACGACGGCTTCCTTGTCCTCGGGGCCATAGCCGACAAAGGCGTTGGTGAACTTGCCGCCGGGGTAGTCGTCGCGGCGCAGCAGGGTCATGCCGAGCACCTCGGTGTAGAAGGCGATCGACTTGTCGAGGTCGAGCACCCTGATCATGGTGTGCATATAGCGAAAGCCCGGGGCGTCGCTCATTGGGGAAGTCCTCCGAATTCTGTGATTTGCGAGTCTGATCATCCACATCGAACGCTTGGCGGCAAGATGGCCTCGCTTGATGTTCTCAATCAGGGTTGTATGATAACACGACAACGCCGGTATTTGTCCAGCCGTTTTGCCGAGGGGCCCAGAGCCAATCCATGAATGCCGTGCCGCCACCCTCCGGATCGCAGATCGCAGCCCTGGCCGGCCTGCTGCCGAATGGCGGGCTGCTGACCGAGGAAGCGGATCTGGCGCGCTACAGCCGCGATTGGTCGGGCGATCATTTCGGCCGGCCGCTGGCCGTGGCGCGGCCCTCTTCGGTTGAGGAGATGTCGGCGCTGATGCGGTTCTGCCATGCCGAGCGCATTCCGGTGGTGCCGCAAGGCGGCCTGACCGGGCTCGTGGGCGCCGCAGTGGCGGCGGATGGCGGCGAGATCGTCATCTCGCTGGAGCGCATGAACCGTATCCGTTCGATCAGCCCGATCGACTTTGCCATGGTGGTCGAGGCTGGCTGCATCCTCGAGGATGCCAAGCGCGCCGCCGAAGCGAGCGACTGCCTGCTGCCGATCACCTTCGGCGCGCAGGGCAGCTGCCGTATCGGCGGCAATGTCGCCACCAATGCCGGCGGCTTCAACGTGCTGCGCTACGGCATGACGCGGGATCTGGTGCTTGGCCTCGAAGTGGTGCTGGCCGACGGCCGCATCTGGAACGGGCTGAAAGTGCTGCGCAAGGACAATCGCGGCTATGATCTGAAGCAGATCTTCATCGGCTCGGAGGGCACGCTCGGCATCGTCACCGCGGCGGCGCTGAAACTATTCCCCAAGCCGACGCAGATCGAAACCGCGCTGGTTGGCCTGCGCTCCGTCGAGGACGCGATGGCACTCTATGCAAGGGCGCGGCGCGATTGCAGCGATTTGCTCACCGCCTTCGAACTGATCCTGCGCGTCGGCATCGAGATCACCATGCGCGAAGGCCAGGATTTTCCCGATCCGCTCAGCCAGCCCTATCCCGTCTATGTGCTGATCGAGGTGTCGTCGGGCGGGCTGATCGACCTCTCCAATATGCTGCTGGGGTTTCTCGGCAGCGTCGAGGACATCGTCGAGGACGGCGTCATCGCTTCGACCAGGGCTCAAGGTGAGCGGTTGTGGCTCTACCGCGAGATCATGGTCGAGCGGCAGGGCAGGGGCGGGCGCTACCTGCGCACCGATGTCTCGGTGCCGATCTCCAGGCTTGCCGATTTCCTCACCGATGCGCTGGCCGCCTTGGAGAAAGCCCGGCCCGACGCGCTGGCCGTCACCTACGGCCATGTCGGCGACGGCAACATCCACCTCAACGTCGTGCCGCCGGAAGGCATGGGCACCGAGGCGATGGAACATCTGTTCGAGCAGGCGGAAGCCGAGATCTTCACCGTCGTCGATCGCTATGGCGGCTCTATCAGCGCCGAGCACGGCATCGGCCGGGTCAAGCAGAAGGCGTTCCTCGAACGCATCGATCCGGTGACGCTCGACCTCGCCGCCGGCATCAAGGACGCATTCGACCCGCGCCACATTCTCAGCAACGGCCGCATTCTGGCGTCCGCACCCGCCGTCGACTATAGGTGAGCGATGACGCTGAAACTCGACAAGGTCAATCGCGGCCCACACCTCTCCACTCTGGTGGCCAGTTCCATCTCGCGCGAGATCGCGCAAGGCCGGCTGAAGCCGGGTGACCAGCTGCCGACCGAGGCGGCGCTGGCAACCACTTTCGGGGTCAGCCGCAACGTGGTGCGCGAGGCGATCGCGCGGCTGCGCTCGGAAGGCCGCATCTGGTCGCAGCAGGGACGCGGCGCTTTCGTCGTCGAGACCACCAACCCGACGGTGCTGACCATCGACCATGAGACGCTGCAGCGCGCCGACTCGTTTCGCAATCTGTTCGAACTGCGTGGTATCCTCGAAGTGCAGGCGGCGGCCCTTGCCGCAAAACGGCGCAGCGACGCCGATCTCAAAGCCATGGGCGATGCGCTGTCCGGCATGCGCGCCGCCCCCTATGGCAGCGTCGCCTGGCTGCGCAGCGACCTCGAATTCCACCGCACCGTCGCCGAGGCGACGCGCAATTCCTACATGGGCCAATTCCTGGTCTTCGTGTCCGAGCGGGTGCGCGAAAGCATTCTCGCCGCCGGCAACCAGCAAAAGTCGGACGACATGGCCCGCATCACGCTCGGCGAACATGAGCGCATCCTGAGAGCGATCCGTGCCGGCGACGCCGAAGGGGCGCAAGCCGCGATGCGCGACCATCTGGCGGGCGCGGCGCTGCGGGTGGGCTTGCATGAGGGGGAAGCTGCGGAGATAGCGCCGGGGCCCGAGGCAGCGTCTCCGGTACGGCATTCGCGGTTGCGGAAGGCTGTGCGCGGGCAGGCTTAGGGATTGCCTTGCCTTGTCCGCGCGCTGGGCCAATCGCCCATGGCGGCGCTGACCCCCACTCCGTCTCGGCTTCGCCGAGCCACCTTGCCGGGGCGAGCCACGGGTCTCGCCCGTCCTTCGGACCCCCCATTTCATGGGGGATGAGGAAATGCCAATCTCCGAGATCGCAGCCCTTCAAAAGCTTGGGTTTCCTCGCTCCCACGAATATGGGGGTAGAGGTGGCTCGGCGAAGCCGAGACGGAGTGGGGGAGCGCCATATCAGATTTCACTCGGTCGTCGGCTCAACCAGCTCAGGGCCGGAGATAGGCCGCCACCCCACCGCGCTATTTCAGCGGCAGAAACAGCTCAAGCACCACCTCGCGCACCGGTCCGTTCGACGAAAAGTGCCGTTGGCAATAGATCGGAAAGTTGCGCGCCTCCTCGCCGCTGGCCGGAAGCCACTCCCGATAAAGGTAAAGCGCTGCCGGCTCAAGATTGTTGGTGTTGCCGGGGTAGCGCAGCACCGCGCAGCGTCCGCCGGGGATCCCGCCGGCCTTCATCTGGGCGTCCTCGATCGGCCCGCCTTCTACCGGCAGGTCGGTTCCGGCACAGATATCCATGCTGTAATCGGCCGGGTTCGCCGGCTCCCTTTCGGAACGGAAGATGTTGAAGGTCGGGCTTGTCTCGGGCGAGAGGCCGGCCGCCTTGCGCCAGGCGATGAAGCGCTGGACGGTGTCCTGGAGCGTCGCCCGGTCGCCGCGATGCTCCATGATCGCCACCGGCGTCGGCGGCACTTCGCGGATCATTACGTCGTCGGGTTCGAAGATTATCTGCATGAGCGTGGTCCTTGCTTTGTCGAGCGGCCCGAAGGCCATGAGCCACGCCCCCCAGTCGGGAGACTTCCGGAACGACGAAGGCGATTGTCCGAACCGTTGCCGAAAGGCGCGGGCGAAGGCATCCGGCGCGTCGTAGCCGGCATCCATCGCTATGTCGGTCACGCTTTGGGCGTCGCTCTCGGCAAGCCGGTACGAAGCGCGCTTCAGGCGGGCGAGCTGGACATAGCGATGCACGGACAAGCCGAAGGTTGACGTGAACTGCCGGTGGAAATGGAATTTCGAGAACGCCGCAACGCCGCTCAACGCTTCCAGGCCCAGATCGTCGTCCAGATGCTGATCGATGTGGTCCAGCACCCGCTGCATCCGGGCTTGGTAGTTTTCAAGTGGCGTCATCAGTCGTCTCGTCCTGCGTGGCGACACCAGATAGGCGCACTCGGATACCTCGCGCTCGACCGATCTTGCGGTTTGACATGGCCAAAGAGGAGGTATGCGCAGCTAGGACGCGGGATAGTGGTTACCTAAGTCGATTTTAACGTGCCGGCTGCCTCTACTAGGCGCTGACAGATCGAAGTACTGGCCGGTCGCCATCTGGTTATGCGAATTTATCAATTTGTATGGCCGACGCCACAGGCGCACCATTGCGTGACCGGCTGAGAATCCGCATAGAATACAAAGTTATGAGGGTAGCAGGGGTAATTGGACCGAAAAAAGCAAACGTCGTATTCTCTCTATGGAGCGACGAGAAGCTGAAAACAAAGGACTTCCCTCTCAGCAAGAAGAGAGGGAAAGCCTATCCTCTTACGCGCCGCTATCGATGGCAAACCATAAGCTTTGCCACAAAGGGGCGTAACTACAGAGTGCTGGTTGCCTATCACACACTTGTTCCAGAGTTTATCGCCACCTTGGGCGAAGAAATCGGCGGGGATTTCCGAATTTTGGCGAGGTGGGAGTTTCACGCGACCCATGGTGGCTGGCATGTGCACACAGCTTGCGGGGACACTGATAACTTGTCAGTAGGCATCATAAAACCGTCAGGAACCAAGCGCATTCCTGATCCGAAGTCCTACCATCGCCACATGAAAATGCTTAACGATGGACATGCTATGAGTGATGGGGTCGCTACGGCGATCGCGTGCAGCCTTGTCGGCATAGACCACCAACACGATATGTTTGTGGATAGACGCGATGCCATGGGCTTGAAGGAACAAATATGTAGGGCGTTCTGCGAGAACGTCCAAATAACTGCCTTCAGCGGTGGTGTGGCTATTTGCACGCCCTATAAAAACTTCATTTCTGGAGACCTAATAGGCATATACGCGCTTGGTCCTAAGAGTGGCCTGTACCGTCTTGTCGACAACGCCCTCACGATTGCGTTCCTGGAAGCGGAGGGTGCCACTATGGATGCTGCCAGTCGCAGAGAGGCATTGTCCCAAATCTTGGTGCAACACGGTGCGGCCTATGACGAGGAAATGGGAGAAATATTCATAGACGGCATAACAGAAGCCGATCTACCCAAGGCTGTTCTCGAATTTTCAGCTTTGCTCCTACGTCTGAACGATTTGATTCTTTTGACTGTCGAACGTGTAAAGAATGCATTCGAGGACGATGTGAGGGCCGCGATTAGAGACGAGATGGATAAGCGCCATGTCCGCTATGTCGAGGGCCAACCAGTTTCTCCGGACTTGACAGATGTCACACCAGATATGGTTTTTTATCCGGAAGATCGCGATCCTGTGGCTTTGTTTATAGCGACGAATGATTCAAAGCTATGGCAAGCAATGTTATTGCGAGTGATCGCGGATAGCGAGCGACACCTACCATTGTCGGTAGTTGCAGTCTTGGAAACCGAAACGTCCGTGAGTCAGAAAGTACGTCTACAGGCGGACAACCGCCTTGACGCGGCACCGCGATATAAGAGCGGCCCTATTGACACGATCCAACGAATAGCCCGTGTCGTTGTTGGCAACGAAGCTGCAACTGTCCACTGACGCTGAGCGCTTCGGCCAAACGCTGAGGGCGAATGACTTGTGATGTGCAGAAGGCGAGGCCTGCCCATGCTTCGCTATCACTCCGCCGCCTCCACCAGCGACACCCCATTCAACCCCGCCACAATATCCGACAGCGCCGGCACGAACTTCTCGCCATGGCCTGTTGTGACGGCCGTGGCGAACCCATTGCGCACAGCGGCGCCGATCGGGTTGGCGATGCCGGCGGCGTGGGCGAAGGAGGCGAGATAGGTCATGTCCTTCAGCGCATTGGCGATGGCGAAGCGCTGGGCGTTTTCGTTGCGGTTCAAGACGAAATCGAAGAAGGCCTGGTAGAAGCCGCAATCCATGCGGCTGCCGGAGATGACGCTGTTGAAGACCTGCGGCGTCAGGCCGGCCTTGGCGCCGAGGCTCAGCGCTTCCGAATAGATCGCGGAATAGCCCATCGAAACGAAATTGTTGAGCAGCTTCATGGTGTGGCCGCTGCCGGTCGGGCCGGTGTGGACGACACGCGCGGCGAAGGCTTCGAGCACCGGCCGCGCTCGGGCGACGATCTCGGCCGCACCGCCGACCATGACGTCGAGCTTGCCCTCGGTGGCTTCCTTGGGCGTGCGCGCCAGCGGCGCGTCGATCAGCGTCATGCCCTGCTCCGCGAGGTCGGCGGCAAGCGCTGTCGTCGATGACGGGTTGGAGGTCGAGCAGTCGATGATCAGCAACGGCTTAGCTGCCGCAGCAAGGCCATCCTGGCCTTTGACCAGCGCTTCGACCTCGTGCGAACCGGTGACGCACAGGATGACGATGTCGCTCGCGGTGGCGAGCGCGCGCGGGCTTGGCGCTTCGGTGGCGCCGGCGGCGATCAGCCGGTCGGCGGCCGTGCGGCTGCGGTGGACATGCACCGTCAGCGGCCAGCCCTTGCGCAGCAGATTGTCGGCCATGCCAGCACCCATGCTGCCCAGGCCGATCAAACCGATGCGTTCTTTCATGCAATCCTCGGGTTCTTTCATGTAATTCTCCTTGGACCCACACCGGCGGGCTCACCCTTGGTCACCTTGCGGCGAGCACCTGTCGATGCAATCCTTTGAACAAGAATCGAACCGGAGGCCTTCGATGGCGGAGCCCATGACTTTCGATGCCATACCGCAGGCGCCCAACCTGCGGACGGGTCTGGTCAACACGCTGATTGCGCAGATCGAATCCGGCGACCTTGCGCCGGGGCAGCGGCTGCCGACCGAGCAGGAGATTGTTGCTGCCACAGGCGTCAGCCGCACCGTGGTGCGCGAGGCGCTGGCGGCGCTGCGTGCGCGCGGGCTGATCACCACGCGCCAGGGGCTCGGCGCCTTCGTCGCCAAGGATCCGCCGCCGAAGATTTTTTCCGTGCTGCCCGACGATCTCGAATCGATCGACGAGGTGCTGCGCGTGCTGGAACTGCGCATGGGCATCGAGGTGGAAGCGACAGGCCTCGCCGCCGAACGGCGCAGCGAGGCAGCGCTCCAGCAGATGAGCGCGCGGCTCGACGCGCTGGAGGCTGCGGTGCGCGCCGGCGGCTCCGGCTCGGAAGAGGATTTCGGCTTCCACCGCGCCATTCTCGCGGCGACGCAGAACCCGAATTTCACCCGGCTGTTCGACACGTTCGGCAGCGCCATGGTCCCGCGCCATTGGACGCGGCTCGACCGGATGACGGAGGCCGAGCGGGAAAAATATCTCGACCGCATGCAGCGCGAGCATCGCGCCATTCTCGGGGCCATCGAAGCCAGGGACGTCAATGCCGCGCGGCGCGCCATGCGCAGCCATCTGACCAAGAGCTATGCCCGCTTCGAGGATCTGCGCGACAAAGCTGTTCACGATTAGGGGGCAACCACGGTTGACGGACTGCTCATCCGGCGACCCCGTCGGAGATCGAGTTCGCGAATCAGCGACATGTTCCTCCCGGCTCGAAATCGTTGCAATCTTACCAGGTTGTCATACAACCCTGTGATCTGGTAAATCCAGGGAAGAGGGATGTCAATCGCGTTGCCATGCGGTATGAGGCTCCCGAAATCAGAACCGTCATCAAAGCCGCAAGTCAGGAAGCAAAATGCAGTCACGGAAATTTGGCCGTACCGGCAGATCAGTCAGCGAGATCGGCTTCGGCGCCTGGGCGATCGGCGCCGCCTGGGGCGAGGTCAATGATGACGATGCGGTCGCCGCCCTGCATGCTGCGCTCGATGCCGGCGTCAGCTTCCTCGACACGGCCGACGTCTATGGCGACGGCCGTTCGGAAAAACTGATCGCACGGGTGATGAAGGAACGTGGCGGCGCGCGCCCGTTCATCGCCACCAAGGCCGGACGGCGGCTGTCGAAGCAGAGCGTCGAAGGCTATAGCGTCGAGAACCTCACCGGCTGGATCGACCGCAGCCTGACATACCTAGAGACGGACACGCTCGACCTAGTGCAGCTGCATTGCCCGCCGACCGATCTCTATTACCACCCGGAAGTGTTCGAGCGTCTCGACAAGCTCGCCGAGCAAGGCAAGATCCGCAATTACGGCGTCAGCGTCGAGCGTGTCGAAGAGGCGCTGAAGGCGATGCAATATCCCGGCGTCGTCAGCGTGCAGATCATCTTCAACGCCTTCCGCCAGCGCCCGGCCGAGCTGTTCTTCGACCAGGCGAAGAAGAACGACGTCGCCGTCATCGCCCGCGTGCCGCTGGCCAGCGGCCTGCTGTCCGGCAAGTTCAGGACGGACACCAAGTTCGAGACCACCGACCATCGCCTGTTCAACCGCAATGGCGAAGCCTTCGATGTCGGCGAGACGTTTTCGGGCGTGCCCTTTGACGTCGGGCTGGCGGCGGTCGAGAAGGTGCGGCCGCTGGTGTCAGGCGACACCACCATGGCGAAATTCGCGCTGCGCTGGATCCTGATGTTCGACGCGGTGACGGTTGTCATTCCCGGCGCCCGCAATCCGGCGCAGGCGGTTTCCAATGCGGAAGCGGCGGAGCTTGCGCCGTTGTCCTCCGAGTTGATGGCCAAGGTGAAGACGGTCTATGACGAGAACATCAAGCCCTACGTGCATCAGCGCTGGTGAGCCAGCGCCTGCCGCCCTCGACCGGACGACTGACCAGAGGCCAGCAGGGCCAAATTGCGTTCGTCCGTCACAAGCCGTGCAGCGGATTCTATGATCCATCGGTCATTTAATCGGCCGCGCCGCTTGTTATTGTGCAGTGCAGCAACGATATTCCTGCGTGTGCGTTGTGTGCACGAGTCTGCCCATTCCGGCGCGCAAGGATACCGATTTGCGAGACATATCCGATACGATCGCCCGGCTGAGCGCGATGCGCGGCCGGCCAGCCGGTGCAGGGCTGAGCAAGGACGACCAACTGTCCGAGATGACAGGGTTCGGGTCCAATCCCGGCGCCTTGCGCGCGCGGTTTCACCTCCCTGAAAACCTGCCGAAGCAGGCGGCGCTGGTCGTGGTGCTGCATGGCTGTACGCAGAATGCAGCCGCGTACGATCATGGCTCCGGCTGGACCGAGCTCGCCGACGAGCAGGGTTTTGCCGTGCTTTTCCCCGAGCAGCAGCGCGCCAACAACGCCAATCTTTGCTTCAACTGGTTCGTGCCAGGCGATATAAGCCGCGACGGCGGCGAGGCGCTGTCCATCCGCCAGATGATCGAGGCGGCGGTGGTCACCCACGGTCTCGACCGCAAGCGGATCTTCGTCACCGGTCTTTCCGCCGGCGGCGCCATGGCGGCGGTGATGCTGGCGACCTACCCGGACGTGTTTGCCGGTGGCGCGATCATTGCCGGGCTTGCCTATGGCAGCGCCTCGACCATCCCCGAAGCCTTCGACCGCATGCGTGGCCATGGCGGCCCGTCCAGAACCGACCTGCAGCGTCTGTTGCGGGAGGCCTCGCCGCACAAGGGGCCGTGGCCGAGGATTTCGGTCTGGCAGGGCTCGGCCGATACGACCGTGGTGCCTTCCAATGCCGACGCGGTGCTGGCGCAATGGGAGGGCGTGCACGGCCTCGCTCAAGCGCCGACACGCACGGAAAAGGTCGACGGTCAGAGCCGAAAAGTCTGGTGCGATGGCAAAGGCCGCGACGTGGTCGAGGCATACAGCATTGCCGGCATGGGCCATGGCACGCCATTGCAGGCGAGCGGCGACAATGCTCTCGGCAAAGCAGGGCCGTTCATGCTGGATGTCGGGATTTCCTCGACGCGCCACATCGCCCGTTTCTGGGGGCTGACGAAGCCAGACGTACGACGCGCGGCGAAAGCCGAGGCCGCTTCAGGCACTGTATTGCAGCCTTTCTCGCCGAAGGAAAAACCGCGAGCCGTCCGTGTCGATCCGACCCCGGAGCCCGTCAATCCGCCAGGCGGTCCGGCGGCCGGGATCACCAAGGTCATCGAGGACGCGCTCAGGGCAGCGGGATTGATGCGCTGAGGCTGAGGCTGAGGCTCGCCCGGCCCAAAGGACAACGGCAAGCGCCAGCATCATTATCGCAGCAGGCCTTCGTCCTCGAACGCATCCCAGCCCTTCAATCCGGGCGGCGGGCCGTCCGTGTTCCGGGCCTTCCTCGCAGTGCGTGCCTGCCCGGTGCCTTTTCCCGCGCGCGTCAACGCGGCCTTGCCCGCGCCGCGCCGCCTGTTCTCGGCGACCGCCTGGACATCCTGCTCTCTCCAGACTGTTGCCAAATCGCGGTCCAGGACGTCCTCGATGTGGCGCGGGTCGAAAACGTGGAAGGTGACAGACTTTGATCGCCCACGCATCTTGACGGTGCGTGTGCCGGTGCTTTGCAGCCGACCGTCCTTGAGCCATTTGTGGCGCTCGCGCGAAGAGATCGTAAGGATATCCTCGACCTCGCGTGGAAGCACAGGCAGCGCTTCCACTCCCTCCAGTGTTTTGGAGATACTGGCAGAGGCGGCCTTGAACGCTTCCGCTTCGGATCTCGACATTCGCAATGCGATGCGGCCCGTCTCGGCCTTGACGTGCTTCCTGACTGCCCATGGCAGCCGGGCTCTGACTTCACGTTCGATCCCCTTGGAGCGCACGGCGGACCCGAGTGTCGCTGACGGCGACAGCGGCCATTCGGCAATCAGTTGCGGGGACGGGCTCATGCTTTCCTTGGGCTGGTTTCGTTGGCTCGATGCTAACACGGCAAGAGCCGGTCAAGCCAAGGCAACAGCGAAAAGGGGCAGGTCCGAAGAGAACCGCCCCTTATGGCCGAATTTGAACGCCGCTTGCTGTGCGCCGACAGCACCTTCGGCCCCGCCGCCGTGCGGCGACGGGGCTCGATGATCAGAGTGGGCTGGCGTTGCGCGTTTTGTCGCGCTCGGCCTCGATGTCGGTGTAGGGGTCGGCATTGGCATCGAAGCCGGTCCAGCCACCGGCTTCATAGGCGCGTCGGCGGTCTTGCAGATCGACCGAGTTGGATTCGCCAAGAATACGCTCGGCCTCGTCGGCGAGTTCGTCACTGACCCTGGCGGTCACCATCGTGCCACCGCGGCGAACGCCCTCCGCATAGACATGCGCATCCCTTTCGGGGACGCCTGACTCGGTCAGCGCCCCGACGATGCCGCCGGCAGCGCCACCGACGACCGCGCCGCCAACGGCGCCGACCGCGGTGGCGGCCAGCCATCCTGCGGCCACGACCGGACCGACGCCCGGAATGGCCATGATGCCGAGCCCTGTCAGAAGCCCGCCGGCGCCGCCAATGACGGCTCCGAGACCGGCGCCGCCGGCCGCATCCTCGGCGGCGTTGGAAGTGTCGCCGTCGTCGTACCAGTCATCCGAATTGTTGGCGACGATGCTGATGTCGGCCTGCGGCACGCCGATTGCCTCCAGTTCGCCGACGGCATCGGAGGCATCATCGTAGTTGTCGAAAAGTCCGGTTACGGTTTTCATGGTCTTGATCTCCTCGTTCTGGTTCAGAGGGTTCAGTTCGCGCCGGCAACGACGTTGCCCTGATAATCGAGCGCCACGGTCGTGGTCTTGCCATCCTTGGTGGCCTGACCGCGCCAGATGCCCTGGTCGTCTTTGGTCAGCTTGGACACGCCGGAGAAGCCGGCATCCTGAATGCGGCTCTTCGCCTGATCCTCGGTGAAGCTGTTGGCACCCGGGACTGGGGCGGCCGGATTGGTGGTGTCGGTCGTGCTCACGGCCGGGGTGGTGGAGCTGGTGGTCGACGATGCATTGTCGGCGGAAGCGATCTTCTCGACCATTTCCTGATGCATTTTGAGCGTCGGCAAGGTCTCGGAGGCGAAGGTCTTCAGCTGCGCGTTGTCGCCGTCCTTGGCATAGCTCTCGAACAGCGTGACCGCCTCCGAATGCGCATCGCGCTGCATCTGGACGTAGGGCTTGTCGACGGCATCGTTGGCATTCTGCAGAGTCTCCAGATTGGCCTTGTGCTTGGCGTCCAGCTCCGTCGGGACTTTCAGCTTCTGTTCGCCGGCGATGGTCGCAAGCTTGGCGTTGGCGGCGCCGTGATCGTCGATCATCCGCTTGGCGAAATCCTTGACGCCTTGATCCTGGGCCTTGCCCTCGGCGATCTTGCTGGAATCCACTTCGAACAGGCCGCCGATGGCGGCCTTGTCGACAAAGTCCTGAGCGCTGTCGGCGGCGAAGGCGGGCAGGGCGAACATCATGGCTGTGGCGGTGGCCAGCGAAGCTAGAAGAACACGTGTTTTCATGGACAGAAATCCTCGTTGGGGCACACATCGTGCTGTGAGCCTAACCAGTGCGGCCAAGCTTTGTTCCGCCGCCCAAGCGTTATAGCCGGGAGGGTCGATGCCGCGATGATGGCCCCTCGTCAGCGGCTTTTTGCGCCTTTGCCATGCCGACGCTGAGGACGGCGACCCGCTCGATGGGCGCCTTGCAAGTCGATCAAAAAGGGAAACGAGGCCCTTCGCCGCCGGCAAGTGAACACCGCCCGCGGTGAACTATCGAGGTTCAGCGATCGTTGCGTTCGAGGCGGCGCGCAACCTCTGTTTGTGCGACCTGCAGCAGCGTGTCTATTTCGAACATCGCCGCCGCATGGCCGCCGTCGCGAATGACACGGCGGGCGCGGTGGAGCAGGTCGGAGACCGTCCGCAGCGTTTCAGCATGGCTCGATCGATTCGACAAATGCGTGCCCTCCATCAGCCACAACCGTTGGATCGGGAGAGTGTTCCCAAAGTTGGCGGCCGGCCCGGCGAATGACTGTGAGCGCAGGCAGCGGAACCATCCTTGTCCGTTGGCCGTTCCCCCTGCCTCAACGAAAGGAACAGCCATGGCCGAGAACGACACCCCGAAGGACACCCCGAAGATTTCCGCCCGAGATGCCCAGGAGGCCCTGGAGAAGCAGGTCGCATCGCTGAAGCGCGAGATCAGCAAGATCAACCGGACGCTTGCCGAGCGCGCAGAAGATGCCGTTGGCGGAGCCGGCGGCTGGTACGGCAGCGCGACCGAGCGCGCGGCACGGGCAACGCAGCAGCTGAGATCGCAGGCGCAGACGGTGTCCGAAGCCGTCCAGCAAAATCCCGGCACCATCAGCAGCGCTTTCGTGCTTGGCGGCATTGCCGGGTTGTTGATCGGCATGCTGCTCGGGCAAAGCCAGGAACGCGACCGAAGCTGGTTCTAGCGGCGTATCTTATGACTCTATTGCCCCCGCCGGCTTTGCCGGCGGCCAGATCACTGTGGCTTTGAGTGAAAAACTCCCCGCTCGGGTAAACGGGATTTGTGGTCGGCGCCGCCTGGACGGCGCCCTGACAGTTGAGTTTCCCTGCCGCGGTCGTATGTTGTTGACCGCAGTGGAGGATCACAAATGCCCATTCGACGCAAAGCCACCGAGGCCGGCGTTTTGCAGCCATCCGAACTCGAGCTGTTGGGCCGTGTATTCGAGCAGCTTAAGCGCGACGGTCAGTCGCCCGAAGCACGCGACGCCATCGCATCCCGGATTATCGCGAACTATATGGCCGGCGTGGTCGACGAAGCCGAGCTCGTCAGTCTTTCGAGGCAACCGCTGGGCCGGTAGTGCGCTTTCCATTCCGGGTTCAGAAGAGTTTCAGGTCGTCAAATCAGAGGGATAAGGCAATGCCGGCTGACCCACCGATAGAGCGACGGTCGCATATCCGTGATCTTGTTCTGAAGGAAGCGACAATCCGCGTTGGCGACGCCAGTATCAATTGTCTGGTTTGTAACCAGCACGCCCACGGTGCGGAGCTGCGGGTGAAGGCCGATATCGCAATCCCCGACCGTTTCGTGCTTCACGTGCCGGTCGATCATACCAGCTATCGCGCCGTGGTGCGGTGGAGGCGGAACGAGCGACTTGGGGTGCAACTCGATTCGGGACGGCAGGCGTAGATGGCGGTAGCCGGGACGGATCACCCAGCTGTTCAAGTGCAGGGTTGATGGGACAAGGCAGGGCTCGTTTGCGGCACGAACGCTTCCTTCCATGCTGCTTGCGATTTGCAATCAGTTGCGATAGCCTCTGACTGCTTGCATTACAAGCGGTTGGTCCGTGGACCCACTAGGTGAAGGCGCTGCTTTTGGGCAAACTTATCTTGGGAATGAACGTTTCCATCGATGGCTATGTCGATGACCTTGCCGGAAATCTGGTCATGAGCGCACCAAGCCAGAAGCACTTCGAGTATTGGATCGAGACGATTCGCAACCATGCCGGCGCTGTGTATGGCCGCCGGATGTACGAGGTCATGCGCTATTGGGACGATGATCGCGCGGAATGGGATGCTTCGCTTCGCCAGTTCGCGACACTCTGGCGCAAGCTGCCCAAATGGGTCGTTTCGCGCACACTTTCACGGGTCGGCCCGAACGCCACCCTCATCTCCGGCGATATTGAAACGCAGATTCGCGAGATCGCGGCCCGCACGGAGGGTATCCTTAGCGTTTCCGGTCCGGAACTGGCCGGTCTTATGACCGGGCTGGGCCTGATCGAGGAATATCACCTGCACGTGAGGCCGTTCGTGCTCGGCAAGGGCAAGCCTTTCTTCCACGAGGCAAGGCCTCCGCTGCAACTGGTGTCGAGCACATTGATCGATGACGATACGGTTCATATGATCTATGTGCCGCGAGGCTGAACGATAAGGCGCTTCAGCGCCAACATGCGAACCAACACGTACGTTCGCAGTGGGCCTGGTCCCGGCCTTCGCACCGAGGTCTCACATGTCAGCTTGCGTGCTGGGTACCCAAGCAGCAGAGGGTCTGCTGTCGGCCGAAAATCTGCCGGTCAGCAATGCGCCCCATGCCGGTCAAAGAGGCCTTGCCGCCGTTCGTCCATAAGCAGACATTGCAGACCTACAAGGACATCGCTTTTACGCCCGAAGCGCCGCTTCGGTTGGTCCTTCAGTGACCTGGCGGCCCAAGGGCGCGTCGTCCTCCACCGCCCGACCTCGTCCGCAACTCATCGTTGCCGCCAGCGGCTCTGCTCCTGGCCTTCCCGCGATGACCGAGCGGGTAGTGAAACATCATGGTCAAGCCTGAAAAGCAAGGTCCAACCTAGCCGCCTTTCCAGGCCTGCGTCATCATCGTCCAGCAGTTCAGGATCCTGCGTGCGCCAGCCGGGTCCGTCGGGTCGGCCGGCCGCACAGTTTTTTTCATCCCGCTGGAACATTGGCGAAGGAATGCAGTTGGTGTCGCTGCAGATGCCGCCGCGTGGTGCCTGTGGGCGATTGGTGGCAACACCTGATCGGCCGCCGCTCCTTTACGAGGCGGCTTAGCGTGTGAGCCAATCCTGCAGCAAAGGCCTAGGGATTGGAACGACCAACAGGAGGCAGTCATGAAGCACCAGACACTCGATCAACTCCAGTCAGTCGCGGACATCAGTCCACTATCGCCGGCTCTGCTGGCTACAAGGACGCAACGGATAGAGCGGTGGGCGGAACTGCTCTATCGAAATCCGACGCGCTCCCTTGTGGCTCTCACCGGGACTGAGCATCTGCATCCTTCTGTCCGCGGAGAAGCGCGCGCGGTCGGATCGGCGATCAGTGTCGCCTTTGACGATCCACTGCTGCGTGCATCGGGCATGCAATCGGATACCTACGGGGAAGCCAGACGCTTCTTCGAACTCTCCGATTGGCAGTTGCATGAGATCGTCTGCAGTTGCCACACCGGCGCCACCATGCAGGCTGGCTGGGCCGCCGGGCGTGTCCGCAGGGTTCTCAATGGGAGCAAGATATTGGCTTGGCTGAGAAAAGGATTCATGCCGCACTGAGACTCAGCGCTTGCGCCTGAAGAAGCATGCAGGCTCCAGCAGAGATTGCGTCGGTTCCGCGAAGGCATGGCTGACCTCAATGGAGTAGGGCGGCCGAGTTGCTTGCGACTTCAGAAATGACGTTCACCATTGCTTAGTGGACCTCTGGTGCGTCACATGTGCGCTTCGTCAGCGGTATAGCCTGCCAATCCCTCCACAGCCGTTTTGACGCTGCGAAAAGCTCGAGGCGTGAGGGGGCAATTTGACCCAGGAATCCCGAAAACGGACCTTCCGCTTTCGGCCCCGAAATTGAAATTCGAGGCCTCCCCCATCACCCCGGAAAGATCGTAAACCCGCCATCCACCCGCAGCACCTGCCCGTTGATAAACCGCGCCCGCGGGCCAGCCAGAAACGCCACCGCCTCCGCGATCTCTTCCGGTTCCGCATAGCGGTTCAGCGATTTGCGGCTGGAATCCATGCGCTCCGGATCGACCACGCGGGTCGCCTGGAAGCGTGCCGTCTTGGTGGCGCCGGGGCTGACCGCATTGATGCGCACGCCGTCGTCGATCAGTTCCTTGGCCAGACAGCGGGTGTAATGCACGACCGCGGCCTTCAAGGTGGAGTAAACGACCTCGGGCGAGCAGCCGAGATGGGCCGCCGCCGAGGCGATGTTGATGACGGAGCCGCCGCCGCGCTGCTTCATCGGAGGCACGAAGGCCTGGCAGACCAGCATGGTGCCGATCAGATTGTTCTCGGTGAGCACGCGGATGTCGTCGAGTTCGATGTCGAGGGCGTTGTTCGGGTTCGGCTTGCCGCCCCTGGCGCCGATGTCGCCGCCGGCACAATTGACCAGCACATGGACGTCGCCGAGATCGGCCTCGATCCTGCGCTTCATCTCGGCAACCGCTTTCTGGTCGCCGATGTTGCCGGTCACCGACGTGACCTTCGTGCCGTGCCGCTTCAGGCGCTCGACCACTTCGCCGAGATTGGCGAACTCGCCATATTTGGCCGGCGCTTCCTCGTCCATGTCGTGGATCGCGACATTGGCGCCGAGTTCGGCCAGGCGCTCGGCCATCACGCGGCCGAGGCCACGGCCGGAGCCGGTTACGAAGGCGGTCAATCCATCGAGTTCACGTGCCGTCATCGGATATTCTCCATCAGTTTGCGCATGTTGGCGGCGCTGCGCCGGATCATGTCGAGCTCATAGGAAACCAGTGAGACGTCGGCTTCGCGCTCCCAAGGCGTGCGGGTGTCGGCATCGTCGGGCAGCCGGTTGCGCTGCGCGGCCGCCAGGCAGGCGGCAAATTCGCGTGCCGTCTTCTGCGGATAGCCGCGCCACCAGTCGTCGCTGAGATAGCGGACATGCCGGGCCTCCAAGGCGCCCGGTTCGAGAACGGCGGTCATGCGATCGTGGTGCTGGCCAAGAATGGCGAACAGCTCGGCAAACGGCACCGCACCGTCGCCGATGGCGCAGCGGATCAGCCGGTAACCTTCGGTCGTGAACTGCACGCGGTAATCCTTGAGGTGGACATGGCGGACACAGGGGGCGATCACCTTCATACAATCGAGCGGCGCTTCGCCGACCGGGAACGTGTTGCCGGTGTCGAAGGTGACGCCCACACTGTCACCACCGAGGGCGCAGAAATCGACGAGTTCCCGGCTGGTGAAGTCCTGGTGGTTTTCGATCGCAAGGACATACCCTTCGGCATGCGCGCGGGGACCCCATTCCACCAATCGCTCTCGAATGATGCCGACGTACTCGCTCCATTTTTCGCCGGCGGCGTTGCGGTCGCCGCAGAGAATGGGCGTCAGCGCCGTCCGGATGATTTTGGCCTTGAGCAGGCGCGCGGCCCGAAACGCATCGTCGAGCGGTTCGTCCACCAGCAGGCCGCCGCTGACGACCGGCGTGATGCCAAGGCCGGCGAGCCGTTCGCGCAGCGCGATCACCGCGTCGTCGGAAAGCTCGCTCAGCCATGGCACCCAGATCTCCAGCACGCGCGCGCCGAGATCGGTCGCGAGCGCGATGAAACCTTCGAGCCCCGCAGGTCTAGGATTGGCGCGTGGCGTGCCGCGGCCCTGGAGGCCGAGATGATAGGTCAGGCCGTAGGGGTTCAGGCCGACCTCGAGCATGAAGCGATCCTTTGAGTCAGGGGTGGTCATCGCAGGCCGGCATCCACGGTGATCGACTGCTTGGTGATCATGCGGCTGTCGTCGGCGGCGAGGAACAGCACCGTGCGCGCGATCTCCTCGCCGAGCAGAACCTTGCGGATCACCTGGCGCTGCACGACCTGGTCGACCGAACCTTGGGTCTTGTACCAAAGCTCCCGCTGCCGGTTGGTGATGACGGCGCCCGGCTCGATGGCGTTGACGCGGATGTTGTCGGGGCCAAACGCCCGCGCCAGCGCCAAGGTCAGCCCGACCACCGCAGCCTTGGCCGCCGCATAGGGCGCCATCTCTGACGCGCCGAAACGCCAGGCGATCGAGGAAAAATTGACGATCGAACCAAAGCCCACTTCCTTCATGTGCGGATGCACGGCCTGGGCGGCAAAGAAGTGGTGCCTGAGGTTCACATCCTGGGCATGGTCCCATGTCGCCTGGGTCACGTCGGCGACCGGCTGGCGATTGTCATCGGCGGCGTTGTTGACCAGCACCGCGACAGGCCCTAGGCGGTCGCGCACCGTGCCGATCGCGGCCTGGAGGGCGGGGATATCGGTCACATCGCAGCGCAGGAACAGGGGCGCGTGCGCTGCCGCGGCGGCGAGTTCCCGCGCGAGCGCCTCGCCGGCCTCCTGCTGCAGATCAAGAAACGCCACTCGTGCGCCATTGGCGGCGAAGGCGCGGACCGTGTCGGCGCCGATGCCCGACGCACCGCCGGTGATCAGCACGACACGCTCGGACAGGCTCGGATAGGTGGCGAAGGACAAGGCGGAACTCTTTTCAGATCAAGCTTCGGTCAGATCGGGTCAGATCAGATCAGATCAGGCGTTGGGTCGTCGGGTCGAACAGGCAGGCACGCGCCATGTCGATGCCGAGCGTCACCGTCTCGCCCATAAGCGGCGTGCCGTCGGGGTCGAAACGGCCGGTGATCTCCTTGCCGCCCAGGCGCAGGACGGCCATGGTCTCCGCGCCTGTCGGCTCGACCAGTTCGACCACTGCATCGATCTGCGCGATGCCCGGCTTGCGGCGCGCAAGGTCGGGATCGAAGCGGTAGATGTGCTCGGGACGGATGCCGAGCACGAGCTGTCGCGGCGTGTCGGATGGGAGCGCCTGGACGATCGGCAGGCTGGCCGTCTTGCCGTCGGCGGTCTGCAGGACGACAGTCGGGCGGCCGCCTTCCTGGCTCAGTTCCGCGGCCAAAAAATTCATCGCCGGCGACCCCATGAAGCCGGCGACGAACATGTTGGCCGGACGGTTGTAGATCGTGGCGGGATCGTCGAATTGCTGGACCTCGCCCTGGTGCATCACGGCGATGCGCGACGCCAGCGTCATCGCCTCGACCTGGTCGTGGGTGACGTAGACCGTGGTCTTGCCGACGCGGTGATGCAGCTTCTTGATTTCGGTGCGCATGTCGACGCGCAGCTTGGCATCGAGATTGGAGAGCGGCTCGTCGAACAGGAACAGTTTGGGATCGCGCACCAGCGCCCGGCCCATGGCGACGCGCTGGCGCTGGCCGCCCGAAAGCTGTCCGGGCTTGCGGCCAAGCAGCGGTTCGATCTGCAGGAAGGCAGCAACCCGCTTGACGGCCTCGTCCTGCTGCGGCTTCGGGACGCGGCGGCTTTCCATGCCGAAGGTGATGTTCTCGCGCACCGTCATCGTCGGGTACAGGGCATAGGACTGGAACACCATGGCGATGTCGCGGTCCTTCGGCGCCACCGAATTGACCAGCCGCCCGTCGATGCGGATCTCGCCGGAGGTAACGGATTCGAGCCCGGCGATGATCGCCAGCAGAGTGGACTTGCCGCAGCCGGACGGTCCGACCAGCGCGATGAACTCGCCGTTCCGCGCTTCGAGATCGATGCCCTTCAGCACCTCGACCGCGCCGAAGTTCTTGCGCAGCGATCGGATGATCAATGTCGACATGCAATGCCCTTCACTTGATCGCGCCTCATTTGATGGCACCTTGCGTCAGGCCGCGCACAAAATACTTGCCGCCGAAGAGATAGATCAGCAGCGGCGGCAGCGCGCCGATCAGCACGGCGGCGCTCATGACATCGTAGGCGCGCACATTGGTGCCGCTTGCCGTCAGCGCGACGAGCGCTGCCGTGATCGGCTGTTGCTGCCCGGAGGTGAAGACGACGCCGAACAGATATTCGTTCCAGATGCCGGTGAACTGCCAGATCACCGTGACGATCAGGATCGGTGAGGAGAGCGGCAGAATGATCTTGCGGAAGATGCGCCAGAAGCCGGCGCCGTCGATGCGCGCCGCCTTGATCAGGTCGTCGGGGATGCTGACGTAGTAGTTGCGGCAGAACAAAGTGGTGAACGAAATGCCCTGGATGACGTGGATGAGGACGAGCCCGTAGACCGAATTGCTGAGGCCGAGATTGCCGAGGATGAACGCCCACGGCATCAACGAAATCTGGCCCGGAATGAAGACGCCGAGCAGCATGCAGGTGAACAAAGCTTCCGAACCCCTGAAGCGCCATTTCGACAGGATGTAACCGTTCATCGCGCCGACCGCCGTCGAGATGATCGTGGCCGGGATCGTCATCTTCAGGGAGTTGTAGAAGTTGCGCTGCATGCCCTCGCAGGTGCCGCCGATGCAATAGGTGCTCCAGGCCTGGCCCCAGGCATCGAGGCGGAAGCTGCGCGGCAGCGAGATCAACCCGTTGCGCGCGATCTCCTGCTGGTCGCGGAATGAATTCAGCACCACCACCAGCAACGGGACCAGGTAGATCGCCGCGAAGACGACCAGCAGCCCATAGATGGCGAAGCGGGTGAGAAAATGCCGGCGCGACGCGACTGCGGCAGCGCGACGGTCGAGCGACTGGTCCAGGGAGACGTCAGCCATGGCCGGCTTCCTTGCGCCGGCGCCAGACCACCCAGAATGAATAGGGCACCAGCACCACGGCAACAGCGGCAAGCATCATGATGGCGGCGGCCGCACCTTCGCCGATCTGGCCGCGTTGGAACATCAGGTCATAGACGTAGATGGCGGGGAAGGTGGTCGAGATCCCCGGGCCGCCTTTGGTCAGGGCCGCCACGAGGTCGAAGGTCTTGATGGCGAACTGGATCTGGATGACGGCGACCGCCAGGAAGATCGGCGCAATGGTTGGCAGAAGCACCTTGCGATAGATGCGGAACGTCGATGCGCCGTCGATCTGCGCGGCCTTGACGAGGTCCTGATCCACCGAGCGCAGGCCGGCCAGGAACAGCGCCATGGCAAAGCCCGAGGCCTGCCAGACACCGGTGATGATCACCGCGTAGATCGCATAGTGCCGGTCGCTGGCGAGTGCGAAACTGAAGCTCGCCCAGCCGAAACCGCGCACCATGGCCTGGATGCCGTCGGTCGGATTGTAGAGCCAGCTCCAGACCGTGCCGGTGACGATGAAGGAGACGGCCAGCGGATAGAGGAAGATCGTGCGCCAGGCCGCTTCGCCGCGCACGCGCTGGTCGATCAGGATCGCCAGCAGCAGTCCCACCGCCATCGAGCCGACGATGTAGAAAGCGCTGAAGAAAAACAGGTTGTTGTAGGCGATGTTCCAGCGCCGGTTCGCCCACAGCGACGCGTAGTTCTCGAGGCCGACGAAGCCGTAGGTCGGCAGCAGCGAGGAGTTGGACAGCGAGATATAGAGCGTCCAGCCGGTGAACACGAAGACGTAGACGAAGCTCGCCACGAGAGAGGGGCCGAGCACCAGCAAGGGCATCGCGGAGCCCAGCCGCTCGCGCCAGGGGCGGGCGGGCGTCGGTACCGACAGGATCAGGTCGTGATTTGACATTCAGAGTACAGCATTGGCAGAGCACGGGACTGAAAGGGAGGACGGCCGGGCGGATAGGCATCGCGCCCGGCCATTCCCGTCTATTTCTGTGCTTCCGCCGCGTCGGCCATTGCATTGGCGCCATCCTCGGGCGACATGTCCGGCGTGGCCACGAACTCGGTAATGGAGTCCATGATCGCGCCGCGCATCTTCTGCGGGATGGTCATGTTGTGCGCCATCGAGCGGACCAGCGTGCCCTCCTTGATCGAAGCCTGCAGATCCTTCTGCGAGAGCTGCTGGCACGGATTGAAGCCCTTCGACAGATCGATATCCAGGCGTGCGGGGATCGAGCCCTTGGCCTGGTTGAAGACCGTCTGGAAGTCGGGCGACAGGATCAGGCTGGCCAGCAGCTTCTGGCCGTCGATATAATCCTGGTCCTTCTGCTTGAAGAACACGACCGAGTCCGAGTTGAGGATGAAGCCGGGTTTGCCCCAATCGGTCGGCGCCTGGGCGCAGACATAGTCGGTGCCTTCCTTGAAGCTAGCGGCGGTCAAAAGGCCGATCGTCCAGTCGCCCATGATGTGGAACGCCGCGTCGCCCTTGCCGACGAGCGCCGACATCGAATCCCAGTCGCGGCCGACCATGCCCGGATCCATGTACTTGCTCGTCATTAGGCGCATCTGCGTGAAGGCCTTGACCATCCCCGGGCTGCGCATGGACTCGACATCGCCTTCGACGAAGGCCTTGCGGTAGAGATCGATGTCCTGGCCGTAGAGCACGACCTCGAACACCGTCGAATCCGTCCAGTCGGCGGTCGAATGCGAGATGCAGATCTTGCCTGTGGCGACGATCTTGTCGCAGGCCGCATTGAACTCGGCCCAGGTCTTCGGCATTTCCGCCACGCCGGCCGCCTTCATGACCTTGGGCGAGGCCCAGAGCCAGTTGATGCGGTGGATGTTCATGGGCGCGGCGACCCATTTGCCGGTCGGCTTCATCACCGGAAGCAATTCCGGCGCCACCACTTTCTCCCACCCTTCCGAGGCCGCCAACTCGTCGAGATCGGCGGTCATGCCGGTCTCGTTCCATTCGGCGATCTCAGGGCCTTTGAGCTGCACGGCAGGCGGGGCGTTGCCGGCGATCACGTCGGCGCGCAGCTTGGCCAGCGTATTGGCGGTGTGGCCGGCAATCGAGGTCTGTTCCCATTTGCCGCCCTTGGCCGTGAACATCTCGCCGAGCTTGGCGATCGCCTGGGCGTCCGATCCGGTCGCCCATTGGTGCAAAAGGTTGGTCTTGGGCTCGGCGAAGGCTGTTCCGGCGAAAAATGTGCACGCAGCAGCGGCCGCAAGCGCGGTCATGACGGACTTCATCGTTTCACTCCCATATCGTGTTGCACGGTTCGTCTCGACCGCTTATGGCCGCGGTTTGAAGCCGCCGCCGGCGAGATGCGTCAATCTCGAGTTCTTTCCAAGATGACATATTGGAGCTATCAGTCAACGATGTTTATGTTGAGCCATGACAAAACCTTCGCTTAGGACCTGGCTGATCGACAGACCCTCCGCGTCGCCGGAGAGCATGATCGTGCGCTGCCTGAGCGAGCGCGGCGCACTCTCCGCGTTGCAGATCGCACGCGCCACCGGTCTGGCGCGCTCGACGGTGTCAACCGCGCTTAACGGCTTGAAAAAGTCTGGAATGGTGATCGAAGCCCCGACCAGCCGCGACGGCATCAGAGGCATCGGCAGGCCAGCCGCGGCGGTGACGCTCAATCCGACAGCGGGCACCTGCGTCGGCATTCACCTGGCTCTTCAGCAGATACGGCTCATCGTCGCCGATGTCTCGCATTCCGTCATTGCCGAACAAAATATTCCAATGGCGCTGGACTACCAGCCGCAACAGGCGGCCCAGGCGGTCAAATCGGCGATTGCCCAATCTTACAGCGAAAACGGTCTGCCGGTGGCGGGGCTCCTGGGGGTTGGTGTCTCCGTCTCCGGCCCTGTCAGCCGCGATGGAGTGGTGCTGCGCGCCAGCATGGTTCCAACATGGGCCGGCGTCAACATACGAGATGTGTTCGGCCCCGTTCTGGAACAGCCGATCTTCGCCGACAACGAGAGCAACTGCGCGGCCATTGCCGAGCTGATGTGGGGTGCGGCCGTCGGCCAGGACGATTTCGTGCTGTTCAAGATCGATCTGGGTGTCGGCGGCGCCATTGTCCAGCATGGCCGGCTGGTGACGGGCGTCGCCGGCGGCGCCGGCGAATTCGGGCACATCAGCATCGATCCCGGCGGCGACCTTTGCCGCTGCGGCAATCGCGGATGCCTGGAGCTCTACGCGAGTTTTACCCGGCCGCTGGAACAGATTTCGCGTGTCGTTGGGCGGCAAGTCACCATGGACGATGTCATCGCCATGGCCGAGCAGGGCGACGTCAGGGCGTTGCGGATGATCGAGGATACCGCCGAGATCGCCGGCCGGGGTCTCGGCCTGATCGGCTCGGTGCTCAATCCGCCGCTTATCATCATCGGCGGCCATATGGCTTTGGCAGGGGACATTCTGTTGACGCCGCTGATCGCGTCCTATGAACGCCACACGCTGATCAAGTCCCGGGATGTCGCTCCCGCCCTGCGCACGCGCATCATCGTTGGCAGGCACACCGAGAACGATGCCTTGCTGGGCGCGGTCGGCCTCGTTTTGAGACACCAGACGAAGGAACTGTCGCTGGGGTGATCGTCAGGACCAGCCTGTGCTTGTTCAAGTCAATTGCACGTGTCCGCAGCCTTGAGCGCTTCGGCGCGTGACGATTTGGGCAAATCCGCGATCCGCCGGACAGAAGCGTAAAACCTTGGATAGTCGCCCGAACACAGGTCGAACAAGCGAAGAAAGGCCGGAACCTGTTCACCGTAGACAGAAGTTGCCGCGAGCTTGGCGTTGTTGATCGGGGCAGCGAACCAGGCGTCGTATCCCCGGTATCCCGCCCAGTGCCTGTCGCGCATCTGCCGGTAGCGCGCCCGCAACCGGTCGATGGTTGCTGCCTTGGCGGCCGCCATCTTTTCCGGGGTGCGGGGACTACCATAGACCTGCCTTAGCTCGTCGCGCGTCTTCGCCACCAGTCCGAGAAAATCGGCGCTGCGCTTGCGATCGGCTTCGTAGCGGCGCAATCCGGCCCGGTCGCCGGCGGCGCGGAGCCATTTCCTGACGCCGCTGGTTTCGACGGCAACGGCGAACGCCTCGTTGAATGCGGAATCGTTATCGACATAGAAGCGCTGATGCGCCAGTTCATGAAAAACAAGGCTGGCGAGATAGGTGTCGTCCTGACGCAGCATGGTGCTCAGTAGCGGGTCCCTCGACCAGCCAAGCGTGGAATAGGCGGTGACGCCCGAGACATAGACGTCCAGCCCCTGTCTTTGAAGTTCGACTGCGTTCTCAGTCGCGGATTTCCGGGAGAAATAACCCCGGTATGGAACGCAGCCGAAGACCGGAAAGCACCATGTTCGTGGCGCCAGCGAGAATTGCGGCGCGGCAAAAACGGCCCAGGTCACGGCGTCGCGATGGATGTCGACATAGCTGCGATAGCTGTTGTTTTCGGGCAGTGCCAGTTCATCTGTCGCAAACCGTCTTATGGCGCTGGCCGACGTCAATTTGGCGCGCAATGCCTCAGGCGTCGAAGGATCACGGATGAGTTTTCCAATATTTTTGCGGGCGGCCATGATCTGCGCGTGACCCTGCAACGACTGCGCGTAGTAGGAAATGCTCGTGCAGCCGGTCGCCCCGGACGCCATGACGACCGCGGCAAGCATCCGAAGAACGCGCTTCACTGTTTGCCCACCCTTGCCCATCTCCCCATGCAGCAAACGTCCTGGTCCACCTCAAACAGGAGGCACCGGTTTCCGTCAAGAGCTGCAGGGGCAGGGGGCGACACCGACCTGGGCAGGGGCAATGCGGGCATTCGCCTAGGATTGACGAAAGTCCACCGCAGGGCGGAGCGGGCGAGATACGGACCGTCCGTTGGGACGCCGTTCCCCCAAGCTGCCGCGCGCTACTGGTCCGAAAACCTCACGCTCACGCCGCGCTGGCGAAAATAAGCCTGCATCAACTTACGGCCCGAGCGGTTGTTCTGCGCCAATTTTGCCGGATCGAACACCGCCTGTTTTGCGCCCTCTCGTGTCAGCGCAGCCTTGAGCGTCGCGATATGGGCGTCGATGTCGGCATTGTCCGCCCGCAGCGAGGCATAGATACTTTCGGTCGCTTCGGCCACAGTCGGTTCGCTCACAGATGTCGTCCTTTGGTTGGTTGGGCGGCGGCTTTACCACAGATTTGCGGCTCCGACGATATCGACTGAACCGTCAGAGCACAGCGCCCAGGGCGCAAAACCGCAAAACGTATGTATTCGGCCCTGCTAAACATTGCCCGGCAGGCGAATGGGTCTAACTATCGCTAGGAAACGGGGGGAATCACGTGGCTGCCAATCGTCGAAACGAGATCTCATCGTCCGAGCGAGGGCTAGGACGGATTCTTGCGGCAGGCAATGCCCATCCGCGCACAGCTCTGCCTACCGTGGCAACCATCGTCACGACGGTAGCTGCGCTGTATTTTGGTCGTGAGGTGTTCCTTCCCATTGCCATCGCGCTGCTTTTGACCTTTGCGCTGGTGCCGATGGTCTCCGCACTGAAGCGTGTCGGCTTGCCTCGGCTGCCCGCAGTGCTTCTGAGCGTGATTGGCGCGTTCGCGGCCCTGGGCCTGTTCAGCTTCATTGTTGCGACCCAGGTAAGCGAGCTTGCTCAGAACATTTCCGTCTACCAGACAAACATTCTGACCAAGGTGCGTTCCCTCAAGGAGACGGGCGTTGGTGGCGGCATAATTGCCAGGCTGAGCGGGGTGATCGAGCGCGTCGGTCAGGAGATCGACAAGCAGGATGTGGCGCCGCCTGCGGCCGACAAGCCCCGGCGCGAGCCTGTTCCCGTCGAGATCGTCGCCCGCGAGAGACCTCTGGAGGTATTGCAGAACATCATCGGACCGTTGATCAGCCCGCTGGCATCAGCTGGCCTGATCATCATCGTCGTCATCTTCATGCTGCTTGAGCGCGAGGATCTGCGCGACCGGTTTATCCGCCTCGTCGGCTATGGCGACCTCCATCGCACAACGCAGGCATTGCAGGATGCCGGCAAACGGGTTGGCCGCTATCTGATCATGCAATTGGTGGTCAACATCGTCTACGCGATACCAATCGCGATTGGCCTTTGGGTGCTCGGCATTCCCAACGCGCTGCTGTGGGGGTTGCTGGCACTGGCGCTGCGCTTCGTTCCCTATATCGGCCCTGTTATCGGCATGCTGCTGCCCTTGTTTCTGGCCTTGGCGGTTGCGCCCGGCTGGTCGCTGGTGCTGTGGACCGCCGCACTGTTTGTCGTCATGGAATTGGTAACCGGCAACGTCATCGAACCGTGGCTCTATGGCTCGCGCACGGGACTTTCTCCTTTGGCAATCATCGTTGCGGCAATTTTCTGGACATGGTTGTGGGGGCCGCTCGGCCTGGTCCTTTCGACGCCGCTGACAGTTTGCCTCGTCGTCCTCGGGCGACATGTTCCGCAGTTCGAATTTCTCGACGTCCTGTTTGGCAACGAGCCCGTCCTTGAAGCTCACGCCCGGCTCTATCAACGGCTCCTGGCCGGCGATCCCGACGAGGCAACTGACCATGCCGAGGAGATCCTCGAGGAGAAGTACCTGATCGATTTCTACGACACTGTCGCCATTCCTGCTCTCCTGTTGGGCGAGCAGGACCGCATGCGTGGCGTGATGGGCGATCAACAGCGAAGGCAGGTGGCGGCGAGCGCCCAAATTCTTGTGGCAAATCTTGCCGACGATGCACAGGAAGAGGCAAGCGAGGAAGATGCGCCGACAACCACCGCCGAAGGGAGCGCGAGCAGGGAAACAGATGGCGTCGAAGAGGAAGAGATCGAACTGCCCGACGGCAAGGACATGTCGGTGCTTTGTGCCGGCGGTCGCGGCGAACTCGACGATGCCGCTGCCGCCATGCTCGCTCAGGTGCTGGAGGTGCAAGGTGCTACGGTGGCGAAGGCCAGTTTTGTCGATATGGAGCCGGCAGGTATTCGTCGTCTCGAACTAGAGGCGATCGACACCGTCGTGGTCGGTTTCCTGAACCGGGATTCGCTCAAGCATGCCCGCTTTCTGGTCCGGAGACTGAAGCGCGCCAAGGCAGGTTTGAGAATTGGGATTGTGTTCTGGTCAGACGCGGAGCAGGGCGATGTCGGGCAAGAAAGGCAAGCTTTGGCCGCCGACATCAGCGCCGATTTCGTAGCCCACGGCATGGTCAACGCTGTGCTTGGCGCACTTTCTCCAGCGCCGGCCGTTCCCCTCAAAGTCGTTTCGAAACGCCGCGATCGACGCCGTCCGGCCCCTCGAAAACGGATCCCGGCCCAGGCAACGGCCGCAACAGCCTAGCCGCACCGCCATGTCACAGATTGCCGCGCCGGCGCTGGAATGCCTGGTGAGACGGCAAGATCGTCCCCCACTCGCAGGCCATGGAACAATCTCGCGGCCTTGCGGTTCCTAACATCGAAGGAGACCCCCCATGCTTAGATTCCTTATCCGCCTTGGCGCGATCTATGCAGCGTTCCAGATCGGCAGAGAGTTCGGCCGCAAGGAGACCGAAGTCGTGCTCCTGCCGCCGCCCGTTGACTACGAGCGGCACCCGACGTCAAGAAACGAAACCGAGTTCGGAGAGACATAGGACTGCTCAATCTGTCTGGTCGATCTGGCCCATGCTGGCGCCGTCCCTGCGCGGGGCGCATTATCGTGCGAACGGACCGGCCACTTGGCTGTGCCAGGATCGATCCTCGCAACGCAATAAGCCGCTATCTGTTCAAACGCGGCACAGCGAGGTTGACCGTGCGTCGAGGAATGAGTCTCTCTCAGATCTTGGCGTTGAGCCGATGGAGAAGGCATGATCAGCACGGGCAAGGCACGACCCTAAGAAAGTGGAAGGGAAGAAGCACTGGTGCTGTCAATTGCCAGGGAGACCGGCATCACCGAGGATCACGGGCGCGACCTTGTTCGCCTGATCGGCACCGGCCGCAATTCGCTGCTCCGTGAGGCGCGGCAGCTGCTCCGGCAGCGCCTGGCTAATTTAGACCAAAGGTGCTCAGAGCACGGCTATCCCGTCATTTTCTGCTGGCCGGCAGTCATGGCTATGAGAGCCCGGATCACCTCTGCAGGTCCGGCGGGTTTCATCACTCTTACGCCGGACGAGAACGCTTCGTGGGTTTCCTCGATCCCCAGGCCGGAATAGACGACGAAAGGAACCGCCCGCCCTGCCAAGATTTTTGCCGCGTCAACAGTCTCGCCGTCCGACAACCTGACGTCCAGGATCGCTGCGGCGGGGGTATGGTTCGCAAGAAAACGTTTCGCCTGGGAACATGTCGCCGCCAATGCCACGGCAAAGCCCGCCTCCGAAAGAGTGGACTCCATATCCAGTGCTATCAAGGCTTCGTCGTCGACGACAAGGACCAAGGGTTTGCCCATGCGCGGATGATCGCACGTTTGTAGATGGAAGACGAGTCGAGGCTACGACCCTTAGGGTCCGGTTCCCGTACGCAGCGGGTCGAGATCGCGAGCAATGGGAACCAACTGATCCAAGCCGCATTATATTTGGTTGGACTGGACAAGGTGTTTGGGATGCATGAAGCAACACAGGCGAATGTTGTCGCCTTCGAAAACCCGGGAGTGTCCAGCAATGACGGTCTGGATTTCGATTACAAGGATTTCTTCGAAAACGGCGCCGTTGCCCTGCATCTGGTGAACGCAGACGGCGTGATCGTGCATGCCAACCAGGCTGAGCTCAACCTTCTCGGCTATCCCGCAGAGGACTACCTCGGTTGCCACATCGCCGAGTTCTATCCCGACCGGGACGTCATAGAGGACATTTTGGGTCGCCTTGCCAATGGCGAGAAGATCGTAAGATATCCGGCGCGATTGAGGGCCAGCGATGGATCGATCAAGCATGTCGAAGTCACCTCAAGCGGACATTTCCGAGACGGCAAGCTGATCAACACCCGGTGCTTCACGGTCGATGTAACCGACTTGGTGCACACCCGCTCGGAGCTCAGGCAGCATGACAGTACCTATCACCAGATACTCGACGGCCTACCCGTCGCCATCTACACGACCGATCAGGATGGGACGATCACCTACTACAACCGCGCCGCGGCCGATCTGGCAGGCAGGGAGCCTGAAATCGGCAAGGATAAATGGTGCGTGACGTTCAAGCTGTTCACTGCCGACGGCAAGGAATTGCCGCACGATGAATGCCCGATGGCCATTGCGCTCAAGGAGAACAGGCCGGTCCGCAATCAGCAAGCTGTTGCGCAACGGCCCGACGGATCGTTTTTTCCGTTCCTGCCCTACCCGACACCGCTGCGGGACGAGCACGGCGCTCTGATCGGCGCCGTCAACATGCTGCTGGACCTGACGGACCGCCAACGTGCCGAAGAAACCAGGCAGCACCTCTCAGCGATCGTGGAATCCTCATTTGACGCGATCGTCAGCAAGGATCTCAACACCATCATAAAAAGCTGGAACCAGGGCGCCGAACGGCTTTTCGGCTACACCGCCGACGAAGCGATTGGCCGGTCGGTGACCATGCTGATCCCCGAAGACCATCAGGACGAGGAACCCCGCATTCTCCAACGCATTCGCCGCGGCGAACGCGTCGAACCATTCGAAACGACCCGCCAGCGCAAGGATGGCAGCCTGGTTCCGGTTTCGCTGACGATATCGCCCGTGCGTAACGCAACCGGGCAGATCACCGGCGCATCGAAGATAGCGCGAGACATCACGTCGACGAAGGAGAATGAATATCGCATCCGCATGCTGATGCGCGAGGTCAACCACCGGGTGAAAAACCAGTATTCGGTCATCCTGTCGATGATCCGGGAGACCAACAAGCGATCGGAGACGCCAAAACAATTTGAAACCCAGGTGCGCGAGCGCATCATGGCGTTGTCACGATCTCACGACCTGCTTGTATCGGCGGATTGGAAGGGTGCCACGATCAGCGAACTTTTGGCGGCCCAGGTCGAGCCTTTCCCGCGGGGGGATTTGATCGAAATGTCGGGCCCATCATTGGTGCTCAGTCCCAACGCAGTTCAGTATCTCGGGATTGCCTTCCACGAATTGGCGACCAACTCGGCCAAATACGGCGTGCTCTCAGGGGACAAGGGCCGGATCTCGGTCACATGGGGCATCACCGGTTCCGGTGCTTCGAGGCTCTTTCACCTCACCTGGGTCGAAACCGATGGGCCGCAGGTTCAGACTGTCGGACAAGGTGGCTTTGGAACCGTGGTGCTGAAGCGGGTCGCGCCCGCGGCGGTTAGTGGGAAGGGAATTCTCGAACACGGTCCGCATGGCATAACATGGAGCCTGGAAGCGCCTTTGGCTTCCGTGGCAGCTTCTGCCGTCCATGAAGCTTAGAAGCAGGAAGCAGCCCTGCAACGAGCATTCGTCAATTGGAAGCCCTTGATGCGGCCTTTGCCGAGCGAAAACCCCGTTTCCGCTAAAGATCGCCAGAGCCATTGCTAAAGTCGACGGAGCAAATCACCGGCAGAGGGCGCATTTCGTTGCACGGAACGGGACAGGACCGGCGTAGCCAGAGGCGAGGTAACTATGGACATCGACGAGTTCCGTGCGACCCTTCAGGGAGTAGAGCCCCCGGCGAATCTTGGGATGGCGCTCCACGCTCTATGGTGGGATAGACAGGGCGATTGGGAGCGGGCGCATGAGTGTGTGCAGGCCAACGAATCTGATCCGGCCTCTGTATGGGTTCATGCCTATCTGCACCGCAAAGAAGGCGACCTTTCTAATGCAGCCTACTGGTACCGCCGCGCCGGGCAGCCTGTGGCAACTGGCAAGCTAGACGCAGAGTGGGAGTCGATTACAGAATCACTTCTTGCAGGATAGTGAGGGGTCGCCCAAGGGGCAGCCTAGCGCCTCATCGCCCCCGTAGAGGCGAAACTCACCTCCGCCCGATGGGATCGGCTGGAGCCCAGGAGGTCCGAACGTTTCCGCATAAATTGATGCAGCGAGATTGTTCTCGCGATTCCGTAAGGTCTCTGCTTAATAAGCTATATCTAATATTGACTACTTTCTGTCGCTCAAAAGTCGCAGACTTCATTTTACTGATCACCGTTAGCTTCTTGGTAGCTCTCATGACTATAAACTTCTTGCGGGCGAATAGCTTTCATGCTGCCTTCGCGCACTCAGGAATCAGGGAGCTTAGGCATGGCGGAGCGGATTGCGCGTGATGGGTTTTGGGTTTTGCATCTCGCGCGCTTGCCGCAAGTCGTGTCGCTTCGCTCCAGCACTTCCGCCTTGACGATCCTAACTGTTGCCCTTGCGCTGAGCGCCGCGCCGGCTCGGGCCGATGGCGGCAATGGTAGCAGCGCAGGCGCTGGACAAGGTGGCGTTGACGGCGCGCTCGCGAGTGCCACGGGTCAGAATGCCGCCAATGGCGCGACCGCTGGTGGCGGTGGTGGCGGCATTGACCTCACGACGGGTGACGGGGCGCCAGGAGGATCGGGAGCGGTAAGTGGGACAGCTAACAACCCAAATGGCGTTGCCGGTGCCACTGGTGCTACGGGTCTGGTCATCTCGACAGACGGGACCATTGCAACCAGCATCAGCGGCGGGGCCGGCGCTTTGGGCTCCCCTGGCACGAATGGCGTCGTCAGGAGCGGCGGCGGTGGCGGTGGCGGTGTGGGCGTCAGTGCCACGGCCGACGTTACAGTCAATGGCACGGGATCGGTGAGTGGTGGCACTGGCGGCCGAGGTGGGACCAATGGCAACAGCGGCAGCGGTGGTGGCGGCGTCGGCATATTCTCGTCCGCAAACGTGTTTGTAGAGGCGGGCGGCAGCGTTACCGGCGGCACGAGTCTCTCCACAATTGGGGTCCAAGCAGGTGGTGGCGGCGGCGCGGCTGCCATCGTCCTGATGGGCGGCGGGACAATCCAGAACAGCGGGAATCTGCTCGGGGGTGCCGGTGGAAGAACAGTTCTCGGCGGCGGTGGGGACGGTGGCGCCGCTGTTCTGCTGCTTTCAGGTGGAACCGTCATCAACAAGCTAGGTGCGACGATCGTTGGCGGCGGTGGCGGTCAGGGCTCCTTGGCAGGCGGCGATGGCGCCGCAGGGATCAAGGGCGCCAACATCGCGGTCATCAATGCGGGTACGATCAGCGGCGGTGCCGTCGGCACCGGTGGCGGAACGCCGGCAGCCGGCAAAGCCATCCAGTTCACCGGCGGCGTCAATTCGCTGGAGATTCAGGCCGGCTCCACCATCACAGGCAATGTGGTCGCTTTCAGCGCCGCGGATACATTCAAGCTGGGTGGCGATATCAGCGCCAGTTTCGGTGTGTCGCAGATCGGCGCTGGCGCCAAATATGACGGGTTTGGGTTCTACGAGAAAACCGGAAACAGCACCTGGACCCTAACGGGGACGACAACTGCCGTCACGCCTTGGACCTTGTCCGGCGGGACCCTGCAAATTTCGAGTGACAACAATCTGGGCGCCCTGTCGGGCGGCTTGACCTTCGACGGCGGCACGTTGCGCACGACCACCAGCTTCGCCACCAATCGCAATGTCCTGATCAATTCGACCGGCGGGTTCGACACGGTGGCAGGCACGCAGTTGGACGTGTCAGGCCAGGTGACCGGCACCGGCACACTGGTCAAGAGCGGCGCCGGCACCCTCAACGTCACCAATTTGTCCAACAGCTATACGGGTGGCAACATCGTCAATGCAGGAACGCTTGCCGGCAACACCGTGGCGATCCGTGGCGACATCCTGGACAACGGCGCTGTCTCGTTTCTCGACCTCGGCCCCCACACCTTCGGCGGAAATATCTCCGGCTCGGGCAGCGTCGACATCGAAGGCTTCGGCACGCTGACGCTGACCGGTGCCAACACCCACAGCGGCGGCACCAAGGTCGGGACCGGCAAAAGCATCTCGGTCGCGTCGGACCAGAATCTGGGTGCCGCTACGGGCCTGCTGACACTCGACGGCGGCGAACTCGGCACGACAGCAAGCTTCGCCATGAGCCGCGATGTCAAGCTCACTTCCGCCTATGGCTACTTCCGCGCGGCGGCGGGTACGACGCTGACCGCGAATGGCGAGCTGAGCGGCGTGGGCGGCGTCTACAAGGAGGGCGCCGGCACCCTGGTGCTCAACGGCGACAGCACCTATTCCGGCCGTACCACGGTCGACGGGGGCAAGCTCGTCGTCGAAGGTTCGCTTGGGAATACCGAAACGACGGTCAACAGCGGCGGCACGCTGGGCGGCTCCGGCTCGATAGGCGGCGCGGTGATCGTCGCCGATGGCGGCGTGCTGGCCCCCGGCTCCAGTCCGGGTACGCTTACGGTCGGATCGCTCAGCCTGAGCTCCGGTTCTATGCTCGACTACGAGCTCGGCCAGGCAGGAATTGTCGGCGGCGGTGTCAACGACCTGATCGAGGTGACCGGAGCGCTGACGCTGGACGGCAGCCTCAACATCACCGATGTAGGCGGCTTTGGCCCTGGCGTCTACCGGCTCATCAATTATGGCGGCGCCCTCACCGACAATGGTCTCGAACTCGGCAATCTGCCGGCCGGCGTCACGGCGGCCGATTTGACGGTGCAGACTTCTGTCGCCAACCAGGTCAATCTTATCAGCAGTGTCGGTAACGACCTGTTGTTCTGGGACGGTGACGCGGCCGGGAATGCCAACAACGAGCTGGTCGATGGCGGCAACGGCACGTGGACTGCGGCAAGCCCGACGTGGACGACGAGCACCGGCCTGGTGACCGGCGCGATGAAGCCGCAACCCGGTTTCGCCATCTTCCAGACGCTTGGCGGCACCGTCACCACCGACGACAGCGCCGGCGCGCTGGAGGTTACCGGCATGCAGTTCGCTGCCGATGGCTACGGCATCGAGGGCGACTCCGTCACGCTCGCCGGCGCCGGTGGCGAGAGCATCATCCGGGTCGGCGACGGCACGGTGGCCGGAGCAGGTTACACCGCCACCATCGCCTCCGTGCTAACCGGGACCAGCAGCCTGACCAAGACCGATGCGGGCACGCTGGTGCTGTCCGGCGCCAACACCTACACGGGCGGCACCACCGTCCTGGGCGGCGTGCTATCTGTTTCAGCCGACAACAATCTCGGCGTTGCCGCTGGCGGCCTGACGCTCTCCGGCGGGACGCTGCGCAACACAGCGGCGTTCAGCTCGGCGCGCGACGTCACGCTTTCGTCGGCCGGCGGCACCTTCGACACTGTGGCCGACCTGACCTTGTCCGGTGCGATCTCTGGCGCTGGCAGCCTTGCCAAGACCGGCGCCGGCACGCTGACGCTTACGGGAACGAACAGCTATGGCGGCAACACGTTGGTCAGCGCTGGCACGCTGGTCGGCGATGCAACCTCGATTCGTGGCGACATCGGCAATTCCGGCACTGTCGTGTTCGACCAGGCGGCGGACGCCAGCTTCGCCGGCGATATCTCCGGCACCGGCGCAATGATGAAGGATGGCGCCGGCGTGCTGACGCTGTCAGGCACGTCGCTGCTGGACTGGACCGTCAATCAAGGCGGCCTCGTCTCGGCAGCCGAGCGCTTAGGTGGCGATGTCGCGATCGGCGCCGGCGCCTCCTTCACATTCGACCAAGTCGCCTCCGCCAGCTATGCCGGCGTGCTCTCGGGCGCCGGTACGTTCATCAAGGACGGCCAAGGCACGCTGCTGCTTGCGTTGGACAACTCAGGCTTTACCGGCGCCACAACGGTCAGCGGCGGCACGCTTGCCGCGGGCGCTGCGAACGCGTTCAGTTCCTCCTCGCAGTTTTCCGTCGCCTCGGGCGCCACGCTCGATCTTGCCGGCACGTCCCAGACGATTGCGGGGCTGAGCAACGCCGGAACGGTGCGCATCGCGGGTGGCGTCCCAGGCGACACACTTACCGTAAGCGGCGACTATGTCGGCAATAGCGGCGCCGTCGTTCTCAACGCTGCGCTCGGTGGTGACGGTTCGCCGACAGACATGCTGGTGATCGCCGGCAACACGTCAGGGACGGGTACCCTTCAGGTCGTCAATTTCGGCGGGTCGGGCGCCCAAACGGTCGGAGGCATCAAGATCGTCGACGTCGGCGGCGTCTCGAACGGCAGCTTCTCGCTCGACGGCAATTATACCTTCGAAGGCGATGCAGCGGTCGTCGCGGGCGCCTACGCATACAGGCTCTACAAGAACGGCGTCAGCACACCGGCCGATGGCGATTGGTATCTGCGCTCGGCCCTGGTCAACGGCGATCCCGATCCGCAGCCGCTCTATTCGCCCGGCGTGCCTCTGTACGAGGCCTATGAAGGGGTGCTGCAGGCCTTCAATGAACTGGGCACCATGCAGCAACGCATTGGCAATCGGTCGTGGGGCGAGGGTGCTACGCCGCAAGGTGCGGACCTGCCAGGCCAGGGCTCGGTCGACGGCAAGGCGATATGGGCGCGCATCGAAGCTGCCCATGCCGAGATCAAGCCTGAGACGTCGACCTCCGGCACGAACTATGACGTGACCACCTGGAAGCTGCAGGCCGGCGTCGATGGCCTGCTGCACGAAAGCGACGCCGGTACCCTGATCGGAGGGATTACGGCCCACTACGGAACCGCGTCGTCGGACGTCTCCTCGATCTTCGGGGCAGGGTCGATCGCTGCCACCGGCTTCGGCGTCGGCAGCACGCTCACCTGGTTCGGCAGCGGTGGCTTCTACGTCGACGCGCAGGCTGAGGCGACATGGTATGACAGTGACATCCGGTCGGCCACGCTGGGCACCACGCTTGCGGACAGCAACAACGGTTTCGGCTACGGGCTGAGCATCGAGACTGGACAGAAGATCGCCCTCAACGGCAACTGGTCGCTGACGCCGCAAGCCCAGCTTGCCTATTCGTCGGTCGACTTCGACACGTTCACCGACCCGTTTGGCGCCATCGTGTCGCCCGGCAGCAGCAACAGCCTCGTTGGCCGGCTCGGCCTCTCCGCGGACTATGAAGACCAGTGGGTGGACGATGCCGGGCAGGTAAGCCGTACGCACATCTATGGGCTCGGCAACCTTTACTACGACTTCCTCGACGGAAATGATGTCGATGTGTCTGGCACGAAGCTGGTCAGCGAAAATCAGGCGCTGTGGGGCGGTGTCGGCCTTGGTGGCTCGCTGAGCTGGGCGGACGGCCGCTACGCCGTCTTCGGAGAAGGGACAGCGCGGACAAGCCTCAAGGATTTTGGCGATAGCCACGCCCTGGGCGCCAAGCTCGGGTTCGCTGTGAAATGGTAGCGGCGATCAAGCTGGACATGTCGACTTTGGCTTGAGGGTTGTGTCCGGCACGGCTATGGAATCCGGACTTGCGGGCCACCTGGCTCGTCGGCCCTCGGACGTTTCCTTACCGGCTGCCGGCATCAAGTACCAGGCTCGAATCCGAAGCACCCTGGCGCTCGATCACAGGGATGCCAGCGCGCTGGACATGCGCTCCAGCCCTTGGCGCAACAGGGGACGCGGGCAGCCGACATTCAGGCGGATGAAGCCTTCGCCGCCAGGCCCATAGACGCGGCCGTCATAGAGATTAACCCCGGCCCGAACTGCTGCTGCGGGTAGCCGGTTGATGAACTTGCCAGCCGAAAGCGTTTGCGCAAGGCAAAACAGCCGGTCGGCCCCGCGCCTCTTTCCCCTACGCAAGAGGTGCGGGCGATGTCGCGGGCTTCAGTCCTTGTGCGGGACGATATAGCGACGGCTCACCGAATCCGCCCCTGTGCCCCGCGTGACGACAATGGTCCTGTATCCCGCGGGAACGGAACCTGTAGCCATCGGATCGATTAAACGGCATCGACCGACAATCTCTCCGTTGGGCGCGTCCGCGAGCCTCCTCGCTAGCGTCAACTGGCATGTGTCAAGGGATCCGAAAACGGCCGGTGATGTACCGAGTGGTTCGCAGACTCCCTGGCCGGGGCTGCAAGAAAGCAAAACTAGCACAGCAGCCGTTACCGGATCCATTTTTGAAGCTCCCTCCGCGAATGAGCCTCAACGCGCTATGTCGCAGTTTGTTCATTAAGCCCGGTTGTGCCCAGCCCGGCCAGCAGGGGCAGGAAGCCATGCCCACTATATCGCGCTGCCGGAATCGCCAGACGCCGGCAGCAACCAGCGAGATGACAAGGCGCGGATGTAGAGCGGGACGAAGCTTATATCAGTGGTGGGTCTTTCGATCCGCCAGCGTAAGCGCTTCGTCTATTTGTTGGCGCAGGCGGGTGAGGTCGTCCAACCGAAAATCAAGCGGCAGTTCCGCTCCACTCTCCAATCGGAGAAAGATGGCTACAGTGCCGTCCTCTTTCATGGCCAGTTGAGTGCTCGTTATAGAAATGCCCTGCAGTTTTGGTGTCATTTCGGCAGGAAGAGTGGCGACGAGCTTTCCCATCTCGACCGAGAGGGCAGCAATTGCCAAAGGAACACATTGTGCGGAGAAATCGAGTTGGAATCTCTTTGTGTCGATTGATCCAAATGTGACCGACACCGTGCCTAAGGCGGCGTCGATCCCAGATGCTAAAACTACATCCAGAACCGGAGCCTTCATAACCGTGTCCGCCATGGCGTTCCCCCGCTTTGTTGAATCGCAGCAAATCATCATCCCTGCGCCGGCACAAGGACACGCCCAACGCTCCCCGCCAACCATGGGATCTACGCCTTGTTGACAAGTCGCGTCTTCCGCTTCGGCGCTACGTAGCTCTCCACTAAGCGAGCGTGGAAATTCGAACTCGGCGCAATGATAACCCACAAAGACCAAATCTTGCCGTCTATGGTTATGGGAGGGGTTAGGACCAGCAAGGTCCGCGGGATTTGCGGCGTGCGATCCTTCATGAACGTGGATCCCAATCGGGATAGATCTTGGCGGACAGCCTAAAGCCGATTGATGACGAGGCATGGGCGCATTGCATTCTGACTCCGGAGATGGTTGCGAAGCTCTCCGCCTAACCGCTCCGCATCGCAAACGACAGAACCCCGCCAAGTGTGGGGTTTTGTTGTGGCAGGCGGGCGGAACCGGAACGCTCTTAAACCGTTTAAAGCCCATAAGGGACGGCAACGGAAAGATAGAAGATCATGAATAAGATTGTATCGGGTATGCTGGCGGTCACGCTGTCAGTTTCGTTCGCGGCCACCGCCGCTGTGCCTGCAGGTGCAGCGCAAATGTTCACGCCGCAGGCGCCTTCGGCGTCGTCCGATGTGCAGGCGGTGGACTACAAGCCGTGGATGAAGCATCGCGGCGATCGCAATTTCTCGCGCTACAACAATGACGGCCCCTACTGGAACGGCCATCGCGGCTCGCGCCATTACCGACACGGCTATCGCCGCCACGGCGATTTCTGGTTCCCCGCCGGAGCATTCATTGCCGGCGCCCTGATTACCGGCGCGCTCAACAACAACCATCGCGTCTACCGGGGTGGCGATTCGCATGTGCAGTGGTGCTACGATCATTACCGTAGCTACCGCGCCTCGGACAACACCTACCAGCCGAACTACGGCCCTCGTCGGGAGTGCAATTCTCCCTACTGAGATTTTTGACCGAAATGAGAACCCCGCTTCGGCGGGGTTTTTCTTTGTGTGAGGCGTGACGGCGAATTAGGGTTACGAGACCCGACATCGCTGTGAGGGACAAACAAATGCTCCGCCGCCACGAGACTCAAGATCCGGCTGGGCAAGGTTCCGAAGAGTTGCTACCGTCGAGTTTCCTCGGTTATGGCACATCGATAAATAGTCAAAGAATACAATAAAATCAACGGCGATGGCGGAGAGAGCGGGATTCGAACCCGCGTTACGGTCTCCCGTAAACACACTTTCCAGGCGTGCGCCTTCAACCACTCGGCCACCTCTCCGTCCTTGCATTCGCGCCCGGCCGGTTTTGCCACGCGGGTTGGGGAGATGCATCCCTTTGGGATTTGCGGGAAGACCCGCTTGATGGACACCGCCAACCAGCGGATGCCTTTCCCGGCGCCCGTCAATTAAACAGGCGCGGGGCTCATCTAGTCGATCCGGCGCCGAATGCCAAGCCATAACGGCAGTCTATTCGCTTTGCCGGCCATGCATCGTTTCGCGGGGCGTTGATCGGCTCCGCTTCTAAGGCGCTTCGGTTCTGAATGGTGTTCCACGGGCAAGGCGGCAGGGCCGGCCGCGCTTGACTTCGCCCCTCGCCACCTGTCGAGTGCGGCGGAGGCTTTGCGGGGGGCATCGTCCGACATGACATCGAGCAATGAACAGCCGGCCAGCGGAACGCCGGCCGGAGGCATGCCAGGCGGGCTGACGCCCGCAGGGCGTCCGGACAGCGGGCTGTCCTTCGTGCCCGTGGTCTGGCTCCTCTTCGTCATGGCATGGTCGGTCTACTGGCTGGTCTCGGCGCGGTGGCTGTTCGAGAGTTCCGGCGTGCCGGACAGGGTCTTCTATTTCGTGCTTGGCGGACTGGCCTTCGACATCGTCACCATCGTGTGGGGGCTTTATCTGCTCGGTCTCGCCTTCAGCCGTTCCGCGCGCTTTCCGCGTCATTTCACCATCTGGCAGCTCACCACCATCGCCTGGCGGCTGGCCGAGCAGGTCTATGCGCTGACCGTGCCCGATTTCACCGTCTCCGCCAGGGAGCTTGCGATCGCCGCCACCGAAATCGTCATCGGCCTGTTTTGCATTTACCTGCTTCGCCGCCGCGACGAGGCCAAGGCCTTTTATGCAAGGCCGGAAGCTCAGGCACCGTCAGCCTGTAGTTCGATCGTCGCCGCGCTGGCCGGCATCACCCTCGGCGCCGTCGTCGGCACTGTCGCCGGCTTCGCGCTCGGCGCGGGGATCGCCGAAGCCACCGACATCAGCTGTTTCGAAGGCGGCTGCGGCTACTTCGCGGTGTTCATCGGCCTTGCCGGGCTGGTGGTCGGGGCCATTGGCGGCGGCATCCTCGGCATCTGGCTCGTCCATCGGCGGAGCCGAAAGGTGGCCATATAGGCGGGCGATAGGCTTCAAATTCGCGTATGGCGATTGCGCGCCGGGCGTGCGCATTCTATTCCTCGCCTTTGACCGGAAGGTCCTCGGGAGGAACTTGAGGACCGGGGAAGATTTCGATGCTGCGTTTTTTGTTTCGCCTCGCGGCCATGGTCGCACTCTCGGTCGCCGTCATCATGGCCGTGCTCGACGCGACGCGCTCGGTGGCGGCTTCCGCATTGGTCATGACGCCGCTGAATTCGAGCTGGCTGGCGGTTTCGCCCGACACCCGCGCGGCCTTCGAGACCTTCGTGCGCGCCAAGGTCAATCCGATGATATGGGATGGCGGCATCGCCTGGGTGCTTGCCCAGCCGGGGTTTGCCGTGTTCGCGGTGCTTGCCTTCATCCTCTATGCGATCGGCTACCGGCGCCGGCGGCGCGGCGGAGAATTCGCGCCGGGCTGATGGGTTGTGCCGGCGGACTGCGACGACAACGCGGCAATCGTCCACAGCTGTCACCGCATTGGGCATGTTTTTCCAACGGGGGGCATGCTTTTCCAAAAGGTCAAAATTCCGCGTGAATTTTGTTTCGGGCCGTGCCAGATTGCCTTGAGCGGGAGGGGAGTACACTCCTGGCTGATGCCGCGTGCCTGCCGGAGAACCGGGCAGACGGGCGGCGCGTAACGGAAAAAAATAACCGACAGGGTGTGGATCACATGAAACGTATCGTTCTCGGCCTCCTGGCCGCAACCGCAATGGTTCTTCCGGCTTTCGCCGCGGATGTCCAGCCGGCCATCCTCTACGATCTCGGCGGCAAGTTCGACAAATCCTTCAACGAGGCTGCCTATCACGGCGCCGAAAAGTTCAAGACCGAGACGGGCACCGCCTATGTCGAGTTCGAAGTGTCGAACGCCTCGCAACGCGAGCAGGCGCTGCGCCGCTTCGCCGAGGACGGCCGCAACCCGATCGTCATGGCCGGCTTTGCCTGGGAGGATGCGCTGAAGGTGGTCGCGAAGGAATATCCCGATCTCAACTTCGCCATCATCGACGATGCCGTCGATATGCCCAATGTCCGCTCGCTGGTCTTCAAGGAAAACGAAGGCTCCTATCTCGTCGGCATCCTGGCGGCGATGGCCTCGAAGTCCAAGAAGGTGTCCTTCATCGGCGGCATGGACATTCCGCTGATCCGCAAGTTCGAATGCGGCTATGTCGGCGGCGCCAAGGCGGCCGGTGCGACCGATGTCATCCAGAACATGACCGGTGACACGCCCGCGGCGTGGAACGATCCGGCCAAGGGCGGCGAGATCGCCAAGACGCAGATCGACCAGGGCTCCGACGTCGTCTATGCCGCGGCCGGTGGCACCGGCGTCGGCGTGCTGCAGGCGGCGGCGGATGCCGGCAAGCTCGGCATCGGCGTCGATTCCAACCAGAACGGCCTGCAGCCCGGCAAGGTGCTGACCTCGATGCTGAAGCGCGTCGACGTTGCGGTCTACACCGCCTTCATGGACGGCAAGAACGGCACCTTCAAGGGCGGCCTGCAAAATCTCGGCCTCAAAGAAGGCGGCGTCGACTACGCCATGGACGACAACAACAAGGCGCTGGTCACCGACGAGATGAAGGCTGCCGTCGAAAAGGCCAAGGCCGACATCATCGCCGGCACGATCCAGGTGCACGACTATACCGCCGACAACGCCTGCCCGTATTGATTGATAAGAATTCGCTTACGAACCGCCGGGTAAAAGCCCGGCGGTTTTGTTTGAGGGCTTTAAAGGACGTTGAGGATTGGCGGAGGTCTCGGCGACGTCCGATCTCCCCCCTTGCGGGGGAGATGCCTGGCAAGGCAGAGGGGGGCTGTCCCTCGGCCTAACGGGGTTGTGTGCGTCAAGTTCTGCAAAATGGGCGATCATGAAACTGGTCATGCGGCTTGGCGTAGAGCGAGCTTCTTGTGCTCGCGC